>JAVHVY010000487.1:0-13168 GCA_032160305.1 Actinoplanes sp.
GTCCTCGCGAGGTCACGTCCTCGCGAGGTCACGTCCTCGCGAGGTCACGTCCTCGCGAGGTCACGTCCTCGCGAGGTCACGTCCTCGCGAGGTCACGTCCTCGCGAGGTCACGTCCTCGCGAGGTCACTTCGCCGGCTGCCAGTTGCCGTCCATGTCGGCGGCGACCTCGATCGTCCCGGTCCGGCCGTCGGCGAGCGTGAACAGGCAGGCGTACTCGCGCAGGCCGTCAGCGGCACGGGCGCCGGCGGTCGCGCAGGTCGCCGCGCTGGCGGACGCGCCGGTCAGCGTCTTCAGCCGGCCGTCGTGCACGAGGTTGGACCGCACGGTGGCGGTGACCGCCGATTCCCGCAGCGCCAGATAGGCCGGCACGGCCACCGAGGCGGCGACCACGAGGCTGAGCACACCGGAGACGGCCAGCGTCACCACGAAGGTGACCCAGTAGGGCGTGGAGCTGTTGCGGCTACGCCGGGCCTGTCCCGCGCGCCGGGCCGCGGAGATCGCTCCGAGCAGGCCGAAGAAGACGGTGAAGGCAGCGACCGGCCACACCGCCGGGGGCCGCGGCCGGACGGCGTTGTGCATCTCCTCCGGGTACCGCACCAGCAACTGGCCGTGCGTCGTGTACGGCTGGTCGTCGGCCGATGGGGAGGACGCCTGCGGGGCGGGCGGCGGGGGAGACCACGGAGGGGAAGTGGGGTACAAACTCATGGGGAGCCTTTGCGCTAGCGGCCGGGTTGCCACGTCCATCGGCCCACCCCGGTACGACTTGAGCGTTGCCGCCTGGCGATCGGGTAGAGACTGCTCATTGACCGACGGCGAGCGACTTGTTCCGACAGTGACCTCGCCGACGCTGCCGACCGGGCTTCGCCGAGTTCTCCGGCTCGGGAACTCGTAGCTGTAACCCCGTCAAACTACTGACAGTGACGGACCGAATCCCACTGCTTCCACCTCGCCGGACAGCACCAGCGCACCCGCCGCGTATGGGATCAGCAGCGTGTCACCGCGGCGTACCTCCAGCCGGTCGTGGTCGCCGGTCAGCGTGCCGGTGCCGGCGGTCACCACCAGCACCGAAAAACGGGGCGCTGTCCGGGCCTGTGGGCCGGTCAGCCGCACGGCGCTGAAGAACGGGTCGGCGGCGGCCGGGAGGAGCCGCTGCGAGTCGCCGTGCAGGGCGGCCAGCCGGCCGGGATCCCAGGCGCTGCGGTCGACGCACTGCAGGGCCAGGTCGTAGCCGAGGCGCAGGTGCCCGTCGGCCGGGCCGTCCAGCGCGAACCCCTCGTACTCGAGCAGCACCGAGAAGTCGGTCGGCTCCTGGACCTCGACCAGCAGGATGCCCGCACCGATCGCGTGCGGCACCCCGGCCGGGCAGAGCACCGCGTCCCCGGCGCGCACCTCGATCCGGTTGGTCGCCGCCAGCATCGCGCCGGTTTGCTGCCCGGCCACCCAGCCGGCCAGCTCACCCGCCCCGATGTCGCGGGCGAAACCCAGGTGCACGACCGAGCCCGGGTCGGCCGAGACGATCACCCAGGCTTCGGTCTTCCCGTACGCCGAAGCCAGATGCGCGGTGGCGAAGCGCCGGTCCGGGTGCACGTGCAGGGGCAGGCGCTGACCGGCGTCCAGCAGCTTGACCAGCACCCCCGGCTCGGCGCCGCGGCCGGGCCCGAGCCACCAGGCGGGGTCGGCGGCGATCGCCTCGGCCAGCACCCGGCCGTCCGGCAGCACCGACAGCCCCGACGCGGCGAGCCCGAACCGGGTGGTCGCGGAGCCGACCCAGTCCTCGGGCCGATCGACGAGCGCCGGCGCGGAGCGGAATGCGGCGATCCGCCCCGCACCGCGGTAGTATGTCTCCGGCTGGTTGGCCGCCAACGAGAAGATCGTCATCCGACCATCTTCACCCCGCCGGACTGACCTCGAACTGAATCTCGGTGACCCATTTGTCGAACTCTCCGGGCGGACAGTCGAGATAGACCTCCCGGCCGTAGCCGTGCCCGACGATCCGGTAACCGTTGTCGTCGATCCAGCGTCCCATCGCCTGCCCGGTACGGAACGCCTCGGCCATCGAGCCGTAGTGCAGCATCGTCGCCGCGAGTTCGACCGCCGGTAGCTCCACGACCTCGAAACCCGCGTCCGCCGGCACGTCCCCGGTGATCGGGAACGCGGCGTGCACCGTGATCGACTCGTCGCCCGGCCCGGTCGGCGCCGGCAGGTAGTACGCGATCGGGGCTCCGGACATCTGCACTGCGGCCGCTGCCATCCGTTCCATCAGTTGTGGATAGAGCGGGCTGAGCGCCTCGGTGATGTACTGACCTTCGTATCCGGCCGCTGGTGCGGACAGCTCCGCGACCCGCAGTGCCGGCGTGTTCTTCACGATGACGTCTCCGGTGTCCATATGACCCTCGGTCTCGATCAGGCGGAGCCGCGCGTCGACCCGGGCCAGCCGGGCACCGTCCTCGGCCAGGGCAGCGGCCAGCTGGGCCCGGCGCAGCCGCAGCATGCCGCGCAGCTCGCCGGGATCGACCTTCTCGTCGATCAGCGTCTGCACCTGCTGCAGCGTGAACCCGAGATCTTTCAGGGCGATCATCCTGTTCAGCAGGCCCAGCTGAGCGGCCGCGTAGTAGCGGTAGCCGCTGTGCTCGTCGACCCGGGTGGGCCGCAGCAGGCCGATGGCGTCGTAGTGGCGCAGCATCCGCACCGACACCCGGCCGAGGTTCGCGAAGTCTCCGATGGTGAACATGGTCCGCTCAGCCTCGGCCCTGACACGGTGTCAGGGTCAAGACGTCAGCCGCCCGAGCCCTGCTCGCCTCCGCCGGCGCCGGCGCCGGCGGGCGACGTAGGCGTGGTGGTCGGTGGTGTCGTAGGCGTGGTGGTCGGTGGTGTCGTCGGCTTGGTGGTCGGCTTGGTGGTCGGCGTGGTGGTCGGTGGTGTGGTGGTCGGTGGTGTGGTGGTCGGCGTGAGTACCGACTGCGGCACGCCGTTGGCGCGGCTGGCCCGGATGGTCGGCGTGGTGCGGGGCAGCGGCGTGGTCGCGCTCGCGTTGCCGCCGTCGCTGGTCGCCGTCGAGGGCACGTCGTTCGGCGTCACCGCGTTGTCGCTGTTCGTGCTGCCGGCCAGCCTGATCGCGACGGCCAGGCCGATCGCCAGCAGGAAGAGGAAGGCCACGGCGACGCCGAGTGCGATCTGGCTGCGGGGAGCGCGTCCGCGGGTGCCCGGGCCGGTCGCCGGGATCGGCGTCAGGGTGTTCCGGCGGCTGGTCAGCGTCGTGTCCCGCGGCATCGGCACCACGCGGGTCGGCGCGGCCGGGCTCAGCGGGGCGGCCTGCTGGGTGCCGGTCAGGCTGCGCCAGTCCATCGGGCCGGCCGCCGCCATGGCCGCCGCTGCGAACTCGGCGGCGGTGCCGAACCGGTCGTCGGGATCCTTGGCCATCGCCCGGCCGATCAGCGCCCGCACCGGCGGCGGCACGTCATCGGGCAGCGGGTCGGGGTCGTCCTCGAGGTGCCGCAGAGCGACCTGGAGCGCGTTGTCGCCGTCGAAGGGCGGGCGGCCGGCGATGCAGTGGTAGGCGACCGCGCCGAGCGCGTAGATGTCCGTGGCCGGGGTGACGTTGCCCTTGGCGACCTGCTCGGGGGCCATGTAGAGGGCGGTGCCGACGATCGCGTTCAGGCCGGTGACGCTGGTCACGGCGGCCGAACGGGCGACCCCGAAGTCGACCAGGATCACCGTGCCGTTGGGCTTGACGATCAGGTTGCCGGGCTTGACGTCGCGGTGCACGGTGCCGTTCTGGTGGGCGGCGTGCAGGGCCTCGGCCGCCTGCGCCACGATCGACATCGTCTCGGCGATCGGGACGCAGCCCTCCGCCTTCAGCCGGGCCGACAGCGGCTCGCCGTCCACGAAAGCCATCACCAGGTAGGCGACCTGATCCTCGCCGCCCAGGTCACCGGCACTGGCGTAATCGTAGACCTCGACAACGCCCGGGTGGCGGAACGCGGCCATCATCCGGGCCTCGCCGTAGAACCGCGCGGCGAACTCGGGGTCGGTCAGCATGGCGGTACGCAGCACTTTGACCGCGACGACCCGGCCCAGCACCACGTCGGTGCCGCGCCACACGTCGCCCATGCCGCCGGTGGCGATGCGTTCGTCCAACCGGTAGCGGTTGTCCAGAAGATGTCCTGAACTGAGCACCAGCGGACCTTAATCTAGTCGGATGCAACAACGGTTCCGTCGTTGCGGCAAAACCGGGTGACGCTCCACTGTATCGAGCGGCCGATCTGCGTGCTGCCCCGCGCCGCTCACCGCCGGGTGAGCGGCGGCACAATGCGCCCGGCGGCTGAATCCTCAGATCAGCCGGGCCAGTCGACGCTCGCGGGTTTCGGCCCGTTTCGCACTGACGACCCAGAGCACCGCCTAGCGATACCCCGGCGGCTGTGTCGAAAACCACTGCCAGGCGGCGGAATCCGCCCGTAGCCGGGGGAGTTGTGGCTCGTCCAGCTGAGCGTCCGCTGGCAGTTCGTAGGAGTGGACCACGACCCGTTCGGGCTTGCGCTGCTCGAAGGCGGCCAGCCCGGCCGTGCTACTGGTCGTAGCTGGGGGTGACGACGATCGCCGTCTCCGCCAGCTCCAGCTCTTCGTTCTCGGCTTGACGCTCCAGCGCGGCCCGGGCCGTCGATGCGGCCGCCCAGCCCAGCGCCACCCCGAGCAGCCCGGCGCCGACCAGCAGGCCCCACGGCAGGCCCGGTCGACGCCCGGCGAGCGCGCCGGCTGCCGCGTTGGCCCGCGCCCACGCCTCGTCGGCGGCGGCGTTGGCGACCCCGGCGAGCTGGCTGCGCTTCTTTTCGGCCTGCTTACCGACCTTACCGGCCTGCTTGCCGGCCTTACCGGCCCGCTTACCGACCTTACCGGCCTGCTTGCCGGCTTTGGTCACCAATGTGCCGCTCTGCTGGCCGGCCCGGTCGGCCAGCAGCGTCGCGGTGCTGCCCGCGCTGTCGGCGGCCGCACGCGCGGTCTCGCCCGCCGTGGCCATCGCGGACGACAGGTAGTCCCAGGCCAGGGCAGCCGTACGCTCGGCCTTGCTCTTTCGGGAGAACATCGTCTCGTAACCTCCTGGGTCGCCGGTGCCGGTGACTCACGCCCCACCCTTCCCCATCCGGACGCCCGGCAAACGTCAGATGACGAAGCAACGACTGTCACATGTGGACGTGGTCACGTTCGGCAGATCGTGGGACTGAGCCCGGTAAACTGATTAGCGAATATCGGTAGGCCGGTCGGCGGATAACGGCTTTATGAGGCGGTACACAGCGGGTTGTCAGGTTGGCGGACTAGCCTTCCGGGCAGTTTCACCCGACCCTACGGGGGTGGCCATGCCGCCCCCGGCGACTAGCTGGTAACGACGGGGCACTACGCTGCGTCGCGGCCCGCGCACGGAGCAGACGCCCGGGGTCATCCCAGGCGGGTGGAGGTTAGAGGCGTGACGCTGTCGATAACGATGTCGACGCTGGCCGGTGATGCGGTGGAGATCTCACCGCTCGGTGAGATCGACGTGGAGAACGCATACGAGATCCGGGAAGCCGTGGCCACCCAGCTCGGCCAGCAACGCCCCACCCGTATCGAGCTCAACATGCAGCACGTGACCTTCATTGACTCGGTGGGCATCAGTGCCCTGGTGGCGGCCTTCCAGCTGTGCAGTGTCAGCGGGGTCAAGCTGGTCGTCACCCGGCCCAGCCGGTTCGCGCACCGGCAGCTGTGGGTGACCGGTCTGCTCGGCCTGTTCGGCGGTCCGGAGCCGGCCGTGCCGCCACCCGGACCGGCGCCGCAGCCGATGGTCTCGGGAGCCTGACCGCAAGTGGTCATCCGGGACAAACCGCCAGGGGCCACTTGTTCCGGCCGATCCGGTAAGGAATAGTCCCCCAACGTGGCGCGACTTCTGATGGGCACCGCCATCCTCCGGCGATACGTGTTGATCAACGCCATCGGCCAGGGCGGCGTCTCGACGGTCTACTCGGCTGTCGACACCCACCGCGGCCGCCGGATCGCGGTGAAGATCCTCGCCCCGACCCTGGCCGACAACCCGAATGCCCGCGACGACGTGCGCCGGGAAGCCCTGATCACCGACCGCCTGCGGCACCCCAGTGTCCCGCGCGTCTTCGAGTACGGTGACGCCCCGCTGCCGGACGGCACAGTCGTGCCGTACGTGGTGATGGAGTTCCTCGACGGGGTCCCGCTGCTGGACCGGCTCGCCGGCGGGGCGTTGGAGTGGACCGAGGCGGTCCGGATCGCGGCCACCGCCGCGGACGTGCTGGCCGTGGCCCATCGCCGCGGGGTGGTGCACCGCGACCTGGCGGCCCGCAACATCATGGTCACCCCGCGCGGCATCAAGATCATCGACTTCGGGATGGCGACCGCGGCGCTGCGCAACAGCGACAGCGGGGCCCGGCCGATCGTGGTCCGCGCCCATCCGCACCGCGACCGCGCCCCCTCGCACCCGAAGACGGCCTTCGCCCGGCCTGCCGACGACGTCTACACGCTCGGCGTCCTGCTCTACGAGATGGTCACCGGTCGCTCGCCCTACCCGCCCGGGATGGCCGCGACCATCCTGGCGGCGGGCCGGGTCGCCAACCTCGCCCCGACCCCGGTGCTGACGGTGGCCGGCCTGCCGGCCGAGATCCGCGATCTGGTCCGCGCCTGCATGGCCAAGCTCCCCGAGGAGCGGCCGCGCAGCAAGGAGGTCGCGCTCAAGCTGTGGCAGATCCTGCACGACCACGACGCACGCCAGCCGGAACCGTCCCTGACCTGACCGCGGTCAGTTGCCTGGCCGCGTTTCCTGACCTGACCGCGGTCAGTGGCCTGGCCACGGTCAGTAGGCGGGGGTCTGGACGCGGACGCTCTCCAGGTTGAGCCGGACGTCGGTGGCCTCGGCGGGCGCCCGGATCGGGGTCACCACGGCGTAGCCGGCGGCGAGCGCGGCCAGGTCCGTGCCCTCCTCCAGGGCCAGGTCGGAGGCTTGCACGGCGGTGCGTACATAACCCTCGCCGGCCTCGGCGATGCTCATCTGCACCTGGCCGAAGTGGGCCAGCCGGGCCCGCCGCAACCCGCGGATGCCGTCCACGTGCAGGTCGGGCACGTTGAGGTTGAGGACCGTTCCGGCCGGGGTGTGGCTCGCCAGGGGGAGCATCTTCACGGCCAGGTCGGCCGCCGATTCCCAGTGCCTGTTCTCGTCGTCGCGCTTGTCCAACTCGGCGATGGCCGCCCCGCCGCCGGCCGCGGTGGCCTGGGTGGTGGCGAGGACGTCCAGCGACACGGCCAGCCCGTGCAGCCCGGCGTGCGAGGCGGTCAGGGTCGCGCCGACGGTGCCCGAGTGCACGATGGCGGCACCGGCGTTCGCGCCGCGGTTGATCCCGGAGAGGACGAATGTGGGCGCCTCGCCGAAGGCGCCGCGCAGGGCGAGCAGCACGATGAACGCGGGCGAGGCGGCCACCGCGTACGTGGGGACGTTCTTGGCGCCGGCGATCTCCCGGTGCTGGACCACGATCCGGCCGTCCTGCTCGACCGCCGTCATCGCCGCACTGCTGCCGCTGGCCTCGGTGATCGGGGCGGCCACGATCACGTCGTACCCGGCGCGCACGACCGCCCGGGTGAGCCAGCGCAGGCCCGGCGCGTCGATCCCGTCGTCGTTGGTGATCAAGATCCGCATGTCATACCAGCGCCTCCGTGGGGGACAGAGTCACCCGTTCGGTGAGGACCTGGACCGCGTCGATGCGGCCGGTGCCGAGCCCGTGCCGGGTCACGTTCAGGGCCCCCGCGGCCGCTCCGGTGCGGACCGCGTCGTGCAGCGTGCCGCCCTGGGCGAGCACCGCGGCCACGCCGGCGGTCATCGAATCGCCGGCGCCGCGGGATTCGGCGGCGACCATCCGCGGGGTTGAGACGACGTACACCGTGTTGTCGATGAGCGTAAGCGCGCCCTGGTCGGCGCGCGAGACCAGCACGGATTGAGCTCCTTCGGCGTGCAGCCGGAGCAGGGCGGCGGTGAGCTGCTCGTCGGAGCCGTCGGCGGCACGGCCGTCGGCGATCAGCTCCTCGTGGCTGACCTTGACGATGGCCGGCCGGGCCTCCAGGACGGCGGCCAGGTGGGTGCCGGTCAGGTCGGCGATCACCTGTACGCCGTTCGCGCCGAGGTCGCTGGCCAGCCGGCGGTAGACCAGCGGCGCCACCACCGACGGGTGGGCGGGGCCGCTGAGCACGGCGATCCCGGCGCGCAGCCCCTCGGCGAGGGCCAGGCTGTAGAGCTCGTCCAACTCGTGCCGTGACAGCGGGGTGCCCGGGTCCTGGGCGATCTCCACGCGCTGGCCGCCGCGGCGGTCGTGCACGTACCAGCCGCTGCCGGTCTCGCGCTGGACCGTGCGCAGGGTGATCCCGCGGAACGCCAGCAGCGGCTCCAGCACCCGGCCGACCTCACCGCCGACGGCAGCACACAGCGTCACCGCCGCCCCGAGGGAGGTGATCATCCGGGCCTGCCAAATGCCCTGGCCACCGGGGTGCACGTGCAGCTCGGCCTTGTCGTGCTGCGCCTCGATCGTCACTGTCAGCTGTGGCGCAGGCGCAAAGACCATGACCCCGTTGCCCATGGGCACAGTGTTCCCGAATGAGTCGTTCGCGCGGGCGGATTCGATCAAGTTGTCAAGGGATTGACGTTTGTCATCATGGGGAAACACAATTGCGGTGCTCGGGGGAGCCCACCACCTTCGCGCGATTCCATCCGCCCTTGTTCTTACGCGTGAAGGAGATCGCCCGTGCAGATCCGCCCGCTCCTGGCCGCCGCAGCCGCCGTCCTCACCACGGCTGCCCTGCTGGCAGTGCCTCAGTCAGCCCATGCCGACCCGGTCAACCTCGCACCGTTCGGCGTGGCCACCGCCACGAGTTCGCAGCCCGCCGCCGTCGACCCGCCGGCCGCGACCACCACGATCCCGATCCTGGCCGACGACATTCCGCCGACCAACGGCGAGCCGAAGACGATCCGCGACTTCGAGGGGGACGTGCCGATCGGTCCCGGGCCGGCGGGCATCTTCGCCTGGGGCGGCGACGAGGACGACAAGCCGATCCTGACCACTCCGGTCCAGGCCCGAGCCGGCGCGCCGGCCGACAACCACGTGCTGCACGTCAAGTACAACGCCCAGGCGTACGGCGGATTCTCCGACGACCTGCTCTTCGATCACGACCCGCAGGACTGGAGCGGTTACCTGGGCTTCCGGTTCTGGTTCCACGGCGGGAACACCGCGCCGCTGCCGCCCGGCTCCGGTCCCCGGATCAATGTCGAGATCAAGGACGGCGGAGCGGACGGCGAGCACTCCGAGTTGTGGACGACGTCGTTCACCGACGACTTCGACGACTGGACGCTGATCCAGATCCCGTTCAGCCAGTTCGGCTACCGCACCGACTACCAGCCGGTCGGCGGCATCAACCACCTGCTCGACCTGAACGCGATGTGGGGCTACGCCTTCACCCCGCCGGTCAACCACCCGGGCGAGTTCGCGCTGGACGACGTCGCCGTCTACGGCGTGGCCCTGCCGCCGCCGGTCGCCACGATCGGCACCACCGCCCCGGTGTACCCGGTCGATCAGGGCCAGACCGCTGTCGTCGGCGTGACTCTGGCGACCACCAGCGGCCGGCCGCTGGACCAGGACGTGGCGGTCAGGTACGAGACGACCGGCGGCACCGCGAGCCCCGGGGCCGACTACACGCCGGTGAGCGGCACGCTGACCTTCCCAGCCGGCACCGCGACCGGCGCGGTCAAGACGATCGACGTCACGACGAAGCGGGACCGCACGGCGGAACTGGCCGAGACGATCGACGTCAAGCTGACCGTCGGTGCCGATGTGCGCCTGAGCGCCGGGCAGCCGGCGACTATCGTCCTGAATGCACACGGACTCGCGTACCAGAATGCGAAGTTGCCGGTGGCGCGGCGGATCGACGACCTGATGTCGCGGATGTCGCTGGCCGACAAAGTCGGGCAGATGACCCAGGCCGAGCGTGCCGCGCTCGGCGACCCGGACGACATCGCCACCTATCGGCTCGGCTCGTTGCTCTCCGGCGGCGGCTCGACGCCGACGCCGAACACGCCCGCGGCCTGGGCCGACATGGTCGACGGCTTCCAGCTCCGCGCGCGGCAGGCACCGCTGCAGATCCCGCTGCTCTACGGCGTCGACGCGGTGCACGGGCACAACAACCTGGTCGGGGCGACGATCTTTCCGCACAACATCGGGCTCGGCGCGACCCGCGACCCGGCCCTGGTGGCGAAGGCGGGTGCGCTGACCGCGCAGGAGGTCAAGGCGACCGGGCCGACCTGGGACTTCTCGCCGTGCCTGTGCGTGGCCCGTGAGGACCGCTGGGGCCGGACCTACGAGAGCTTCGGCGAGGATCCCGCGCTGGTCACGTCCATGGCCGGGATCGCCAAGGCGTACGAGGACAACGGCGTGCTGGCCACCCTGAAGCACTTCGTGGGGGACGGTGGCACCACCTACGGCACCTCGACGACCGGCAGTTACACCACCGATCAGGGCGTCACCCAGATGACCGAGCAGCAGCTCGCGGATCTGCAGATCAAGCCCTACGTCGCAGGAATCGCGGCCGGGGCGGGTTCGGTGATGCCGTCCTACTCGAGCGTCGACACCGGCTCCGGACCGGTCAAGATGCACGGCAACAAGCACCTGATCACCGACGTGCTCAAGGGGCAGCTGGGCTTCTCGGGTTTCGTGATCTCGGACTGGCAGGCGATCGACCAGCTGCCCGGCGACTACCGCAGCGACATCACCACGTCGATCAACGCGGGCCTGGACATGATCATGGTCCCGTACCAGTATCAGACCTTCGAGTCGCTGCTGACCGAGCAGGTCAAGGCCGGGGCGGTACCGCAGTCCCGGATCGACGACGCGGTCCGGCGGATCCTGCGGCAGAAGTTCGAGCAGGGGCTGTTCGAGCACCCGTACACCGACCGCGGCGGCCAGGCGGCGATCGGCTCGGCGCAGCACCGCGCGGTCGCTCGGCAGGCGGTGGCGGAGTCGCAGACCCTGCTGAAGAACACCGGCGGCCTGCTGCCGCTGAAGAAGGACAGCCATCTGTACGTGGCCGGCAGCAACGCCGACGACCTGGGCAACCAGGCCGGCGGCTGGACCGTCACCTGGCAGGGCGCCAGCGGCAACACCACTACCGGAACGACGATCCTGGCCGGGCTCAGGGCGGCCGACGCCACGGTGACCTACTCCAAGGACGCCTCGGCCGACCCGACCGGCAGCGACGTCGGCATCGTGGTGGTGGGGGAGACCCCGTACGCGGAAGGGGTGGGCGACATCGGCAACGGCCGCACCGACCTGTCGCTGTCGGCGGCCGACCGGGCGGCGATCGACAAGGTCTGCGCGGCGATGAGGTGCGTGGTCCTGATCGTCTCGGGCCGCCCGCAACTGCTCGACCCGGCCCAGTTCGGCCACGTCCAGGCGGTCGTGGCGTCCTGGCTGCCGGGCACGGAAGGGGCGGGCGTGGCCGACACGCTCTTCGGCGACCGGCCGTACACCGGGCGGCTGCCGGACAGCTGGCCGCGCGGCATGGCCCAGGAGCCGATCAACGTCGGCGACCCGTCCTACGACCCGCTCTATCCGTTCGGCTGGGGGCTGCGCACGGACGCCGCCCGGCCGCGGCTGCAGGCGGCCCGGGACGCGCTGGCGAAACTGGCGTCGCGGCCCGGCCCGATCGCGGAGGTGGCCCGGCTGCGGCTGGCGGTCGCGTCGCTGGACGCGACCCTGTCCGGCCCGTTCTGGAACGCGGACGGCTCGGTGCGCAACGAGAAGGCGGTGCTGGCCGTCCTGACCGGGGCGGCGGCGCTGCTGGACGGCTCGACGCTGGCGGTCGGCCCGCAGGTCGACCAGGTGGTGTCGGTGGCCCGGGACGTGGTCCAGGCCCGGATGGTGGCCACCGGCGGCAGCCCGCAGGCGTCCGCGCTCTCCGGTTCGGCCGAGCAGCAGGTGCTGCAGCAGCACCCGTACCCGGCGATGAAGCAGCTGACGGCGGCCTGGACGGCGCTCGGCTGAGCTGACGGCTCCGGGGGCGGCCCGCCCCCGGAGCCCGCTCGGCGGCGCTATGCCCGGATCGGCGCGGACCGCCGCAGTGCGCGTGCGGCTTCCAACGTCCTACCAGTCGGCGGGTGTGCATCCCCCGCCGCCGGCCCCGACCGGCTCGACCTGCAGCGTCGCGTGGTCGATCGCGAAGTCCTCGTGCAGCGCCTCGCGGGCGGTGGCCAGCACGGTGCCCAGTTCGGCGGCCGGCTCCAGGCTCAGGTGCGCCGACGCCACGTCCATCCCCGAGGTCAGCGTCCAGACGTGCAGGTCGTGCACGTCGCAGACCCCTGGCACCCGGGACAGCCGGTCCCGCACCTCGGCCACGTCCAGCCGGGCGGGCGCGGCCTGCACCAGGATGCGTACCGCCGAGCGGCCCAGGGCGACGGTGCGCGGCAGGATCATCAGGGCGACGATCACCGCGACGATCGGGTCCGCGTACGACCAGCCGGTCAGGCCGATGATGGCGGCCGCCACGATCACGCCGACCGAGCCGAGCAGGTCACCGACCACTTCGAGATAGGCGCCGCGTACGTTGATGCTCTCCTGCGCGCCGGAGCGCAGCAGCAGGAAGGCGGCGATGTTGATCAGCAGGCCACCGACGGCGACGACCAGCATCGGACCGGCGGGCACGTGCGGCGGGCCGGTGAAGCGCCGGATCGCCGCGATCAGCACGTAGCCGGCGACCCCGGTCAGCAGCAGGGCGTTGGCGAGGGCGGCCAGCACCTCGAGGCGGTACAGCCCGAAGGTGCGCTGCGAGTCGCCGCCCGCGCGACCGGCGGCGTGGATGGCGGCCAGGGCCATCGCGATGCCGAGCACGTCGGTGAACATGTGCCCGGCGTCGGAGAGCAGCGCGAGCGAGCCGGTGGCCAACGCGGCGACCGCTTCGACGACCATGAAGCCGGCGAGCAGGGCGGCGGCACACCAGAGCCGCCCGCGGTGCTTCTCGCCGGCGCGTATGGCCTGGCCCCCGTGGTCGTGCCCGGCTTCCATGTGCCCAACCTTCCATCGTGCTGCCACGCCCACGCCAATGTATGTTCACATCGCTATGTATGCAAGTTGAACGGTCGGGGCGCCC
>JAVHVY010000224.1:0-6691 GCA_032160305.1 Actinoplanes sp.
CCAGCAGCTGGCCATGGAGAACGTCGAGACGCTCAACGCCGCCTTCGAGGGCCGCGTCCCCGGCATGCGGAAGATCGTCGCCACCTGCCCGCACTGCTTCAACTCGCTGGGCAACGAGTATCAGCAACTCGGTCTCGAGGTCGAGGTCGTGCACCACACCCAGCTGCTCGCCCACCTGGTCAAGGAGGGCAGGCTCACCCCGGTCCAGCCGGTCGACGGCGGCGTGACCTATCACGACCCGTGCTATCTGGGGCGGCACAACCGGGTCTTCGACGCCCCCCGCGAGGTGCTCGGCTCCGCCCTGGTAGGCGCAGCCGGACAGGGTCAGGACGGCTCAGCCATCGAGTCCGGTCGCCGCGCCAGCGACCTGATAGAGATGCCGCGACATTCGGAACGGTCGTTCTGCTGTGGCGCGGGCGGCGCCCGGATGTGGATGGAAGAGAAGATCGGCAAGCGGATCAACGTGGAGCGCACCGAGGAGGCGCTGGCCACGGGCGCGAAGACCATCGCGGTCGGCTGCCCGTTCTGCTCCACGATGATCGGCGACGGGGTGACCGGCAAGGGTGAGCAGGAGAACGTCGAGGTGGTCGACGTCGCCACGGTGCTGTTGCGCTCGCTGAAGAGGGTTTGACCCACCCGGGTACACCGATCGTCAATGGCGGTCCGGCACAATGAGGGCCGAGGTGAACCGATCATGGACGGCCTGATCCTGACCGCGGTGCTCCCGCTGGCGGCCTTCGCGCTGCTCACGGTGGGCAACGCGTTCTTCGTGGCCGCCGAATTCGGGCTGGTCACGGTCGACCGCGCGGAGATCGACAAGCGCGCCGACGAGGGCGACAGGCGGGCGCGGACCGTTCGGCACGCCCTGCGGGAGCTGTCCTTCCAGCTCTCCGGCACCCAGCTCGGCATCACGATCACCGCGCTGCTGACCGGCTATCTGGCCGAGCCGGCGTTCTCCCGGCTGGTCACCGCGCCGATCGAGCCGTTGGCGGGTGGCAATACCGACACGGTCACGCACATCCTGGCGCTGGTGATCGCCACGCTGGTCTCGATGCTGTTCGGCGAGCTCGTACCGAAGAATGCCGCCCTGGCCCGGCCGATGCGGGTGGCCCTGGCCACCGCGGCGCCGCTGCGCCGCTTCTCGCAGACGTTCAAATGGCTCATCGGCCTGCTGAACGGCTCGGCCAACTTCCTGGTCCGGCGGATCGGCATCGAGCCGCAGGAGGAGTTGGCCAGCGCGCGTTCGCCGGAGGAGCTGGGGCTACTCGCGGCGATCAGCGCCCGGGCCGGCGCGTTGCCGGCCGAGACCGCGACGCTGCTGCGCCGCACGATCCGCTTCGGCGAGAAACGCGCGGCCAAGGCGATGACCCCGCGCGTCGACGTGGTCGGCCTGAAGACCACCGCGAGCGTCGCGGATCTGATCACGGTCGCCCAGGAGACCGGACACACCCGATTCCCCGTGTACGAGAGCACGCTCGACCTGGTCGTCGGCGTGGTCGGCGTGCCCGACGCCCTGGGCGTGCCGATCGAGAAGCGGGCCGGCACGCCGGTGTCGTCGGTCGCCCGCGAGCCGGTCTACGTCCCCGAGAGCCTGAGCCTGGACAGGGTGCTGGCCGCCCTGCGCGCCGCCGACGCGGATCTGGCGATCGTCGTCGACGAGTACGGCGGCACCGACGGCGTGGTCACGGTCGAGGATCTGATCGAGGAACTGGTCGGCGAGATCGCCGACGAGTACGACGTCGACGAGACCTTCGCCGAGTCGGCCGAGGTCACCGCCCCCGGTGGCGACCGGGCCTATCTGGTCGACGGCCTGCTCCGGGAGGACGAGCTGGCCGAGCAGACCGGCTTCGAGCTGCCCGAGGGCCCGTACGAAACGCTGGCGGGCTTCGTCCTGGCTCGGCTCGGGCACATCCCGGTGGTCGGCGAGTCGCTCGAGGAGCGCGGGTGGGAGTTCATCGTGACGGAGGTCGACCGGCACCGCGTCGAACAGGTGCGCGTCGTGGCGCCCCCGGAGCCGGCCGATGACTGAGTTGCTGGTCACCGTGCTGCTGCTGATCGGCAACGGCATCTTCGTCGGTGGCGAGTTCGCCCTGATCGCCTCCCGCCGCACCGCGATCGAGCCGCTTGCGGCCGAGTCGCAGCGGGCCCGCTGGGCGCTGTCGGCGATGAACCAGATCCCGCTGATGATCGCGGGCGCGCAACTCGGCATCACGATCTGTTCGCTCAGCCTGGGCGCCATCGCCGAGCCCGCGTTGGCGCATCTGCTCCAGGGGCCGTTCGGCGCCGCCGGGCTGCCTGAAGACGCGGTGCACCCGGTCGCCTTCGTGCTCGCCCTGATCGTCGTGGTCTTCCTGCACACCGTGGTCGGCGAGATGGTGCCGAAGAACATCACGCTGGCCGGTCCGGAACGCTCCGCGCTGATCCTCGGCCCGTTCATGCTGGGCTTCTGCGTCGCCACCAAACCGGTCCTGAACGCGATGCGCTGGGCGTCCCGAACCGTCCTGTCGCTGTGGAAGATCGAGGCCACCGACGCGGTGAAGACGGTCTTCACCGCCGAGGAACTGGCCGGTATGGTCACCCAGGCCCGCAGCGAGGGCCTGCTCGGCACGGAGCAGTACGCCCGGATCCACGCCGCCCTCGGCCTCAACGACCGCACCGCCGCGGACACCCTGCGCCCCTGGTCGGGCACGACGACCGTGGCCGACGACGTGACCCCGGCGACGCTCGAGACGGTCGCCACCCGCAGCGGTCGCTCCCGGCTGCCGGTAGTGCAGCGAGAGACCCGCCGGGTGCTGGGCTTCGTGCACGTCAAGGACATCCTCGGCTACGACAGCGCGCAGCGCCGCCAGCCGATCCCGGCCTCGATCATCCGGCCGCTGGCCGTGGTGCCGCCGGACCGCACGCTGGCCGACCTGCTGCTGACCATGCGCCGGGACCGCCGCCACATCGTGCTGGTCAGCGACGGACGGCTGCCGCTTGGTGTGATCACCCTCGACGACGTGCTGCACGCGGTGATCGGCGAGCCCGCGCTCGGCGGCTGAGGCCGGCTCCTTGCGGATGCTCGGCCGGCCCGCCCGGCGTGTCCGGTGTTGATGCTCGGCCGGCTCGCCCGGCGTGTCCGGTGTTGATGCTCGGCCGGCCAGCCCGGCGTGTCCGGTGTTTCGGCCGGGAACTTCGATCGTCCCACCGGACAATAAGCCATATGTCTGACACCCGCCGTTTGGTCCGGTTACTCGGACCGCTGGGCGCCGTCACCGCTGCGGCCGTGTTCGGCGCGGGCATCCTCAGCGTGGCCCACCTCGCCGCCTACGCCCGCACCAGCGAACCCGTCGCCGGAGTGCTGCCACCGGAGGACCCGCTCGTCCAGCGGTCCGGACCGCACCGCGTCGCTGTGGCGACCGCCCCGATCTCCCTGCGCTACACCTTCGACGCCGGCGTGACCCGGCCGATCACCTCGGTCACCGGCGGCTACCCGTTGCACGCGCTCACCCAGAACGGCGGAACGGTCAGTCTCGTACCGCAGGGCACCGGCCTCGCCCTGTCCTACCCCCAGCGCTGCCAGGCCCGCCACGAACGCGACTGTCCCCGCGCCATCCTCGAAGGCGACCGCGACGACACCCTGAACCCCGGGCGGCGGCCGCTCACCTACGGCGCGTCGGTCATGATGACCCACACCGACCTCGCCGACGGGGCGAACATCTTCCAGAAGGGCTACTCGGTCGGCCGGGTCAGCCAGTTCAAGCTTCAGGTCGACCACCGGCTGGGCCACCCGAGCTGCGTGATTGCCGGGCCGAGTGCGGGGATCTACCGCGCCGAGCCGCGGCTGGACGTCGCCGACGGCGCGTGGCACAACCTGGTCTGCGTCCGCACCGACACCAGCCTGACGATCGTCGTGGACGGACTGCCCCGGGCGACGGTCCCGGTGCCGGCCCGGGTGTCGATAGCCAACACCGAGCCGCTGCGAGTCGGCGGCAAGGGCCCGGGCAACGGAAACGACCAGTTCGCCGGCATGATCGACAACGTCTTCATGACCATCAGCTGAACTCGGCCCTGCGGTGCGCGCGAGTGTGGGCGTACGCGGAAACGGGGTTGGGTCAGGTTGTCGGCCAGGTTCGCCAGTTGTGGGCGCTCCGGCTGGCGGTCGGGCCGCGCTGGCCCTGGTAGCGGGAGCCGTAGACGGCTGAGCCGTAGGGGTGCTCGGCGGGGCTGGACAGGCGGAAGATGCAGAGCTGACCGATTTTCATGCCGGGCCAGAGCTTGATCGGCAGGGTGGCCACGTTGGACAGCTCGAGGGTCACGTGGCCGGAGAAGCCGGGGTCGATGAAGCCGGCGGTGGAGTGGGTGAGCAGGCCGAGGCGGCCGAGGCTGCTCTTGCCCTCGAGGCGGCCCGCGAGCTGATCGCCCAGGGTGATCACCTCGAGTGTGGAGGCGAGCACGAACTCGCCCGGGTGCAACACGAACGGTTGACCGTCGGCGACCTGGACCTGAGCGGTGAGATCGTCCTGTTGCTCGGCCGGATCGATATGCGTGTAGAGGTGGTTGTTGAACACTCGGAAAAAGTGGTCCAACCGCACGTCGATGCTGGACGGCTGCAGCAGCGCCGGCTCGAACGGCTCCAGGGCGAGATCGCCCGACTTGATCTCGGAGACCAGGTCACGGTCGGAGAGCAGCATCGCGCCACTGTACCGAGGTGGCCTTCTCGTACATATGTTCGATATGATGTCCGCATGGCTTCCTGGTCCGATTTCACCGCCGCCGAGCCGCACCTCGCGGCCGGCATCCGCGCGCTGTTCCAGCAGTACGGGCCCGGGATGGGCTACCTGGCGACGATCCGCCGCGACGGCGGCCCCCGGGTCCACCCGGTCAGCCCGGTCCTCACCGACGAGGGCCTCTACTGCTTCATCGTCGACTCCCCGAAACGCCGAGATCTGGAAGCCGACAGTCGCTACGCCCTGCACTCGTACCCGCCGGAGGAGAGCGACGACGAGGCGTACCTGTCGGGCCTCGCCGTACCGGTCGTGGATGTCACGGTGATCGCCCGCCTGGCCGACGCGCTGAACGCCTCATCGGCCGTGGACTGGTGCCTCTTCGAGCTGTCGGTGGAAACGGCCATGCTGCGCCGGCACGGCCCCACCGGAGCTCTGCCGCTGGCGATCTCGCCCCGAGCACTGCCGGTGACCAGGCGCTGGCACGCGTTATCCCACCCGCTGACGGTGGCGGGGTGAGCCACGGGGCGGCGATCGGGTAGAGTGACGTCGCTCGCGGGTGTAGTTCAATGGCAGAACATCAGCTTCCCAAGCTGACAGTGCGGGTTCGATTCCCGTCACCCGCTCAACGCACGGAAGCCCTGGTCAGGACACATGTCCCGCCAGGGCTTCCGTGGTTCTAGGTCATGCTGAAACAGCG
The DNA here is from genome assembly GCA_032160305.1 of Actinoplanes sp. Classification (GTDB taxonomy): domain Bacteria; phylum Actinomycetota; class Actinomycetes; order Mycobacteriales; family Micromonosporaceae; genus Actinoplanes. The sequence continues at coordinate 5,407 of JAVHVY010000224.1, forward strand.
AGGGGCCATTAACGGGCCATTAGCTGCCCTTGCCGTCCGTAGACGAACCCCGTCGATGCGTGTCAGTGAAGACCGGGTTGTGTATCACGGCGAGCTTGGCGTTGTCGTTTACGAGCATGCCGAGCACGAACGTGTCAGTGAAGACCGGGTTGAATATCACGGCGAGCTTGGCGTTGTCGTTTACGAGCATGCCCAACACGAACGTGTCAGTGAAGACCGGGTTGTGCATCATCCTGAGCATGACATCCATAGTGGCGATGTCACACAAGACGGTCTTGTCGAACAAGTCAAGGTACCCTGTCATGCATGGACCTGACGTCGTTCGCACCCGACGCCCCAGGTGATCTGGTCAAGATCAGCGGAACCGACCCTCTTCATGGCCCCTGGCAGCACTCAGCCTTCGTGCCGCATCCCTTGCCGAAACTTCCCCCCGAGCTTTCGGCGCGTACTTACAGAGTTGTGGCAGACGCCCGCGCCGCTCTCGCCGCGCTTGACAGTACGGCCAGACGACTCCCAAACCCCAAAATCTTCAGACGGCCTGCCCTTCAAGCCGAAGCTCAAAGTACATCAGCATTGGAAGGCACATATGCGCCTCTCGCCGAAGTTCTTACTGCGGATGAGGACCGCCCTCCGAATATCGATATGCGAGAGGTCCTAAACTATGTACGCATGGGTAACGCAGCTTTTGATTCAATCGAATCAGGTCGCTCACTGAGCGTCGGAATGCTAGAAGAGTTGCAAGCAATGCTCGTACTTGGCACTCGAAGCGAGACGGGGGCATCGGGATCTCTTCGCAATCACCAAGTAGTGATCGGCCAACGGAAAGATGCCGCTTCCGCATCGCTTCCCGTGCATGCCGCGCGGTTCGTTCCATCTCCACCTGGAATAGACCTAAGGGCAAATATTCAAGATCTTCTTGATTGGATGGGCGACGGGGAGGTGTCGCGGGAGATTGACCCGGTCGTCGCTGCCGCACTTGCCCACTATCAGTTCGAGACGCTTCACCCATTCCACGACGGAAATGGGCGGATTGGAAGGTTCCTAATCGTCGCTCACCTGCTGCTACAAGGTGTTCTACTGGAGCCGACGCTTACCGTATCGCCCTGGTTTGAAGCGCGGCGCTCTGAGTACTGCGATCGACTTCTGGGTGTAAGTACGTGCAATGACTGGGACTCTTACATCAGGTTTTTTGCCACAGGCCTAGCGGTCTCAGCAACTTCTACTCATGATCGAATGAACGCATTGGTTAAGGTGCAAGAAGCCCTTAAAGAACGGGTACGAAAAT
>JAVHVY010000076.1:0-2783 GCA_032160305.1 Actinoplanes sp.
GGTCCCGCCACGATCGCCGGCGTCCCCCACCTGAGCAGTGCACCGCCCGGCCACGCGCCCACGACCACCGCGCACCGGCCCAGCCCGACCCGTACCCGCTCACACCGGACCAGCCCGAACCGGACCAGCCCGAACCGGACCAGCCCGAACCGGACCAGCCCGAACCGGACCAGCCCGAACCGGACCAGCCCGGATCAGACCAGCCCGGATCAGACCAGCCCGGACCGTGCCGGCGCAGGCCTGACCACGCCGGGCACGTCGCGGCCGTCGACCCCGCATCGGCCCAGCGCCGCGATCACTGCGGCGGCGCCGTCCGCCACCGAGATCAAGACCGGCACTTCCCGGCGTACCCGCACTGCCGTCCTGCCCACCGCCGACGCGGCGCAGCCAGGGGTCGGCTCCGGCGTACCGAATCGGGGTGGGTCGTCGCCACCGGCCACCTCGGCCGCAGCGGTGGCCGTGCCCCCGACGCGGGCCGCGCAACCGGCCCCGGTCGCGGTCCCCTCGCGGGCGGCGACTCCGCGCCAGGCTGCCGCCGAGCCGGTCGCGGCGTTGCGACCGGTCGTGTCGCCGGAGCCGATCGGTCTGCTCGCGCTGGTGGCTTCGGTGTGTGTCGTCGGGGTGGGTTTCTGCGCTATACGGACATTAGTGTCGCAACGTGCATATCGGTCGACGATCGCGTAGACTGGCGTCGGCAAGCTCCGCGGGGCGGCCGTGTCCAACGTCATCGGTGTGGTCGTTCCTCCCCAGGTCCCACCCAACGAATGCGGACCGGGCGCCCCGCGGCTCTCGAGTAGAACGGCCCCGTCACCGACGGGGCCGTTTTCTCGTGCCGGGAGGGACGCGGGTATGCTTGCGCGGTTGCGGCGCAGCTCATGCTCGCCGCGACGACACAAGACCTCCTGCCACGGAAATCCCGCGGCCGCCAAGCCCACAGGAGGTGAGATTGTCTTGCGTCATTACGAACTCATGGTGATCCTCGACCCCAGTCTCGAGGAGCGCACCGTCGCCCCCTCGCTCGACACGTACCTGAATGTCATCCGCACCGCGGGCGGCTCGATCGAGAAGCTCGACGTCTGGGGCCGTCGCCGGCTCTCGTTCGAGATCAACAAGAAGGCCGAAGGTATCTACGCGGTCGTCGACCTGCAGGCGACCCCCGAGGCTGTGGCTGAGCTCGACCGTCAGCTGCGCCTCAACGAGTCCATCCTGCGGACCAAAGTCATCCGGCCGGAGACCCGCTGACGGTCGTTTTGTCAGAGGGCTCTGAGAGCCTTCTCGCAGAAGACGATTTGAAGCGGCGAGGAGAAGATCATGGCAGGGGAAACCACCATCACGGTCGTCGGCAATCTGACCGACGACCCGGAGCTGCGCTTCACCCCTTCGGGTGCGGCAGTCGCCAAGTTCCGCATCGCCTCAACGCCGCGGACCATGGACCGGCAGTCGAACGAATGGAAAGACGGCGAGCCACTCTTCCTTGCGTGCAACGTCTGGCGTGACGCTGCCGAGCACGTCGCCGAGTCGCTGCAGCGTGGCTCTCGGGTGATCGTGCAAGGCCGGCTGCGCCAGCGGTCTTACGAGACGCGCGAGGGCGAGAAGCGCACCGTCTATGAGCTCGAGGTCGACGAAATCGGCCCGTCGCTGCGCTACGCCACGGCAAAGGTGCAGAAGATGTCCCGGTCCGGCGGCAGCGGCGGTGGCTTCGGTGCCTCCAACGCCGGCGGCAGTGGTGCCAACCGACAGCCCAGCAACAGCGGCGGCGGAGGCGGCAACAACTTCGACGATCCGTGGGCTACCGCAGCCCCGGCCTCCGGTGCTCGTCCGGCCGGCGGCGCTGCCAGCAACTCCTCTTTCGACGACGAGCCACCCTTCTAGCCGATCGGGCCAGGCGCCCCGGCGACATGACATTCAGGAGTAAGAGCAATGGCTAAGGCTGCGGCACTTCGCAAGCCGAAGAAGAAGGTGAACCCGCTCGACAAGGACGGGATCACCTACATCGACTACAAGGACACGCAGCTGCTGCGTAAGTTCATCTCCGACCGCGGCAAGATCCGCGCTCGGCGGGTCACCGGCGTGACCTCGCAGCAGCAGCGTCAGATCGCCCGTGCCGTCAAGAACGCCCGTGAGATGGCGCTCCTGCCGTACACGGCCACGGCGCGCTGAGGGGAGGCACCGAAATGAAGATCATCCTCACTCAGGAGGTGTCGGGCCTCGGCACCCCCGGCGACGTCGTCGAGGTCAAGAACGGCTACGGCCGTAACTACCTCCTCCCGCAGGGCTTCGCGATCCAGTGGTCCAAGGGTGGCGAGAAGCAGGTTGCCGTGATCAGGCGGGCCCGCCAGACCCGCGAGATCCGCGACCTGGGCACGGCCAACGAGGTCAAGGACCAGCTGTCCGGCCTCAAGGTCACGCTGACGGCGCGCTCCGGCAACGGTGGCCGGCTGTTCGGCTCGATCACCCCGGCCGAGATCGTCGACGCGGTCAAGAAGGCGGGCGGTCCCTCGCTGGACCGTCGTCGTCTCGAACTGCCGGGTCACATCAAGACCACGGGCGCGTACAGCGTCCAGGTCAAACTGCACCCCGAGGTGACCGCGACGTTCCCCGTGAACGTGGTCGGCGCCAAGTAAGTCTGTTCCCAGCGAGAGGCGCGTCAGGGTTATCGCCCCGGCGCGCTTTCGCGTTCCGGTCAGCGTTCCGGTCCGCGTTCCGGGTCCGCGTTCCGGGTCCGCGTTTTCGGGGGTCAGCGTTTTCTGTCAGCGCTGCATGCTCAGCTTTCAGCGTTAGCT
>JAVHVY010000086.1:0-13112 GCA_032160305.1 Actinoplanes sp.
TCAAGTACGCGATCGACGGCATCAACAACAACGACATCCCCAAGATCATGGGCGTCACGCTGCTCGCCGCCGTGTTCGTCGTCGTGGCCAACCTGATCGTCGACCTGCTCTACGCGGTCGTCGACCCGAGAGTGAGGCTGGGCTGATGGCCGCCGACGACGAGCCGTTCCTCGAGCTCAAGGAACTCAACATCCACTTCCCGACGGACGACGGCCTGGTCAAGTCCGTCGACGGGCTGTCGTTCAAACTGCAGCGGGGCCGCACGCTGGGCATCGTCGGCGAGTCCGGCTCGGGCAAATCGGTGACCAGCCTGGGCATCCTCGGGCTGCACAACAAGCGCAACGCCAAGGTGTCCGGGGAGATCTGGCTGGACGGCGACGAGATCGTCTCCGCCGACCCCGAGACCGTCCGCAAGCTGCGCGGAGACAAGATGGCGATGATCTTCCAGGATCCGCTGTCGGCGATGCACCCGTACTACTCGGTCGGTGCGCAGATTATCGAGGCGTACCAGGTGCACCACCGGGTGTCCAAGGCGGTCGCCCGCAAGCACGCCATCGACATGCTGGGCCGGGTCGGCATCCCGCAGCCGCAGAGCCGGGTCGACGACTACCCGCACCAGTTCTCCGGTGGTATGCGGCAGCGCGCGATGATCGCGATGGCCCTGGTCAACGACCCGAAACTGCTGATCGCGGACGAGCCGACGACCGCGCTGGACGTGACCGTCCAGGCGCAGATCCTCGACCTGATGCACAACCTGCAGGACGAGTTCGGCTCCGCCATGATCATCATTACGCACGACCTGGGCGTGGTGGCCGAGCTGGCCGACGACGTCCTGGTCATGTACGGCGGCCGGTGCATCGAGTACGGCCCGGCAACCACGATCTTCGAGGCGCCGGAACACCCGTACACCTGGGGTCTGCTCTCATCGATGCCCCGGCTGGACATGCCGAAGGAAGGGCGACTCTCGCCTATCCCGGGTCTGCCCCCGTCGCTGATCAACCTGCCGACGGGCTGTTCGTTCCACCCACGATGCGCCTATGAGCCGCTGACCGGCGGGCTGGGCAAGAGCACGATGCCGGAGCTGTCCAGCGCGGGCGGCAGCGGTCATCTGGTGCGCTGCCACCTGCCGCGCTCCGAGCGCCAGCGGATCTGGGTGAACGAGGTCAAGCCGAAGATCGGAGGCGCTCAGTGACTGACGCAAAGGACGGTCCGCTGCTGTCGGCGCGCGGGCTCGAGAAGCACTTTCCGATCACCAAGGGCATTCTCAAGCGCAAGGTTGGCGCGGTTCGCGCGGTCGACGGCATCGACTTCGACGTGTTCCCGGGTGAGACGCTCGGGCTGGTCGGCGAGTCGGGTTGCGGCAAGACGACCACGGGCCGTCTGTTGACCCGATTGGTGGAGCCGACCGGTGGAACCGTGACCTTCGAGGGTCGCGACATCTCCCACCTGCGGCAGGGCCAGTTGCGGCCGATGCGCCGCGACATCCAGATGATCTTCCAGGACCCGTTCTCCTCGCTGAATCCCAGGCACACGGTGGGCACGATCATCGGCGCCCCCTACCGCATCCAGAACGTCAAGACCGAGCACGGCACCAAGCGGGCCGTCCAGGACCTCCTGAAGCTGGTCGGGCTCAGCCCCGAGCACTACAACCGGTACCCGCACGAGTTCTCCGGCGGGCAGCGGCAGCGCATCGGCATCGCCCGCACCCTGGCGTTGCAGCCGAAGATGATCGTCGCCGACGAGCCGGTGTCCGCGCTGGACGTGTCCATCCAGGCCCAGGTCGTCAATCTCCTCGATGACCTGCAGGAGGAGTTCGGCCTGACGTACGTGGTCATCGCCCACGACCTGTCCGTGGTCCGGCACATCTCCGACCGGGTCGCGGTCATGTACCTCGGCAAGATCGTGGAGATCGCCGACAGCGCCGCGCTCTATGCGCGTCCGCGGCACCCGTACACGGTCGCCCTGATGTCGGCCGTGCCCGTGCCCGACCCGCGCCGGCGCGACCGCGCCCAGCGCAGCCGAGTGCTGCTGACGGGCGATGTGCCGAGTCCGATCAATCCGCCGTCGGGCTGCCGCTTCCGCACCCGCTGCTGGAAGGCGCAGGACATCTGCGCGACGGAGGAGCCGCCGCTGGTCCCGCGGCTGGAGGACCCGACGTCGCACCAGACGGCCTGCCACTTCCCGGTCACCGATGACGAGGACGTGGTGGGGCGCGGCCAGCCGGCCGTGACCAGGTAACAGACTCAGCCTTCGGGGCGGTTGAGGATCGCCGCGACGATGTGGTGCACCGCGGTGACGTCGGCCGGATCCTTGAGGTCGGCCTTGCCGCCGGTCACGACATACCACTCCTCGGCGTCCTTGTACTGGACGTTGACGGTGACCTTGCCGCCGGCGTAGTCGGTGCGCAGGGTCAGGTCGCCGGTGATGACGCCGACCTCGTCGGTCATCACCCCACCCGGCCCGGCGGTGATGTCGGTCCGGGGACTCTCATGAGCGGCAGCCGCACTGGGCGCGGCGGGAGCAGCCTCGGTCGGGGCTGCGGCGGTCCGGGCGGCGTCGGCCGCCGCCGGGGGGGCCGGGGTGGGCTCGGTCATCGGCACTTCTCCAGCATGTCGTTGAGTGCGGACTTCTCCGCGGTCGTCACCGTCAGCTTCCAGACGGTCTTCACCGCGATCCACTTCGTAGCGTATTCGCACCAGGCGCCGGGCTCCTTGGGTTTCCACGTCGACGGGTCCTGGTCGCCCTTCGACCGGTTCGACGACGCGGACACCGCCACGAGCTGCGGATCCTTCAGATCATTGGCGAACTGCTCGCGCCTGTCGGTGGTCCACGCGGCCGCGCCGGACCGCCAGGCGTTCGCCAGCGGGACCATGTGGTCGATGTCGACCTTGGTCGGCGAGTCGAGCACGACACCGTCGTAGAGGCTCTTCCAGGTGCCCGCGACGACGTTGCATCCGGAGAGCTTGACGCTGGTGGCGTCCCGCTGCAGAACGGAGTCGCGGACGTCGCAATTCGAGCCGGTGCTGTCCCAGTGCGGGAATTTCTCCCGGCTGTAGCCGGCCATCGAGCCGGCCTTGGCCACGGTCAGCTTGCTCAATCGGCCGGAAGCGGTGCCCGACGACCCGGCCGGCGCCCTCGTCGTGGAGTCGGAGGTGGGGGGACCGCCGGCCGCGGTGCCGCTGAGGGGCTGGCAGCCGGCGGCGGTCGCGACGAGCAGAACAGCAGCGGCCGCGCGGACTGACCAATGGGGAGCATGGGGGGACACCCCGCTATCCTATGCGCCCTACGCCCGTTTCGCCCCGTTCGTCACCGGTGGGTGGATCATCCCGCGCGCCGCCGCCCGGGTCACGGGCTGACGGCGCGCGGGACCGCCGCACTGCGGTGGTGTGCCGATCGTGCGGGAGCTGATCAGCGGGCGCGGTTCACCGCGCTGGTCACGGCTTTGATGGAAGCGGTGACAATGTTGGCGTCCAGACCGACACCCCAGACGGTGGTGTCGCCGACGTCGCACTCCACATAGGCCGCGGCCTGGGCGTCGCCGCCCGAGGAGAGCGCGTGCTCGGCATAGTCGAGGACCCGGACCTGGATGTCGAGCCGCTTGAGCGCCTGCACGTAGGCGTCGATCGGGCCGTTGCCGACGCCGACGAGCGGCCGGCGCTGACCCCGGTGGATCACCTCGACGTCGATCTCGACCTTGCCGTCGACCGTACGGGTGCCGTAGTTCTCCAGCTTGAACGCGCCGAACAGCTGACGGTCGAGCAGGTACTCGTCGGCGAAGATGTCGTACATCTGCTGCGGGCTGACCTCGCCGCCGTCCGCGTCGGTGACCTGCTGGACCACGCCGGAGAACTCGATCTGCAGCCGGCGCGGCAGGTCGAAGTTGTGCTCTTCCTTCATGATGTACGCCACGCCGCCCTTGCCGGACTGCGAGTTGACCCGGATCACGGCCTCATAGGTGCGGCCCAGATCCTTCGGGTCGATCGGCAGGTACGGCACGCCCCAGGTGAACTCGTCGACGTCCTTGCCGGCCGCCGAGGCGTCGGCCTGCAGCGCGGCCAGGCCTTTCTTGATCGCGTCCTGGTGCGAGCCGGAGAACGCCGTGTAGACCAGGTCACCAACGTACGGGTGGCGCTCGTGCACGGGCAGCTGGTTGCAGTACTCGACCGCGCGCTTGATCTCGTCGATCCCCGAGAAGTCGATCATCGGGTCGATACCCTGGGAGAAGAGATTCAGTCCCAGCGTGACCAGGTCGACGTTGCCGGTGCGCTCACCGTTGCCGAAGAGGCAGCCCTCGACGCGGTCGGCACCGGCCAGCACGCCCAGTTCGGCGGCGGCCACGGCGGTGCCCCGGTCGTTGTGCGGGTGCAGGCTCAGGATCACCGAGTCGCGGCGGGGCAGGTGCCGGTGCATCCACTCGATCGAGTCCGCGTACACATTGGGGGTGGCCATCTCGACGGTGGCCGGCAGGTTGATGATCAGCGGGCGGTCCGGGGTCGGGTCGATCACGTCGATCACCGCGGAGCAGATCTCCAGCGCGTAGTCCAGCTCGGTGCCCGTGTAGGACTCCGGGGAGTACTCGTAGAAGATCTCGGTGTCCGGGGTGTGGATCTCCGCGTACTTCTGGCAGAGCCGGGCGCCGCTGGTGGCGATGTCGGTGATCCCGTCCCTGTCCAGGCCGAAGACGACCCGGCGCTGCAGGATCGAGGTCGAGTTGTAGAAGTGGACGATGGCGCGCTTGGCGCCGCGGATCGACTCGAAGGTGCGTTCGATCAGGTGCTCGCGGCACTGGGTGAGGACCTGGATCGTGACGTCGTCGGGGATCAGATCCTGCTCGATGAGCTGCCGGACGAAGTCGAAGTCGGTCTGGCTGGCAGACGGGAAGCCGACCTCGATCTCCTTGTAGCCCATCGCGACCAGCAGGCTGAACATGCGGCGCTTGCGTTCGGGGGACATCGGGTCGATCAGGGCCTGGTTGCCGTCGCGCAGATCCACTGCGCACCAGCGCGGGGCGGCCTCGATGCGCTTACCGGGCCAGTGCCGGTCGGGCAGGTCGATGGAGAAGTCTTGCTGGTAAGGCGTGTACCGCTCGTACGGCATCGTGCTGGGGCGTTGCCGGGCGATCGGATCTGCCTCGGAGGATACGGACATGCGGATGCTCCTGAAAAGGACGGAACGAGGAGGCGGCGCGCGTCAACTCCGCGACGAGGTGCCGGCCTGGGATGGGGCCTCGTCGCGGCAGCGAAGGAGAAGAAGTGCCTGCCACATGTCGAACCCGACCCTACGGGAAAAGTCTCGGTCGCCGCTAACTCTACGCCCGGATGGTGAGAAGAGCCGGGTCAGGCCGAGGGGAGCACCGAAGGAATGACCGGCGCCGGCGGGGGCGGCGGGGCGTCCAGGCCGAGCGGATCGGCGGTCACGATCGGGCCGGGAAAGTCGACGGTCGACGGCGCGGCGGCCGCCTGGCTGGCGATGGTCAGCGTGCCGAAGTCGACCTTCGCGGCGGTGAGCAGGCCGTCCGCGGCGTAGCAGTAGATGCCGATGTCGACGGGGGCGTCCATCGATGCGGAGATCGAGTCGATGGAGAAGCAGTCGCCGCCCTGCGAGCCGGGCAGTGCCACGCCGTGGGTCACCGACAGGGCGGACTGGCGGTCGGTGAAGACCCGCAGCCACTGCCGGAAGATCCGCTCAACCTTGGGGTCGTACGCCTGCGGCACCCGCCGCCCGGCGTCGGCCACCCGTACGCAAGACGGGGTCACCGGGTTCGCCACCGAGGTCAGGGAGCACTGGTAGACACCCGTGTTGTTCTGCACGATCGACACGTCGGTGCTGCCGCTCAGCGCGCCGCCGGGAATGTCCACCCGCCAGCTGCCGTCGAGTGCCACCGTGGCGACGACCGCGCGGGACGGCTGACCCGGCTGGTCGAACGTGTAGAGCGCCACGAATCTGCGATCCACCGCGAGCGCCGCCCGGGCGGCCAGGTCGGACCGGGCGGCGGCCGGGTCGGGGCCGGTCGCGGGTGCGGAACTGCTCGCCGCCACCGGGCCGGCCGGCGCCGGGTCACCGCAGGCCGCGGCCGTCGCGGTCAGGAGTACAGCGGTCAACGCGGACAAACCACGTCGAACAACGATGGCGGGGCGCACCGAGGCATTCTCGCCTCTGCGCGGCGTCACGCCGGGGACGTGGCGCACCGGGCGCGCTGTTCGGCGTGTCGGGGTCCACAACCCGGATTCTGGGATCGTGTGTCGGAGCGTGGGACGCCCGCGGCTAGGCTGGGCGCGACTTGTCTCTGGAAGGAGTCGGCTGCCGTGGCTCTGGTGGTGCAGAAGTACGGCGGGTCGTCGGTCGCCGACGCCGAGCGCATCAAGCGTGTGGCCGAACGGATCGTCAGCGCCCGCAAGGCCGGCGACGACGTGGTGGTGGTCGTGTCCGCGATGGGCGACACCACGGACAACCTGCTCGATCTGGCCAACCAGGTCAGCCCGCTGCCGCCCGGTCGCGAGCTCGACATGCTGCTGACCGCCGGCGAGCGCATCTCGATGGCGCTGCTGGCGATGGCGATCCACAACCTGGGCTACGAGGCCCGGTCGTACACGGGGTCGCAGGCGGGCGTGTTGACCACCTCGGTGCACGGCAAGGCCCGGATCATCGACGTCACCCCCGGCCGGCTGCGGACGGCGCTGGACGAGGGCGCGATCGCGATCGTGGCCGGCTTCCAGGGCGTCAGCCAGGACACCAAGGACATCACCACGCTGGGCCGCGGCGGGTCGGACACGACCGCCGTCGCGCTCGCTGCCGCGTTGCACGCCGACGTCTGCGAGATCTACACCGACGTCGACGGGGTCTTCACCGCCGACCCGCGGATCGTGCCGAACGCGCGCCACATCAAGCAGATCACCTACGAGGAGATGCTCGAGCTGGCGGCCGGCGGTGCGAAGGTCCTGATGCTGCGATGCGTGGAGTACGCCCGCCGCTTCGGCGTGCCGATCCACGTACGCTCGTCGTATTCGAACAAGCCCGGCACCCTGGTCACTGGCTCGATGGAGGACCCTGACGTGGAACAAGCGCTGATCACCGGGGTCGCCCACGACCGCAGCGAAGCGAAGATCACCATCGTCGGCGTGCCCGACGAGCCCGGTGCGGCCGGCCGGATCTTCGAGACGGTCGCCTTGGCGGAGATCAACATCGACATGATCGTGCAGAACGTGTCCACCGAGGGCACCGGGCGCACCGACATCTCGTTCACGCTGCCCAAGGCCGACGGCCCGACCGCGATGGCGGCGCTGAACAAGATCCAGGAGCAGATCAAGTTCAAGAGCCTGCTCTTCGACGACCACGTCGGCAAAGTGTCGCTGGTCGGCGCCGGGATGCGTTCGCACCCGGGTGTCGCCGCGTCGTTCTTCGCCTGCATCGGCGAGGCGGGGGTCAACATCGAGATGATCTCCACCTCGGAGATCCGGGTCTCGGTGGTCTGCCGCGACAGCGACCTGGACACCGCGGTGCGCGCCGTGCACGACCAGTTCGAGCTGGGCGGCACCGAACAGGCAGTGGTCTACGCCGGGACCGGCCGGTAAATTTCTCTGATGGGGCTGCCCACCCTCGCGGTCGTCGGAGCCACCGGCTCTGTCGGCACCGTCATGCTCGAACTGCTCACCTCACGGCGCAACGTCTGGGGTGAGATCCGGCTGATCGCCTCCGCGCGCTCGGCCGGTCAGGAGTTGTTCTGTCGCGGCGAGCTGATGCGGGTGCGCGAGCTGACCCCGGAGGTCTTCGACGGCGTCGACGTGGCGATGTTCGACGTGCCCGACGAGGTGTCGGTCGAGTGGGCGCCGCTGGCCGCGGCTCGCGGCGTGACCGTCGTGGACAATTCGTCGGCCTTCCGGATGGAGAAGGACGTCCCGCTCGTCGTCCCCGAGGTCAACAAGGACGAGTTGCGGTACCGCCCTCGCGGCATCGTGTCGAACGCGAACTGTACGACCATGGCGATGATCATGGCGATCGCCCCGCTGCACCACGAGTACGGCCTGCGCGAGCTGGTCCTGGCGTCGTACCAGGCCGCGTCCGGTGCCGGTCAGATCGGCGTCGACACGCTGCACGACCAGCTCAGCAAGGTGGCCGGCGACCGGATGCTCGGTTCCCGCCCGGGCAATGTGCGCCAGGCGGTCGGCGATGAGCTGGGCCCGTTCCCTGCGCCCCTGGCGATGAATGTGGTGCCCTTCTCCGGCGCGCTGGCCGAGCTCGGCTGGTCGTCGGAGGAGCTGAAACTCCGCAACGAGTCCCGCAAGATCCTCCGGCTGCCCGACCTGAAGGTCTCCGCGACCTGTGTGCGCGTCCCGGTGGTCACCGGCCACTCGGTTGCCGTGCACGCGGTCTTCGGCGCCGAGCTGGACGCCGAGGGCGCCCGTCAGGTGCTCCGCAACGCGCCCGGCGTGATCCTGGTCGACGACCCCGAGGCGGGCGAGTTCCCGATGCCGATCGACGCGGTCGGCACCGACCCGTCCTGGGTGGGCCGGATCCGGCGCGCGATGGACGACCCCCGCGCCCTCGACCTGTTCATCACGGGCGACAACATGCGCAAAGGCGCGGCCCTCAACACGGTGCAGATCGCCGAGCTGCTCGCGGCCGAATTCACCAGGGCCTGACCCCGCATCTTTCGTACGCGATCAGGGCTCGGAGAAAGATCAGCGGGCCGGGAGCTGCCGCAGGCCGGACGGTTGGCCGTCGGCCGGGTCCAGAACGGGAGCTTTGATTAATTCATGAAGTTTCCTTACAGACGTTGACGCGGCCCTGGTCTGTTTGGTTGGGTCTAGATCGTCCGGACAGTCGGTGCAGAACGTTCAATTGCGCCGAAGGTCCCCTCTTTCTCTCCAGGTCGGTGCGCGCCCCGGCGCACGGAAGGTGACCCATGTCAAAAAAACGTCTCCTGGCGATCGTCGCCGCCATCGGCGTCGCCGTGGCGGGTTCCGCCGCGGCCCTGCTCCCGATGACGGCCTCGGACGCGGCCGCGGCCTGCGTGTCGGCCTACAACAACAGCGCGGTCTACACCGGCGGCATGACCGCGTCGTACAACAGCCACAACTGGACCGCGAAGTGGTGGACGCAGTACGAGGCGCCCAGCACCGGCGGCTCGGGCGTCTGGCAGGACAACGGCTCCTGCGGCGGCACCACGGGCGGCGGTGGCGGCGACTGCAACTACCCGAACTGGGTGGCCGGCCAGTTCTACGCGGTCGACTCGATCGTGAAGTATACCAACGGGCAGTACTACAAGGCCACGCATGAGAATCCCGGCTACGACCCGGTGATCAGCACCTGGTTCTGGTCGCCGTTCTCCTGCTCAGGCGGCACCACCCCGCCGACCACACCCCCCGGCAACCCCGGCGGCTTCGTGGTCACCGAGGCGCAGTTCAACCAGATGTTCCCGGGCCGCAACAGCTTCTACACGTACACCGGGCTGACCGAAGCGATGAAGACATCCCCCGCGTTCGCCACCACCGGCAGTGACACCGTGAAGAAGCAGGAGGCCGCGGCCTTCCTGGCGAACGTGAACCACGAGACCGGTGGCCTGGTCTACATCGACGAGATCAACACGGCGAACTACCCGCACTACTGCGACATGTCCCAGCCGTACGGGTGCCCGGCCGGGCAGTCGGCGTACCACGGGCGCGGGCCGATCCAGCTGAGCTGGAACTTCAACTACAAGGCCGCCGGCGACGCGCTCGGCGTGGACCTGCTGAACAACCCGAACCTGGTCGCCAACAACTCGTCGATCTCCTGGCAGACCGGCGTCTGGTACTGGATGACCGGCACCGGCAACGCCGGCACCACCTCGCACGCCGCGATGGTGAACGGCCAGGGCTTCGGCACCACGATCCGGGCGATCAACAGCATCGAGTGCAACGGCGGCAACCCCGCCCAGATGCAGAGCCGGGTCGACGCGTACAACCGTTTCGTCGGCATCCTCGGTGTTCCGGCCGGCGGCAACCTCACCTGCTGATCGGCATTGACGGCGGCGGGTGCGGCTTCGGCCGTACCCGCCGGTTGTGCTTACAGGGCCAGCTGCGGGCGGGCCGGGATGCCCACCACCGCCGGTCGTGCTTTACAGGGCCAGTTGCGGGCGGGCCGGGATGCCCACCACCGCCGGGCTCGCCGAGCGGGCCGCGAGCTGATGCGGCACCGGGCTGGGCACCAGCATCGACTCGAGGGCGGGGGCGAACTGGGAGTGGCTGTTCAGTTGGATCATCCGGGCCGCGCGGGCCAGGGAGCCGGTCTCGCCGTCGCGGAAGCCCTCCCGATAGCCCCTTTCGTACCGTTCGCCGCGGCCGAGGGCGCGTCCGAGTGCGAAGAAGGACGATCCGGCCAGGGCCAGGAGGAAGAGTAGCGCGAACGGGGTCACGACGATCCTTTCCGGGTTAACCGCCTAATCCTCGCAAAATACTCTAAAAAGGACATACCGCAAGAGAACTCAGAGTCAACTACGCCAACGGGTGACCGTTTTTCGCGCCGCCACCACATCACCCGCAGTTCGAGGGCTCAGCCGCTCGGTGTGCATGGGGGCGCGCTTCCCTCCTCTGGCGGCACCTGACAGGCTGTTGCCTCGTGACTGACTCTGACCTCGCCCGCCAGGTGCGCGACGTGAGCCGGCTGACCGGCGAATTCGTCCTGCGGTCCGGCCGGACGGCAAACGAATACTTCGACAAGTACCAGTTCGAGGCCGACCCGGAGCTCCTCGACCAGCTCGCGGCCCAGCTCGCGGTGCTCATCCCCGACGGCACCGAGGTGCTGGCCGGCCTCGAGATGGGCGGCATCGCGATCGTCACCGCTTTGGGCCGGCACGCCAAACTGCCGTGCGCCTTCGTCCGCAAACAGGCCAAGGCGTACGGCACCGCCCGGCTCAGCGAGGGTGCCGAGGTGGCCGGCCGCCGGGTCCTGGTGGTCGAGGACGTGGTGACCTCCGGCGGACAGGTGGTCATCTCGACCGGCGAGCTGCGCAACCTGGGCGCCCACGTCGACCACGCACTGTGCGTGATCGACCGGCAGGAAGGCGGCGCGCAGGCGCTGGCCGAGGCCGGCATCACCCTGCGGGCGCTGCTGACCAGGGCCGACCTGGAGGCAGCCGGCTGAGGTCTGAGGCCAAACCCATTCCGGGTACGTGAACGGCCGCCCAGACCCGTTCCGGGTACGTGACGGCCGCACCGGCGATCTGCGCGCTCGATTCAGCCGAGCTGGCGGCGTACCTCGGCGGCGACGCGGCCACCGTCGGCGCGGCCGGCCACAGCCGCCTGAGCTGCCTTCATGGCTGGGCCCATCTGGCCCTTGCCAGTGAAGCCACCCGTCTGTAGCGCGCCCACGACCAGCTCGGCGATCTCCGCGTCGGTGAGCTGTCTCGGCAGGTAGCGGTCCAGGATCTCGCCCTCGGCGGTCTCCTTGGCGGCCTGGTCCGTGCGACCCGCACCCGCGAAGGCGGTGGCGGCCTCGCGGCGCTTCTTCGCCTCCTTGGTCAGCACCCCCAGCACCTCATCGTCCGAGAGGTTCCGGGCGACGTCACCGGTGGTCTCATTCGTGCGGACGGCGGAGAGGGCCATGCGCAGCGTCGACGTGGTCAGCTCGTCGCGGTGCTTCATAGCGGCGTGCAGGTCATCGTTCAGGCGGTCTTTCAGCGTTCCCATGGACGGTCAAACTACTCTGGCCTTCATGCGCAAGCGCTCCCTTATCCCACTCGCCGCCGGTGTCACCGCCGCGGGCGCCGCAACACTCGGTTACGCCGCGTTGGTCGAGCGGAATCTCTTCACCCTCCGCCGCTTCGACGTCCCGGTCCTGGAGCCGGACGCGGAACCACTGCGCATCCTGCACATCTCCGACCTGCACATGATGCCTGACCAGCGCCGCAAGCAGGCGTGGGTGGCCGCCCTGGGCGGCACCGACCCGGACCTGGTGGTGGTCACGGGCGACAACATGGCCGCACCCGACGCCATCCCCGGCGTGCTGCGCGCCCTGGAACCGTTCCTGGGGGTGCCAGGCGCGTTCGTCTTCGGCTCGAACGACTACCGCGGCCCGGTCTGGAAGAACCCGCTGCTCTACCTGAAGGCCGACCGCGACTACGTCCAGGGCGTGGAACTGCCGGCCGAGGAACTGCGCGCGGCCTTCACCGACGCAGGCTGGTCCGACCTGAACAACGCCCGCACGACCATCAAGGCGGGCGGCCGCTCGGTGGAACTGGCCGGCGTCGACGACCCGCACATCGAATGCGACGACTACCCCGCCGTGGCCGGCCCGATCTCCGCCGGCGCCGATCTGCACATCGGCGTGACCCACACCCCCGCGTCGCGGGTCCTCGACCCGATGGCGGCGGACGGCTTCACCCTGCTGCTGGCCGGCCACACCCACGGCGGCCAGGTCTGCGTACCCGGATACGGCGCCCTGACCACGAACTGCGACCTGCCGCACACGATGGCCAAAGGCCTGCACCGCTGGCCCGGCACGGACTCCTGGCTGCACGTGTCGGCGGGCCTGGGCACTCATCCGACCGCCCCGATCCGCTTCGCCTGCCGCCCGGAGGCCACGATTCTGACCTTGATCCCGCGCTGACCCGGCCGTCCCGCGCCACCGGGATACCGAGTTTGCCGGTGCCGAGGCGTCAGCTAGTATTGCTCAGCACGCATCGGGGTGTGGCGCAGCTTGGTAGCGCGCTTCGTTCGGGACGAAGAGGCCGTCGGTTCAAATCCGGCCACCCCGACCACGAGAAACAGCAGGTCAGGGCCGGTTTTCCACTTAAGGGAGACCGGCCCTGACTGCTTGTAGAACGGCTTTGGGGCAGGTTTTGGGGCAACGCCCCGCCGGGCGGTGGTCAGAGCGCCCGTAGGAGCCGGTCGAGTACGTCCACCGGCGAGCCCGGCGCAAGAGCCTTCCGCGCCTTCAGAGCCTCGGTCCAGCGCTCCGTAAGACCATCGCAAAGCTCCTTACGCATCACGGAAGTGATGTGCGAGTAGCGAGCACTGACTGAGCCGTCAAGATGCCCCATGCGGCCATCCTTCAGACGCTGCGGGATACCCATCTCGTCCATCTCCGTCTTGTGCGAGTGCCGCAGGCCATGGGGGACCAACCCCTCAGCGAGCGGC
>JAVHVY010000099.1:0-15163 GCA_032160305.1 Actinoplanes sp.
CACCCCCCCCCGCCCGGCCCCACCGCCCCCACCCCCCCCCCCCCGCCCCCGCCCCCCGGCCCCACGCCCCACAGACCCGGCCCACCCCCCGGCCCCACGGCCCACAGACCCCGGCCCACAGCCCGGCACCACGGCCACAGACCCGGCCCCACGCAACCCGGCCCACGGACCCGGACCCCGGCCCCACGCAACCCGGCCCCGGACCCCGGCCCACGGCCCCCCGCCCCCGGGCCTATGGACCCGGCCCACGCAACCTGGGCGCTGCGGCTCGCCTGGTCGCTGGATTCGGTGGTCACCGTCCGCGGGCCTGTCCCGACGTCTGACCACCGCGCTCGGACACCCGCACTGAAGGCAACTCTGCGTAATTACACCGGCACCCGACCCCGGTGACGGCTCGCATTACCCAGCGTCAGGTAGATCCCAGCGACTGGACGGCGACTCCGACACCCCCAGGTCGCCCGCCTTGCCGGTTTTAGACCGTAAAACGACGCCTGAGATGTCTGGGTTAGGCCGAATAGTCAGATCGGACCGGCGGTCGGGTCGGCACTCTTGAATCACGCTGCGTAGCACCTTAATGTCCTAGTACGTCCACCGATACGGCCCCCAGCCGACGGTGGACACCACGAACAGTGACGGGATGGAGGGGTGATGACCGCAGCGGACAGCTGGTTCCTCGTGATCCTGGGGTATGCGCTCATGCTGGCCTGGCCGCTCTCGACGGTCGCCCTGATGAGCTTCGGGCTGCGATACCTCGCCAGCCACCGCCAGAGCTCCCCGACCCGCCGGCTGGACGGCACGCCCGAGCACTTCTGGATCATCGTGCCGGCATTGAACGAAGAGGTCGTCGTCGGCAACACGGTCAACGCCGCCCTCGGGCTGCGCGGGCCGAGCGGCACGCTGGCCCGGGTCCTGGTCGTCGACGACGGCTCGGACGACCGTACGCCCGACGTGCTCGCCGCCATCGACAGCCCGCGCCTGCGGGTCCTGCGCCGGGAGCTGCCCGAAGCGCGCCAGGGCAAGGGCGAGGCCCTGAACGCGGCCTACCGCCTGATCTCCCAGATCTCCACCGAGGAGGGCGTCAGCCCGGACCTGGTGGTCGTCGGGATCATCGACGGCGACGGCCAGGGCAGCCCGAACATCCTGCTCGAGATCTCCCGGATGCTGTGGGACCCGCGGATCGGCGCCGTGCAGGTGCAGGTCCGGATCCGCAACCGGCACCGGATCCTCGGCGCGGTGCAGGATCTGGAGTTCGGCGCGATCGTCAGCGCCTGCCAGACCCTGCGGGACACCCTGGATACCGTCGGTCTCGGCGGCAACGGCCAGTTCACCCGGCTGTCCGAGCTGCAGGCCCTCGGTGACACACCCTGGTCGGCCTGCCTGGTCGAGGATCTCGAGCTGGGCCTGCGGATGCACCTCGCCGGGGTCGGCATCCGCTACACCTCGCGGACCGCGGTGACCCAGCAGGCCGTTGTCGACTTCCGCCGGCTCACCCGGCAGCGCACGCGCTGGGCGCAGGGCAACCTGCAGTGCGCCCGCTACCTGAGCCGGCTGATCCGCTCCACGCAGGTACGCCCGGCCGCCCTGCTCGAAGTCCTGCACTACCTGATCGCCCCGTGGCTGAACGCGCTGGTCACGATCGCCGTCGCCGGAGCGGTCGCGGTCGCCACGCTCGCGCTGGCGCTCGGCCACCCGCTGCCGTACCTGGCGTCGTGGCGGGACCTGGCCGACACCGGCGAGCTGTGGTTCGCCGTCACGTTGTTCCCCGGCCTGATCTGGGCCGTCGTGCACCGCGTCCGGCTCGGCGACGAGAGCCCCGGACGGTTGCTGGTCGCCGCCCTCGCCTACCCCGCCTTCCTGCTCCTCGGGCAGGTCGCCACCTACCGCGCCATCGTCCGGCAGGCCCGGGGTCAGCAGACCTGGGCGAAGACGGAACGGCTCATGGAAGAGCCGGTGCACGCCCCCCGCCAAATCGCGCTCGCCGCCTGACTCCCCCGGAGAAATCGATGTCGCTCCCCGAAGTGCACCTGATCGGCGGCACCCGCCCCGAAGCCGTCAAACTCGCCCCGGTCGCCACCGCCATGCGCGCGGCCGGTCTGCTCACGCCGGTGCTGGTCGCCAGTGGTCAGCACCCGGCCATGGTCGTGCAGGCGCTGGCCGCCTTCGACCTGGCGCCGGACGTGACGCTGACCGTCGCGCGCGGCACCGGCAGCCAGGCCGAGCTGCTGACCGAGATGATCAAGCAACTGGACACGTTGTGGTCCGAACGCACGCCGGCCGCCGTCATCGTGCAGGGCGACACCACGACCAGCCTGGCCGGGGCGCTCGCCGCCTTCTGGCGCCGGATCCCGGTCGTGCACCTGGAGGCCGGGCTGCGCTCAGGCGACCTCGACTCGCCGTTCCCGGAGGAGGCCAACCGGCGCCTGGTCGCCCAGGTCGCCGCGCTGCACCTGGCGCCGACCGCACTGGCGGCGATGAACCTGCTCGACGAGAACATCGCCACCGGCGACGTACTGATCACCGGCAACACGGTGGTGGACGCGACGCTCGCCGTGGCCGCCCGCCGGCTGCCGTTCGAGAACGCCGAGGTGGCCGCCGCCCGCAAGGAGTCGGCGAACCGCCTGGTCGTGGTCACCGCGCACCGCCGCGAGTCCTGGGGCGAGCCGCTCGACCGGATCCTGGACGCGGTCAAGCAGCTGGTCGCCAAGTACGCCGACATCGACGTGATCCTGCCGAGCCACCCGAACCCGGCCGTACGCGCACAGGTGGACGCCGCTCTCGCCGGGATCGACCGGGTCACCGTCACCGACCCGCTGCCCTACCCGGACCTGTCCCGGCTGCTCTCCGAGGCGTACCTGGTGCTCACCGACTCGGGTGGCATCCAGGAGGAGGCTCCGTCGTTCGGGGTGCCGGCGCTGGTGCTGCGCGAGGTCACCGAGCGCGTCGAGTCGCTGCACGCCGGGTGCGCCAGGCTGGTCGGCACCGACACCGCGCTGATCGTCGCCGAGGCGTCCGCCCTGCTCGACAGCCGGGTCCGGCGCGACTCGATGACCGCCGGCGGCAACCCGTACGGCGACGGGCTGGCCGCGCACCGAACCGCGCAGGCCACCGCCGCCCTGCTCGGCCTCGCCGAGCGACCCGAACCGATGCCCAGCACTCAGCCCCCCACTGTGCACTCCACCGCACCCGTCACGTTCGGAGCGTCCGCCTGATGCGCACTTCACCGATGTCCCGCCGTACCGTCCTCGCCGCGGGCGTAGTCATGACCCTCGCCGCCTCGCTCGGCGCGGGCGTCCTCAACGCGGACGCCGCGACCAGCACCACTGCCCCAGTCGCCGGCAAGTCCGGCAAGGCTGCCCCCGGGGGCGGCACCGCCAACACCCTCGTGCTCTACGACACCACCGGCGACTACGGCTGGCTCGGCGAGGTCTACGCGACCCAGACGGCCAACCTGAGCTCGCACTTCGGCTCATGGACAGCGGCCGCGGTCGGCACCTACAAGGCCGGCGACCTGACCGCCTACACCGCGGTGATCTACCTCGGGTCGACCTACGACGAGCCGCTGCCGGCCGCCTTCCTGGTCGATGTCGCCGCCACCAGCAAGCCGGTGACCTGGGTCTACGACAACATCTGGCAGCTCACGACGGCCACCGCCGGCTTCTCCGCCAAGTACGGCTTCACCAGCGGCCTGTTCGACCCCGCGGGCGTCACCGAGGTCGGCTACAAGGGCCGCAAGCTGACCCGGGACACTGCGAACAATGCCGGGATCATGAACCTGTCGATCACCGACCCGGCGAAGGTGACGACGCTGGCGACGGCCGTGCGCCCGGACGGGACGACGTTCCCGTGGGCGGTGCGGTCCGGCAACTTCACCTACGTCGGCGAGATCCCGTTCTCGTACGTGAGCCACGACGACCGTTACCTGATCTTCAGTGACCTGCTCTTCGACGCGCTCGCGCCGAAGACCGCCGAGCGGCACCGGGGACTGGTCCGGATCGAGGATGTCGGCCCCGACGCCGACCCGGCCGAGCTGCGGGCGGTCGCGGACTACCTCTTCGCGCAGGGCGTCCCGTTCAGCGTCGCCGTCTACCCGCGCTACCGGGACCCGAACAACAGCACGGGCCTGGGCAAGGACTTCACGCTGCTGAACCGGCCGAAGGTCGTCGCCGCGCTCAAGTACATGCAGGCCAAGGGCGGCACGTTGATCGAGCACGGCTACACCCACCAGTACTCGACCGTCGCCAACCCGTACGACGGGGTCAGCGCGAACGACTTCGAGTTCTACGCCGCGCACATCGACTCGTCCAACAGTGTCGTCTACGACGGCCCGGTGCCGGTCGACTCGGCGATCTGGGCGGCCAACCGGGTCATCTCCGCCGAGCTGCTCTTCATTGCGGCCGGGCTGGGCCGCCCGAGCACGTTCGAATTCCCGCACTACGCCGGCAGCGTGGTCGACTACCAGACGGTCAACAGCCTGTTCGGCAAGCGGTACGAGCGGGGGCTGTACTTCCCGGGGGTGTTGACCGGCGCCAAGCCCGACTACACCCGGCAGTTCGGCCAGTTCTTCCCGTACTCGGTGCGCGACGTCTACGGCTCGGTGATCATCCCGGAGAACATCGGCAACATCGAGCCGGAGCCGTTCAACAACCACCCGCCCCGGCTGCCGGCCGACATCCTCGCCTCGGCCGACCGCAACCTGGTCATCCGGGACGGCGTGGCCAGCTTCTTCTACCACCCGTACCTGGGCACGGACTACCTGCAGACGCTGATCACCGGGATCAAGGCGCAGGGCTACACCTTCGTCAGCGGCGACTCGGTGGCCGGAAAGTAACGACGGAACCAGCTGGCCGCCGCCCGCGACGCTCGCGGGCGGCGGCACCTTCGTGCGAGAGGAAACCGTGGGTACCGAAGATCTGATCGACTTCTACACCGGTTCGTGGATCGGCGGGGACCGCGCCGCCGTGCGGCAGTTGCTGTCTCCGGAGGCCGACATCGAGTGGAATCTCGACAGTGCCGTCGACGACGAGGAGCTGGTACGGACTCTGAATCGGATCGCGCTCTTCGCCGACAGCGTGACCGTCGTGTCGAAGGCCTGCAACGACCGGGGCGCCACCGTCGTCTACGACTGCGCGGCGCCGTTCGGCATCGCCCGGGTGGCCGAGTTCGTCACCGTCGAGCACGGCCGAATCACCGAGGTACGCCAGGTCTACGACACCGTGGCGATCGGCCGGTTCTTCCCCGGCCTGGTCGAGGACGAGTACTACGACGAATACGAGTGAGCCCCGACCGGTGACCATGAAGCCGCCCGCTCCGCCGCCGGGTCGACCGGACGGGGCGGGAGGTGAGCCGCAGCCGTACCGAGGCTCAGCGGTTACGGTCGAGCAGCGCGAAGAGGTTGAGCCAGTGCCGCTTCTCGGCAGCCTCGTCGTACGCCGCCGTGTCGGCCATCGTGAAGCCGTGCGAAGCGCCCTCGTAGACCTCGGAGGTGTAGGTCACGCCGGCCGCGTCCAGCGCGGCCTCGAGCGTCGCGATGTTGTCCCGCGTCATCGAGCTGTCGTTGTCGGCATGCGCGAAGTACGCCTCGCCGATGAGGTTGCCGACCGTCAGATGGGCGCTGTCCGGCGCGTCGGTGACGACCCGCCCGGCGTGGAAGCTGCCCAGCGCCTTGATCCGGTCCGGGAAGGCCGCCATCGCGCGCAGGGCGTTCAGCGCGCCCATGCAATAGCCGACCGCGACCACCGGTCCGGGCGCGACGCCCGGCGAGGCGGCGAAGAAGTCGAGGTACGCCCGGGTGTCGGGCCCGATCTTTTCCGGCGTGAGCTGCCGGACCAGCGGGAGGACCTGGTCGAAGATCTTGCCGCGCTGCTCCGGGTCGTGCAGCCCGTCGAGGTCGACGATCGGCGCGCGTCCGCCGCGGTAGAGCAAGTTGGGCGCGAGCACGGCGTAGCCGCGCTCGGCGATCCGGTCGGCCATCTCGAACAGCCGCGGACGCAGGCCGAAGGCATCCGGAAAGACCAGCACCCCGGGGAACGGACCGTCGCCGTCCGGACGGACCAGGTAGGAGTCGGCGACGCCGTCCGGGGTGGTGATGTCCACCGTCTGGTTCTGCATGTAGCTGCCTTTCCTGGGAGCCTTCGGAGATCGTTCGAAACCTACCCCGACCGCCGGGCGTGACCGAGGGTAGCCGCGCGGGTGATCTCGTTCCCGATGGGAAGACTCGCGCACCGGGAAAGTGGCGTCGATAGTGTTTGATGGCCGCATCCGACTCGCTGGAGGCTGCGCGATGACCGCCCCGATCATTCCGCGCGCCCAGGTGGGCTCGATGACGCACCGCGAGATCATGGAGGCCCTGGGCGGCCTGTTGCTGGTGCTGTTCGTGGCCGTGTCCAGCGCCACGATCGTCTCCAACGCCCTGCCCAGGATCATCGGCGCCCTGAACGGCACCCAGACGCAGTACACCTGGGTGGTCACCGCGAGCCTGCTGACCGCGACCGCGTCCATCCCGATCTGGGGCAAGCTGTCCGACCTGTTCAGCAAGAAGCTGCTGGTCCAGGTCGCGGTCGTGGTCTTCGTGCTGGGCTCGGTGGTGGCCGGCCTCAGTCAGACGGCCGGGCAGCTGATCGCCGCCCGGGCATTCCAGGGCCTCGGCATGGGCGGCATCCAGGCCCTCGTCCAGATCGCCATCGCCTCGATGATCGCGCCCCGCGAACGCGGCCGGTACACCGGCTATCTCGGCGCCGTTTTCGCCCTGGCCACGGTCGGCGGCCCCCTGCTCGGCGGCGTCATCGTCGACACCGGCTGGCTGGGCTGGCGCTGGTGCTTCTTCGTCGGCGCCCCGATCGCCGCGATCGCCCTGGTGGTGCTGCAGAAGACGTTGAATCTGCCGCTGCTCAAGCGGGACAACGTGCGGATCGACTACCTCGGCGCGACGTTGATCGCCGCCGGCGTGAGCGTCCTGCTGATCTGGGTGTCGTTCGTGAACAGCGCGTTCAGGTTCCTCTCCGGGCCATCGGCCGCCATGGTCGGCGGCGGCCTGGTCCTGCTCGGCCTCGCCGTCCTGGTGGAGCACCGGGCCGCCGAGCCGGTTGTCCCGCCGCGGATCATCAAGGAACGCACCACCGCGCTGGCGATCGTGGGCAGCCTCGCGGTAGGCATGGCGATGTTCGGCGGCGCGGTCTTCCTCGGCCAGTATTTCCAGATCAGCCGCGGCTACAGCCCGACCCATTCCGGCCTGCTGATGCTGCCGATGATGGGCGGCCTGTTGGTCTCGTCGACGGTCTCCGGCCGGCTGATCACCCGGACCGGCAGGATCAAATCCTTCCTGGTGACCGGGACGATCACTCTGGTTGCCGGCTTCGCCGTGCTCGCCAGGATGGACCACCGGACCTCGCTGTGGATCGTCGGCACGGGCATGGCCCTGGTCGGCATCGGGATCGGCATGAGCATGCAGAACCTGGTGCTCTCGGCGCAGAACGAGGCCCGGCTGCGCGACATCGGCGCGGCCAGCTCGGCGGTGACGTTCTTCCGTTCGCTCGGCGGCACGATCGGTGTCTCGGTGCTCGGCGCGGTGCTGGCCCACCGGGTGACCAGAGACATCACCAGCCAACTCACGGCGGCCGGCATTCCGGTCACCGGCCGGCACCGGGGCGGGCTCAACCTGGCCGCCCTGCCGGACAACGTCCAGCACATCGTCCGCGCGGCGTACGGGGACGCGACCGGGCACGTCTTCCAGCTATCGGTGATCGTCGGCGCTATCGGCGTGATCGCGGCGCTGCTGATGAAGCCGATGACTCTGCGCACGACGGTCGACATCGAGCGGCAGATCGCCGCGTACCTCGCGGCCCAGGCCGCCTCTTCCGCCGCTCCCGCAACGCCGTCCGCCGGGGCCGGCCTCCCCGTACCGACGCCTGCCGGAGCCGACCGGCCCACCGCCGCGCCGGTCTCCCGGGCGACGAATTCCGCCTTCACTCATTACGCGACTGCCGAATACCCGATCTACTCCTACCCGTCGATACCGGAGTAGCTGTCCCGCCCGAGCTGACGGACCCCGGCCACGTCAGCCCGGCCACGTCAGCCCGGCCACTTCAGCTCACCTGGGGCGCGGCCGGGCCATCGAGCAGCGCCGGCTTAGCCAATCGCTCGCTTTACGGCGTGCATGCTGACCGGCGAGGTGGATCACGTCGGACACACTAGGTTCTCGATGTGACGCACAGCTAGCATTCATAAGCGGAGCGCATACGCCGGAAAGGATCCTCGGTTTTGTCTTCAGCCCGGCCGGTCAAGGTCGATATTCGCTGCGGAGGGGTGGTGACCGATGGATAGCAGCAATGAAGTGGCGGAGCGGCTGTCGGCCGCTCTGCTGGCGATCGAGGACGCCATCCTCTGGGACGCCGCTGCCCAGCTCGTCACGGCGATCGAGGTGGAACGCGCCGCCGTCGCGATCGGCGACGAGGCGCTGGCCGCCCGGGCCCGCCTCTGTCAGACCAACATGCTCATGCGCAAGGGCGACATCGCCGGTGCCGCACGGCAGATCTTCGACCTGCACGAGTGGGCGGTCGAGCACGGCGAGATCCGGCTGCACTCCCGCGTCCACCTGGTCTGGGCCAACATCCACCGGCTGCTCGGCGACAGCGCCAAATGCCTCGAGCACTCCCTGAGCTCGGTCGAGCTACTCGACGAGACCGCCACCGCGCACATGCAGGTCTGGCATCGCGCCAAGCTGGCCGACGCGCTCGGCTACGCCGACTCGATGGCGGCGGCCCGGCTGCGCTATGCCCAGACCGCGGAGCTAGCGATCGAGCTGGACCAGCCGCGGCTGCTGGTGAGCATGCTCAACAACCAGGCGTACGCCGAGAACGCGGCGGGCAACCACGCGCGCGCCGAGGAGGTCGCCGCCCGGTTGCAGGCGCTGGCTACGGCGCACGGCTTCGACCTCGACCCGGCGGCGCTGGACACCATCGGCTCGATCCAGATCACGAACGGCCACTTCGCCGACGCCGAGGCGACGATGCGCGAGTGCATCGCCCGGCACGGCGAGGGCCGGCACGAGGACGCGGATGCGCTGGCGGAGTATCTGCTCACCCTGTCGCAGGCGCAGCGCGGCCTCGGCGCGTCCGACCGGGCCCAGGTCAGTCTGGACACGTCCCGCGCTCTGTGCGTCGAGCGGGAGCTGCACGAGGTACTGGTGCGGGTGCACCAGGAGCAAGCCGAGTTACACGCGGCCCGCGGCATGTACGCGGAAGCGTTCGCGGCGCACAAGATCTTCTTCGCCGCCCACGAGAATCTGCACTCGCTGGAACGCGAGGCCCAGGCGCGGACCCGGCAGGCGATGTTCGAGACCGCCGAGGCCCGCGAGGAGGCCGAGCATTTCCGTGAGCAGGCCCGGCGCGACCCTCTGACCGGGCTGCGCAACCGGCGCTACATCGACGAGGTGCTGCCGGTCATGATCGACAGCGGCGGCGACCTCACTGTTGCCATCGTCGACCTGGACCACTTCAAGTGGGTCAACGACCTGCTGTCGCACGACGTGGGTGACAAGGTTCTGATGCTGGTGGCGAAGCTGCTGGAGACCGGCTTGGCCGCGGTGTCGCCGGAGGGCTTCGTGGCCCGGATGGGCGGCGAGGAATTCCTGATGGTGCTGCCCGGTGCCGATGTACCCGAGGCGGCCCGCGAGCTCGACGGCATCCGCCGCGCGATCGGCTCCTATCAGTGGGAGGAGATCACCGATACGCTGCCGGTCACGGTCAGCATCGGGGTGGCCGGGTTGTGGGAGGCCCCGGCGGCGACCCAGTCAGCCGTCCTGTCGGTAGCCGACCGTAATCTCTACATCGCCAAACGTGGCGGACGTGACCGGGTCGTGACCGGCGCAGTGCACTCCCTACGCGACACATCGGCCGCCTGAAGCGTAGCCAAGAATCACGCAAAGTAGCCGGCCGAGCAGCCTGGCACGGGGGAACCAGACTGCCCGGCCGGGGCTTCAGGGCCGCAGTCGCGGCCTTTTCCGGGGCGGCGGAGCGGGCAGTCGCCCGGCTCGGACGAGCACCTGCCGACGGGGTCCCTCATGGCCGGACGGGTCGATCACCACGCCCTCGACCTCGAACCAGGTGTCACCCTCATGGGGGACCGGCCGCTGCCATTGCACCCGGGCGACCTTGAGCGCCAGCGGCCCGATGCCGTAGCAGTAGTCGCCTTCGGCGAAGACGTGCACCTGACCCGCGGGGGCGCTGAGCTCGATCCGTCCCTTGCGGATGATCAGCGCTGATAGGGCCCGCTCGCGGCGGCCGAAAGCGGTGCCGCGGCGGCCACAGCGGACCGACTCACCAGCTCCCGTCGGACTCACCCCCGACCGGTGGCTCCCAGGCGCGCTCCGCTTTGATTCGCCTGGTCAGGGCATAGCGGACGCCTCCGAAGCGGTGGCTGACAACCGAGGCGCGGACGCTGGCGGACTGGACCTCGTCGGTAACTGGCTTGTCGCGATACACGAGTGCGGGGTTGCCCTTCCTCGGGCCGTCGCCGGCCAGGACATCGTCAGGAATCTCCGGGCCGATGTTGGGGATCGACATTGCTCTCCTCCGCTAGGACGCCCCGCCAGGAGCCTCGCGTTGAGGGTCGCAGAGGTCGTTTCCGCGACCGGCCCGTCACTTAAAGATGTCACCCTTAGTGACATCCCTTAAGGTAGTACGTGCGTTATCATGCTCACAATCCTGTTCTTACGCAAGGCCAGATGCACGTGCATTTGCACAACCAGTTGGCCGTCATGAGCAGAGGGTCGCCACATCGCCGGTCGATCGCCGACCGGAGCCGAACCGTAGGGAGCACCAAATGAAGCGCATCGCTAACGGCATGCCCGCCGGTGAGTTGCAGGGCGTGACGTGGCAGAAGAGCGGCCGCAGCAACCCCAGCGGCAACTGCGTCGAGTGTGCCGCGCTGCCGGAGGGTGGCGTCGCGGTTCGCAACTCTCGGGACCCCGGGGGACCCGCGCTGATCTACACGCCAGCGGAGATCGAGGCCTTCATCCTCGGCGTCCGCGACGGGGACTTCGACAACCTGCTCAACTGACACGCGGCAGCGGGTCCGCTCAGCTGATCCGGCCGACCTCGTTCAGGAGTTTTTCGAGGATGTCGGGAGTGTGGCTGGGCGGCCCCGCGTCGATGCAGACCCGTTCCATGGCGATCGCATAGTGGTCGACGTCGTCTCGCTTGTCCAGGTAGATCGCACTGGTGAGCTGCTCGACGTAGACCACGTCCGGCAACTCGGCCTCGGGGAAGCGCAGGATTGCGAAGGGGCCACCGGCGGCAGCGTGTCCGCCCGCGTTGAACGGGATGATCTGCAGCCGCACATTAGACAGTCGGGAAGCGTCGATCAGCGCCTCGATCTGCTTGCGCATCACCTCGACCCCGCCGATCGGCCGGCGGAGCACCGCCTCGTCGATGACGGCCCACAATTGCGGCGGGTGGGGCCGGTTCAGGATCGACTGCCGCTGGTTGCGCAGCTCCACCCGCCGGTCGATCTCCGCCGCGACCGCCCCAGAGTGCCCGAGCAGGATCACGGCACGCGCATACTCCGGCGTCTGCAACAGGCCGGGCACGAACTGGATCTCGTACGTCCGGATCAGTGAAGCGGCGGCTTCGAGGCCCAGGTAGGACTGGAACCAATTGGGCAGGATGTCCCCGAAGTGGTGCCACCAGCCCGGGTTGTTCGCCTGGCGGGCCAGGCCGAGCAGCGCGTCGCGCTCCTGGGCGGCGGCAACGCCGTACATGCTCAGCAGGTCGGCGACGTCGCGCTCTTTGAAGCTGACCCGGCCGAGTTCCATGCGGCTGATCTTCGAACCTGATGCGCGGATCTCCCAGCCGGCATCCTCCCGGGAAATGCCCCTGCCCTCACGCAGCCTCCGGAGCTGGGCGCCCAGCAGGATGCGCAGCACCGTAGGGCCGCTCTGCGGCGCCTCCTCCTGCGAACCCGAGCTCACAACACTCCTCGTCGAGCGGTCTAGCAGGACTGCCGGCCGCAGTCCCTCAGCATCCTATGGGGAGACCGTCCGGCACGAAACCGTCCGGGTCCCATATCCTCACGCGCTGATGCGCGAGGCTGATGCACGTGCAGATTGCCTTGCGAACGCACTTGATCCCGAGCATGATAGCCGACAGACGAGTCATTACCCGCTGACACAGCGTGCTGAATATTTCGGCCACTCGGTCGATGCCAAGGCGGGAGGCGCGCCCGCAGGCAACCGCGACGACCGAGCTTCCGAGATCCAGGAGGCATCTCGATGTCCACCCCGACCATCGCCCCACCGGAGCGCGATCCGGCCGAGATCCCACCGGCCGACAGCTACCACAAGGCGGATCCCGTGTGGGTCTACCGCGACGGCTGGCGTGCCGGAGTGATCGAGACAGCGTCGGAACGAGCGGTCACCGTGACCTACCGCCCCGGAGCCCACCGCGGCACCGGAGTAGACACGTTCACCGCCCAGTACGTGACCCCCCGCGCCGACGAGGACCCACTCGACCGCTTCCCCGGCAACACCACCCGGCTGGTCTCCCGAAGGTCCTGGAAGTGACCGTCGTCGTGTCAGAGACGATATGAATGGCAGGTCGATTCGTCTCGTCGGCGCGCACGAGATCCGAATCCTGCTCGGGAGGACTCAATGGGCAGGCCGGCGGCCGGTAGCGACTAATCGTGATGGCTGAACGGAATTGTGGAGCGGTACCGGGGACTCGAACCCCGTCTACGCCTGGGTGGAAGCCAGGTGCCCTACCTGTTGGGCTAGTACCGCGAGAGCGCCACGAGTTGGCGCTGTTTGGGCCGAGATCGAACCGGTGTTCTCCTGATCGAGAGTCAGCTCCCTCGCTTCGGATCAACCCGCGCCGGCAGCCAGGACCGTGCGCTGCTGCGGCCGGGCGTCCTTCGTTATGCCATCCGCTGTCGAATTCTCAACCATTAGCACCGCCGGACATGCCGGAGTGTCTTTGCGTGGGCGGCAGGAATCGAACCACAACGCACGGCTTTGACGACCGCTGCTCTACCGAATTGAGGAAATGGGAGTAGAAACGAAAAGCGCCGCCTGACCCGAGTGGGGTGGGCGGCGTGTGACGCGGCTGGCGTGCCACGCTACTCGCGCCTGATCCCCTGGTAGTCCCTTGGGCCGGTCGCCCGTGACCGGGCAGGAGCGGCTCGCCGCACAGCGCTAGGCGCTGCTGGTCGATCGCGGTGTGCCACGTCATCACAGTGCTCCCTACCGATGTCGTCGTGCCGGTGAAAGAAACAGTAAAAGGAACGCCGTAATGCGGCAAGAGCATTTACGGCTCGACGGCAGAAAGGTGAGGAGAGTCAGGGTTTGCTGCGGACGAGTTCTGTCATGAGGGCGGTGTTCCGGTCGAGGTCAGTGCTGCCGTGGCGGCGATACCGGCGATGATCGCGGCGTCGAGCATGCCCTTGACCCAGCCGGTGACCGCTTCGGCGGTGCTCCACACCCCTTGGGCAATCATGTCGAACTGCCGGGAGATCTCCTGCAGCGGGTGCACCTACACGCGGTCACCCATCGGCCTCCAACCTCGACCGGTACGCACCCGTCCGAGCATGACTACTAGTTTAACGACAGGTGGTCGTATGCCTATAGTAGACAACGTGGATAGCAGATCGATACGTCTCGTCGGTGCGCATGAGATCCGGGTTCGGCTGGGTGGACTCAGCCGTCAACGGGTGTATCAGCTCACGAACCGACCGGACTTCCCGACACCCGTCGCCGACCTCGCAGCGGGCAAAATCTGGCTGGCAGAAGACGTCGAGCTATGGATCAGCGCCCGCCGGGCTCGCAAGCGGTAACGTTCCCCGGCCCATCAGTAGGGAAGAGAGCCGCATCGGCGTGGATGCCAGTGCGGTCAGTCCCCGACCGCGCCGTATGGCCGACGTGCCGCCCTCGGCGATACCCCGCGCCGCCTCGTCCGGGTCGTCGACCCGCGGCAACGTGCGCCCTGGTGACCCCCGCCCACCCGCGCGGCGCCCGAACGGCCCGCAGCGACCTCGGCGCCCGCTTGTCGCCACGTCGTCCTCCTTGGCCCCACGACCGACGCCAGGATCCAACAGCTACCCCTTCTTGTGAGAGACCACTTGCATTTTCCGCGAAGGCTCTCTATCTTCATGAGGGCAAGCACTCGCGAAGAGGGCTAGCACTCAGATCGATGCACCAAGAGACGACAACAAGGAGTCCCCGTGAGCCACCCCACTCCCTCCGCCAACCGGCCGACCCGCCGATCAGCGGCCCGCACGGCGGTCACCGTCGTCGCAAGCCTCACCACCGCAGCATTGGTCACGGCCACGAGCTTCGGGTTCTTCGCGAAGGATGCAGGAGCCGCGACCACCCCCGTCAGCAACGTCACACCTATCGCGACCACGCCCACCGACGGCATCACCCGCACCATCGACATGGCCGACGGCCTGAAAATCACCGTCAACGAACGCGGCCATCAACGCACCACCGCAGTACTCGTGCTCCACGGCGGCGGCGGACCACACACCGTGGCCGGGTTCTCCGCAGCGATGGCCGAGCAGTCGTTCGTCATCACCCCCACCCACCCCGGCTTCGACGGCACACCCCGGCCCGACTGGACCAACAGCATGGCCGACCTCGCCGAGACCTACCTAGACCTCATCGAAAAGCTCCACCTTCGACACGTCCTCGTAGCCGGCAGCTCATTCGGCGCCTGGATCGGCTCCGAAATGGCACTACGCGACACCCGCCACCGCATCACCGGAATGGTCCTCCTCGACGGAGTCGCCATCGCACCCGAACCACCCGTAGAGATCGGCGACCCCGCGAAACTCGGCCCGGCCAAGACCGCCGAACTGGCCTTCTACAACCCGGCCCTACGCCCCGATCCGTCCAAGCTGACCGAAGCACAAAAAGCCACAGCCGCGGCCAACCAGCAGACCACCGCGCTCTACTCCGGTCCGACCCTGTCCGACCCCAAGCTGCAGCGCCGCCTGCACCGCGTCCTCAAACCGGTCCTCGTGCTCGCCGGCGAGGAAGACGGCATCGCCCCGCTGCCCTACCAGCACGCCCTGGCCGACTCCTTCCCCAATTCCACCTTCCAGAGCATCCCGCAGGCCGGACACTTCCCGCACATCGAACAACCCGAGCTGGTCCTCAACGCCGTCCACCAGTTCA
>JAVHVY010000106.1:0-14143 GCA_032160305.1 Actinoplanes sp.
CGACTGGGATCCGCGCTGCGGCGCCGCCTCGGCGGCCGGATAGGGTTCCGTGGTGCTTGTGCTTGCCCTGGACACGTCGACCCCGGCGGTCACCGCCGCCCTGGCCGAGTTGACCGTCGACGGCCTGCGCGGGGTCGCCGAGCGCCGGGTCGTCGACGCCCGCTCCCACGGTGAGCTGCTCGCCCCGGGGATCGCCGCCCTGCTGGCCGACGCCGGAGCGATCCCGGGTGACCTGGGCGCGATCGTCGCCGGTCTGGGTCCGGGTCCGTACACCGGGCTGCGCGTCGGCCTGGTCACCGCCGGCGCGATGGGCCAGGCGCTCGGCATCCCCACGTACGGCGTGTGCTCGCTGGACGCGCTCGGCCGGGCCGCCGGGCCGGGCCGGGTGCTGGTCGCCACGGACGCGCGCCGGCGCGAGGTGTACTACGCCACGTACGCCGACGGGGTCCGGGTCGCCGGGCCCGAGGTCGCGAAGCCGGCCGACGTGCCGGTCGACGCCGAGCGTGCGGTCGGCGAGGGCGCGCTGAAGTACAGCGAGATCTTCGCTCTGCC
This sequence comes from Actinoplanes sp., assembly GCA_032160305.1. Lineage (GTDB taxonomy): Bacteria > Actinomycetota > Actinomycetes > Mycobacteriales > Micromonosporaceae > Actinoplanes. Next base: position 553 of record JAVHVY010000106.1, read on the forward strand.
GATCGACGACCGGCTGCTCCACCCGCCCGGCGAGGCCCTGATCGCGCTGGCCGCCGACCGGATTCTGGCCGGCCGGCCCGGTGAGCGTCTCGTGCCGCTCTACCTGCGCCGGCCGGACGCGGTCGAGTCGGCGAGCCGCAAGCCCGTGCTGCAGTGATCCGGCTCGAGCGGTTCCGCTGGTGGCACATCGCCGAGGTGCTGCCGATCGAGGAGGATCTCTTCGGCCCGGAGAAGTGGTCGGCGGCGATGTTCTGGGACGAACTGGCCCAGCGCAACTTCTACCTGGTGGCGACCGACGCCGGCAGGGTCGCCGGCTATGCCGGGCTGGCCGTGGTCGACAAGGAGGAGTCCTGGGTGCAGAACCTCGCCGTCCGGCGCGACGCCCAGCGCCACGGTGTCGGCCGGCTGCTGCTCGAGGCGCTGCTCGCCGAGGCGGCGCCCCGGGCGAGCACGGTGCTGCTGGAGGTCGCCGTCGACAATGAGCCCGCGCAGCGCCTCTACGCGACATACGGTTTCGAACCGGTCGCGCTGCGGCGCGGCTACTACCAACCCAGCAACACCGACGCCCTGGTGATGATGCGAAGTGCCTGACGAGCCGCTGGTCCTCGGCATCGAGACCTCCTGCGACGAGACCGGCGTCGGGATCGTCCGCGGCCACACCCTGCTCGCCGACGCGCTCGCTTCCAGTGTCGAGCAGCACGCCCGCTTCGGCGGCGTCGTCCCCGAGGTGGCCAGCCGTGCCCATCTCGAGGCGATGTTGCCGACCATGGAACGTGCCCTGGCCGCGGCCGGGGTCACTCTCACCGACCTCGACGCGATCGCTGTGACCGCCGGGCCGGGTCTGGCCGGGGCGCTGCTGGTCGGCGTCGCCGCGGCCAAGGGCTACGCGCTCGCCGCCGGCAAGCCGATCTACGGCGTCAACCACCTCGCCGCGCACGTGGCCGTCGACACGCTTGAGCACGGCCCGCTGCCCGAACCGGCGATCGCGCTGCTGGTCTCGGGTGGACACTCGTCGCTGCTGCTGGTCGACGATGTGACCGCCGGCGTCAGCCCGCTCGGCGCGACCATCGACGACGCCGCGGGTGAGGCGTTCGACAAGGTGGCCCGGCTGCTCGGGATGGGCTTCCCGGGTGGCCCGGTGATCGATCGGGCCGCCCGCGACGGCGATCGCGCCTCGATCGTCTTCCCGCGCGGGCTCACCGGGCCGAAAGACCGGGCCCGGCACCGTTTCGACTTCTCCTTTTCCGGCCTCAAGACGGCGGTCGCCCGCTGGGTCGAGGCGCGGGAGCGGGCCGGCGAACCCGTGCCGGTGGCCGATGTGGCGGCCAGTTTCCAGGATGCCGTCTGCGACGTTCTGACCGCCAAGGCGCTCGACGCGTGCCGGGAGTACGGCGTCGACACGCTGATCATCGGGGGTGGCGTCGCCGCCAACTCACGGTTGCGGGCGCTGGCCGAAGAGCGCGCGGGCCGGGCCGGGATCCGGGTCCGGGTGCCGCGGCCGGGGCTGTGTACGGACAACGGGGCGATGGTGGCCGCGCTCGGTTCGCACCTCGTCGCAGCCGGGGTCGCCCCGAGCCGTCTCGATCTGCGCGCCGATTCCGCAATGCCATTGACCCTGGTCACGACGGCGGAGTAGGAAAACCAGGATGATCGCACGGATGTGGGAGGTGCGGGCCCTCGGCAGCGGCTTCGACGAGTTGCTGGCCTGGGTCTGTGACCAGGAGTTGCCGAAGCTCGAGGTGTTGCCGTCGCACGTGTCGAGCGACGTCTACTCGTCCACCGACCACCGGATCGTGGTCATCACGACGTGGCGCAACTCACCCGCGTCACTGCCGGAGCCGCCGGATCGGCTGGTCGCCCGCGTCCCGCATGTCTGGGATTTCACGCCCGTCGATCGCTGAGGGGTCCGGCCCGGAGAAAACGCCTCGCGAAGTGTCGTACCCGGTCCGTACCGTCGGGCTCCTATGCCAAGCCTGCCCGTGGCCGATCCCGGCCAGCCCGATGTCCGGTCGCCGGCCCAATATCTCGGCTGGCTGATCCGGCGTTCCTGGCCGACCGTCACCGCCGCGATCCTGCTCGCCATCCTGTGGATGACCTGCCAGGCCGTGGTGCCGGCGATCGTGGGCCGCGCGATCGACGCCGGTGTCACGGGCCGCGACAGCTCGGCCCTGCTCCGCTGGAGTCTCGTCCTGCTCGGCGTCGGCCTGGTGCAGGCCGGCGCCGGGATCACCCGGCACCGCTTCGCGCTGACCAACTATCTCTCCGCCGCCTACCGCACGGTCCAGATCACGGTGCGGCAGGCCAACCGGCTCGGGTCGACGCTGCCCCGGCGCCTCGACGCGGGCGAGGTGGTCGCGATCGGCACCTCCGACATCAACCACGTCGGCGGCGCGGTCGACATCACCGCACGCGGCACCGGCGCCGCCGTCGCGGTGCTCGCCGTGACGGTGATCCTGCTGCTCACCAGCGTGCCACTGGGCCTGGTCGTGGTGCTCGGCGTGCCGATCCTGATGGCGGTCGTCAGCCTGCTGATCCGCCCGCTGCACCGCCGCCAGGCGGCGTACCGCCAGCAACAGGGCACGCTCACCGGTCGCGCCGCCGATCTGGTCTCCGGGCTGCGGGTGTTGCGCGGCGTGGGTGGCGAGCCGGTCATGGCGGCGCGCTACCGCGCCGATTCCCAAGCGGTCCGGGCGGCCGGCGTACGCGCGGCGCGCGTCGAGGCTCTGCTGGAGGCGGCCCAGGTTCTGCTGCCCGGAGCCTTCCTGGTGCTGGTCACGTGGCTGGGCGCCCGTTTCGCCCTGCGCGGGCAGATCACGATCGGGCAGCTGGTCTCCTTCTATGCGTACGCGGCATTCCTGGTCTCGCCGCTGCGGCAACTGACCGAGGCGATCGACAAGCTGACCCGCGGGCATGTCGCGAGCCGCCGGGTGGTGGCGATGCAGCGGATCGGCACCCACCTGCCCGACCCGGCCGAGCCGAGCGTGGCGGCCTTCATCGGCGAGCTGGCCGACCCGATCTCCGGCGTGGTGGTCCGGCCCGGCCTGCTCACCGCCATCGCCGCCGCCGACCCGGCCGATGCCGTGGCGATCGCCGACCGCCTCGGCCGCTATGCCGAGGGCGCGACCGTTTCCGGCATCGCGTTGCGCGACTTCCCGTTGGCCACGGTCCGCCGGCAGGTCCTGGTAGCGGACAACGACGCCCGCCTCTTCACCGGAGCGCTGCGCGACGACCTGGATCCGGGCGCGCGGGGGCAACCGCCGCTCGCCGATCGACGTGGCCACGGAGATCACCCGGCTGTGCGCGGGCGGCTGGCCGAGGCCCTGGTCGCGGCGGCGGCGACGGACATCGTCGAGGCGTTGCCCGATGGTCTGGACAGCCCGGTCGAGGAGCGTGGGCGTACCTTCTCCGGCGGTCAGCAACAGCGGCTGCGCCTGGTCCGGGCGCTGGTCGCGGCGCCGGCGACGCTGGTGCTGGTCGAGCCGACCAGCGCGGTCGACGCGCACACCGAGGCCCGGATCGCCGACCGGCTGGCCGCGGCCCGGAGCGGGCAGACCACGGTGGTCTGCTCGACCAGCCCGCTCGTGCTCGACCGCACCGACCGGGTCCTTTATGTCGAGCAGGGCCGGGTCGTGGCCGAGGGCACCCACCGCGGCCTGCTCGGCAGCGAGCCCCACTACGCCCGCACAGTGCTACGGGAGGATCTGTGACCACCCTGCTGCCGGTCGCCGACACCGCCCAGGTGCGGCACTATGCGCGCGAGCTGTTGCGGCGCTATCCACGGCAGCTGGCGCTGGCAGTGGGCCTGCACCTGGTCGCGGCGGTCGCCGGGCTGGCCGCGCCCCGGCTGCTCGGCGACCTGGTCCAGTCGATCCAGGAGCACACCGGGGTCGGCACGATCGACCGGCTGGCCGTCACCATCGCCGGCTTCGTGGTGCTGCAGGCGGTGCTGGTGCGGTTCGCCGTGCTCGCCTCGGCCCGGCTCGGCGAGCGGGTGCTGGCCGGCCTGCGCGAGGACTTCATCGACCGGATCCTGGCCATTCCGCTGTCCACGGTCGAGCGGGCCGGCGCCGGCGACCTGCTGACCCGGACCACCCGTGATGTGGACGCGCTGTCCAACTGCGTACGCCGGGCCGTGCCCGAGACGATGATCGCAGCCCTCACCGTCGGCCTGGTCGTCGGCGCGCTGCTGCTGGTCAGCCCGATTTTCGCCGGCCCACTGCTGATCGCCGTACCGGTCCTGATCGTCGGCACCCGGTGGTATCTGCGCCGGGCCCCCGCCGGATACCTGCGGGAGAACGCGTCCTATTCACAGGTGACCGACGGTCTCGCCGAGACGGTCGAGGGAGCTCGTACGGTCGAGGCTCTGGGCCGCCAGCGGCAGCGGATCGAGCGCAGCGACGCGGACCTGCGCCGCTCCTGGCTGGCCGAGCGGTACACCCTGTTCCTGCGCACCGTCTTCTGGCCGGTGATCGAAATCGGTTACGTGCTGCCCGTGGTGGCGACCCTGCTCACCGGCGGCTGGCTGTACCTGCACGGCCATGTCACCCTCGGCCAGGTCACCGCCGCGGTGCTCTACACGCAGGCGCTGGTCGACCCGCTCGACTCGCTGCTGGGCTGGCTCGACGAGGTCCAGATCGGCGCCGCGTCGCTGGCTCGGCTGCTGGGTGTCTCGGCGGTGACGCCGTCCGGTCCGCAGACGCCGTCCGCCGAGCCGCACGGCGCCCGGATCGAGGTCACCGATGTGCGCTTCTCCTACGTTGCCGGGCGGGAGGTGCTGCACGGCGTGTCGCTGACCCTGGAGCCGGGGGAGCGGCTCGCGATCGTTGGCCCGTCCGGAGCGGGCAAGTCCACTCTGGGCCGGTTGCTGGCCGGCGTGCACGAGCCCGGCAGCGGCAGCATCACCGTCGGTGGCGTCCCGCTGGCGGGCCTGCCGCTGGACCGGCTACGCAGCGAGGTCGCCCTGGTCACCCAGGAGCACCACGTCTTCATCGGCACCCTGCGCGACAACGTGGCGATGGTCCGGCCCGGATCGTCCGGCGCGGACGTCCACTCGGCTCTGGCCGCCGTGCACGCGCTGGACTGGGCGCAGGCGCTGCCGCAGGGTCTGGAGACCGTCGTCGGCGCGGGCGGTCACACCCTGGCGGCGGCACAGGCTCAGCAGGTCGCCCTCGCCCGGCTCGTGCTGGCCGATCCGCACACCCTGGTCCTGGACGAGGCGACGTCGCTGCTCGACTCGCGGGCGGCCCGGGATCTCGAACGCTCCCTGGCCGCGGTGCTGCACGGCCGCACGGTCGTGGCCATCGCCCACCGGCTCTTCTCGGCCCACGACGCGGACCGGGTGGCAGTCGTCGAGGACGGCCGCATCCTCGAACTGGGTTCGCATGACGAGCTGGTCACCGCGGACGGCTCCTATGCGGCCCTGTGGCGGTCCTGGCACGGCGAGGCCCTGGTGACCGAAAGCTGAGCCGGCCGGCGATTGCCGGAGAGGATCCGGCCCCGGAATGACGGCCCAACGCCGGACGGGTCTCAGTGGCGCAGGGCGAGAGCCGCGCCGAGCAGGATCAGGGTGGCCAGGGCGATCGCGAAGACCCAGAGCAGTTCGTGATGCTGAGGCTCGGCCTCGGCCGGGGACTCGTCGGCGTCACCGGGCAGATCCTCGACCACCGCGGCCAGCTCACCCAGCGTCCGGGCCCCGGCCACGACGTCCACCCGCTCGGCGAATTCGTCGAGGGTCAGCCGGCCGGCTCCGGTGTGCCGCTGCAGAGCGTCCACCACCCGCTGCCGGTCATCGTCGGAAGCCCGCATCTCCACGACGGCACATTAGCGCCACCGGGCACTCCCGCGCGACGCGCAGGCAGGGGCCGAGTCAGAGCAGGGGCTATGCCCCCGGTGTCCGGTTCAGCCTCAGCTGACGCCGTGCTTGGTGCAGGCGGCCGCGTAGGCGGCGGTGCAGACGGCGTCCTTGGTGACGAAGCCGTCAGCGATGACGTCCTTGACGGAATCGGCGGTGATGGCCTTGGGGACCAGCAGCACCGAGGGGACGTTGGCCTTCGACTTCGGGTCGACCGTGGTGCCGGTCGCGGTGGTCGGCTTCTGGCCCTTGGCGAGCGCGATCGCCAGCGAGGACGCCGCGTCGGCCTCCGGCTTGGTCGCCTTGTAGACGGTCATGCACTGGTCGCCGGCGAGGATGTTCTGCAGGCCCTGCACGGTCGCGTCCTGGCCGGTGACCGGGACCTGGCCGTTCAGCTTGTTCTTCTTCAGCACCGAGATGACCGCGTTGCCGAGGCCGTCTTTGGCGGCCAGGACACCCTTGATGTCCTTGTCCGAGGTCAGCATCTGCTCGAACAGCGTGGCGCCCTGCGCGTTGTTCCAGTCTGGGGCGGGCAGGTTCGGGCCCTTGACGAAGGTGCCGTCGGCGTACTTCGGGTCCAGGATCGAGTTGTAGCCCTGCGCGAACAGCGTCGCGTTGTTGTCGGTCGGGGGGCCGTTCAGCTCGGCGACCTTCGGCTGGGTGTACTTCTTCGCGGCCAGGCAGTCGACTAGGCCCTGGCCCTGCAGTTCGCCGACCTTGACGTTGTCGAAGCTGACGTAGTAGTCGGCGCCGCCGTTCAGGGTGAGACGGTCGTAGTCGATCGTCGCGATGCCGGCCTTCTTGGCCTTGTCGAGGGCGGCCTTGCCACTACCGGAGTCCAGGTTGACGATGATCAGAACCTTGACGCCGCTCGAGATCATGACGTCGGCGATGGTCCGGAACTGGGTCTTGTCGCCCTGCGCGTTCTGGATGTCGACCGGTACGCCGGCCGCGTCGAACGCCGCCCGCAGGAACTTCCGGTTGTCGGTGGCCCAGCGCGCCGAGCTCTTGGTGCCCGGCAGGATGACGCCGACTCTGCCGGCCGAGGCCGTGCTGCCGCTGCCACTGCCGGTGGCGTTGCTGTCATTGCCGCAAGCAGCCAGACCGGTGGTCAGCAAGCCGACCGCGGCGAGGGCGAACAGTCCCTTACGCATTCCTTGTGTCCTCTCGGGTTTTGCCCCACAACGTGACGCTAAGTCACTCCGAGGCCCTAACTTGCCGGATCTCGGGAAACCATCCTCAGGGCGGCGTCACGGTGTTGTAACGGTGTTGACGTCGGCTAGGCATCTGCCGGGTTATATCCAGATATCGGCGATCGCGGAGTTGGTCAAACGGACCATATCGGCAGGTTTCGCATGATGGTTCGCCCGCGCTTGAAGGGTCGACGGCAAGTGAACGGGCACGCTACTGCGGCGCGCAGAGCAGCACCGTCGGTGAGCCCGCCACCTTGGTCAGCACCAGCGAGGCCGCGTTCGGGCCGCTCAGGCGCAGATCCTTGCGGAGCTGGTCGGGCTCCAGCGCTGAGCCGCGTTTGCGGATCTCGAGTCGTCCGACGCCGCGCTCGCGCAGCAGGGCCCGCAGCCGCTTCAGCGAGAAGGGCAGCACGTCGGTCACCGTCAGGAGCCGCCCGAACGGGCTCTTCCGGAACGAATCCGAGTGAACGTACGCGATGTCCGGATCGGCGAGCCGGCCGCCGACCGTGGCGGCGAACTCCGCGACCAGGTGGGAGCGCACCACCGCCGGATCGGGGTCGTACAGATACGCTCCGACCGGGCCCACCGGCGCGCGCACCACACCGGTCCCGGTCAGCTGGGCGACCCCGCCGGCGCTGAGCAGCGTCGCCCGCCGGGGCGCCGCCGCGAGTGGCCCGCACCAGAAGGCGGCCTCGACCAGATCGCCGTCGACGCTGACCCACTCGCCTTCGGCGCCCGGCGGCAGCAGCGCGTGATCGATGCCGGGGGCCAGCTTCAGCACGGTACGCGGCACCTGGCCTGGCAGGCCGGCGATGAAGTCCCACGGCGGCGACCACGAGCGCGGGTCCAGCATCCGGCCCCGCCCGGCCCGGCGCCGGGCCGGGTCGGCGAAGACCGCGTCGAAACCGGACACGGCCACGGTCGTCGCATCGGCGCATTCGACGGTGATCAGATCGGTCAGACCGGCGGCGTCGACGTTCGCCGCAGCGATCGCCGCCGTCAGCGGGTCGGACTCCACGGCGTACACGGACATGCCCTGCCGGGCCGCGGCCAGCGCGTCCGCGCCCAGGCCGCAGCCCAGGTCGGCCAGCCGGCCGGCGCCGGCCGCGCGCAGCCGGGCCGCGCGGCGCTCGGCGACCACCGCCCGGGTCGCCTGCTCCAGGCCCGGCCGGGTGAAGAACATCGCGGCCGCACTCGGGCCGAACTTCAGCGCGGCGCGCCGTCGCAGGGCAGACTGGGTGAGTGCGGCAGCCGCCAAGGCCGGCTCGAAGCCCTGGGCCCGCAGGACCATAGCGGCTGCCAGCGGATCGCCGCCGCCCGTCGCGGCGGCGGCCGCGAGGGCCTGTCGTCCGGTTGGCGTACGTAGGGCAGCCAGCAAGTCGAGGTCCACAAGATGTCATTCTGGCGGGTGGACTGCGTTGGCACTCTGGTTGACGGAGTGCTAGTTCCGGCATAATCTCCGATTAGCACTCTCATCATGAGGGTGCCAGCGCGCGCCCATCGGAGGACGCACGCTTGCGCCAGGCGGACCGGCACCCGCGACGACGGCCCCGCCCGGTGGCATGAGGCATCAGCCCGGCCAGCTTCATGGCCGGCAAACCTGTACCCAGGAGGGTATGCCCGTGACTACCGCGACAAAGGTTGCGATCAAGCCGCTCGAGGACCGCATCGTGGTCCAGGCGAACGAGGCCGAGACCACCACGGCCTCGGGCATCGTGATCCCGGACACCGCTAAGGAGAAGCCGCAGGAGGGCACCGTCCTTGCTGTCGGCCCGGGTCGCATCGACGACAAGGGCAACCGCGTACCGATCGACGTTCAGGTCGGCGACACGGTTCTCTACTCGAAGTACGGCGGCACCGAGGTCAAGTACGCCGGCGAGGAGTACCTGGTGCTCTCCGCCCGCGACGTCCTCGCGGTCATCGAGAAGTAGACCTAAACCACAGTGCCGATCGCCCTGGCCCGGTCCTCCGGTGTCCAGGGCGGCGGTGCGTGAAGGAGACCATCAATGGCGAAGATTCTCAGCTTCTCCGACGACGCCCGGCACCGGCTGGAGCACGGCGTCAACATTCTCGCCGACACGGTCAAGGTCACTCTCGGCCCGCGCGGCCGCAACGTCGTCCTCGACAAGAAGTTCGGCGCTCCGACGATCACCAATGACGGTGTCACCATCGCCAAGGAGATCGAGCTTTCCGACCCGTACGAGAACCTCGGGGCCCAGCTGGTCAAGGAGGTGGCGACGAAGACTAACGACGTCGCCGGTGACGGGACCACCACGGCCACCGTGCTCGCCCAGGCGCTCGTCCGCGAGGGCCTGCGCAACGTGACGGCGGGGGCCAACCCGATCGGCCTCAAGCGGGGCATGGACGCGGCCGCCGAGGCCGTCTCCAAGGCGCTGCTGGAGAAAGCCGTCGCGGTCGACGACCACAAGTCCGTCGCGAACGTGGCGACGATCTCGGCGCAGGACTCCACGATCGGCGAGCTGATCGCCGAGGCGATGGAACGGGTCGGCCGCGACGGTGTCATCACCGTCGAGGAGGGCTCGGCGCTGAACACCGAGCTCGATGTCACCGAGGGACTGCAGTTCGACAAGGGCTTCATCTCGCCGAACTTCGTGACCGACGCCGAGTCGCAGGAGGCGGTGCTCGAGGACGCTCACATCCTCATCACCACCCAGAAGATCTCCAGCGTCGAGGAGATGCTGCCGCTGCTGGAGAAGGTCCTGCAGTCCAGCAAGCCGCTGCTCATCGTCGCCGAGGACGTCGACGGCCAGGCGTTGTCCACGCTGGTCGTCAACGCGCTCCGGAAAACCTTCAAGGTCGCCGCCGTGAAGGCCCCCGGCTTCGGGGACCGGCGCAAGGCGATGCTGCAGGACATGGCGATCGCGACCGGTGGCGAGCTGATCGCCCCCGAACTCGGCTACAAGCTCGACCAGGTCACCCTCGACATGCTGGGCTCCGCCCGGCGGATCGTGGTCGACAAGGAGAACACCACGATCGTCGACGGCGGCGGCAAGACCGCCGAGATCGCCGACCGGGTCGCCCAGATCCGCAAGGAGATCGAGGCGTCCGACTCCGACTGGGACCGCGAGAAGCTCTCCGAGCGCCTCGCGAAGCTCTCCGGCGGCATCGCGGTGATCAAGGTCGGCGCGGCCACCGAGGTCGAGATGAAAGAGCGCAAGCACCGCATCGAGGACGCCATCGCGGCGACCAAGGCCGCGGTCGAGGAAGGCACCGTCCCCGGTGGCGGCGCCGCGCTCGCCCAGATCGCCACGATTCTCGACGGTGACCTCGGCTTCACCGGCGAGGAAGCGATCGGCGTCCGGATCGTCCGCAAGTCGCTGGTCGAGCCGCTGCGCTGGATCGCCCAGAACGCCGGCCACGACGGTTACGTGGTGGCGGGCAAGTCGGCCGAGCTGGGCTGGGGCCACGGCCTCAACGCGGCCACCGACGAGTACGTCGACCTGGTCGCGGCCGGCATCATCGACCCGGTGAAGGTGACCCGCCACGCGGTCTCCAACGCCGTCTCGATCGCCGCCCTGCTGCTCACCACGGAGGGTCTCGTGGTGGAGAAGCCGGCCGAGCCCGCCCCGGCGGGCGGGCACGGCCACGGTGGCCACGGCCACCAGCACGGACCGGGCTTCTAGCCGGTCCGGCTCCACGGCGAAGGCGCGTCGCACCCCGTGCGGCGCGCCTTTCCCGTGCCTCGTCGGCCACCGACCACCGCCCCGGCCGAACCGGGTCGTCATGACCCTGTAAGGCTGCTTCGAGCCCGGCGGGTGCACGATGGATTCGTGAATGTCTCCGTGCGTGCCGGGCTGTCCGGCGTCGCCGCCGCCGCTGTCGCCGTCGGCCTCGCCGAGGTCGTCGCCGTCCTCACCGGGCCGCTGTCCACGCCGCTGCTCGCCGTCGGCGGGGTCATGGTCGACAACGTGCCCCCGGCGGTGAAGGACTTCGGCGTCCAGGTCTTCGGCGTACACGACAAGACCGCGCTGATCACCGGCACCGCGGTGCTGGTCACCGCGTACGCCTTCGGGCTGGGGATCGTGGCCCGCCGGTCGTGGCGGTGGGGGCTGGCCGGGATCGCGCTCTTCGCCGCGATCGGGACGGCCGCCGCGGTGACCCGGCACGACGCGACCGTGTTCGCGGCTTTGCCGACCCTGCTCGGGGCCGCGGTGGCGGTTCCGCTGCTGCGCTATCTGCTCGGGCTGGCGGAGGTGGCCGCTGCGGGTGGGCCGGGCGGGGACGCGTACTCGAATGAATCTCGTCGTCGGTTCTTGACGGCCGTGGGGATCGCGGCCGTGCTGGCCGCGGTGAGCGGGGTCGGCGGGCGGCTGCTGACCTCGCGCCGAGCGGTCACCGCGGCGCGGCAGGCGGTCGTGCTGCCGGGGCCGGTCTCCGCCGCGCCGACGGTGCCACCGGGCGCGAGCCTGCCGAACGTCACGCCCTACGTGAGCACGAACGCCGACTTCTACCGGATCGACACCGCGCTGTATCCGCCGCAGGTGGATCCGACGACCTGGACGCTCAAGATCCACGGCATGGTCCGGAACCCGATCACGATCAGCTGGGCCGATCTGCTGAGGCGGCCGATGGTCGAGCGCTACGTGACGCTGGCCTGTGTGTCCAACGAGGTCGGCGGTGACCTGATCGGCAACGCGCGCTGGCTGGGCACGCCGATCAAGGCGCTGCTCGACGAGGCCCAGCCGCTGCCCGGCGCCGACCAGGTGATCCAGCGCTCGGCGGACGGCTGGACCTGTGGCAGCCCGACGGCCGCGCTGATCGACGGGCGCGACGCGCTGCTCGCCGTGGGGATGAACGGTCAGCCGCTGCCGGTCGAGCACGGCTTTCCGGTGCGAATGGTCGTTCCCGGTCTCTACGGATACGTCTCGGCGTGCAAGTGGATCACCGAGATCGAGCTGTCGAGATTCTCCGACTTCGATGCCTACTGGGTGCCGCGGGGGTGGTCGCAGCAGGCCCCGATCAAGACCGAGTCGCGGATCGACACCCCGCGCAACGGGGCGAGGCGCCCGGCCGGGACGATCACCGTCGCCGGCGTCGCCTGGGCCCAGCATCGCGGCATCGCCACGGTCGAAGTGCAGGTCGACGGGGGTGCCTGGCTGCCGGCGACGCTCGCGCCCACGGTCTCGGCGGACACCTGGCGGCAATGGTCGGTGCAATGGCCGGCGACCAAGGGCAAACACGCGATCCGGGTACGTGCGACCGACACCACCGGCGCGACGCAGACCTCGACCCCGGCCGCGCCGGCTCCGGACGGTGCCACCGGATGGCACTCCGTGACCATCAACGTGGAATAGTCCGAAGCCGCACTATCGGTCCGACTCGCCCCACAGGTTCCCTCCTACGGTGGCGTACATGTCCACCGAAGCGGTTGATAAGCCAACCAATGACAACGCGGCACGGCCCCCCGCAGGGGACCGTGCCGTCAGCTGTGTGGTGTTCTCCCGCGAGGGGGACCGTCACGCCGCGGGTGCCTGCCGTTGTGCCGGAACCGCTGACTTGTGGGGCCGGCCGAGGCGTGCCTCGAGCCGGGCCAGGTCGACCCGTCCGTGATGCCGATCGGCCAGATCCTCCCAGCCGACGGCGAGCAGCCGCAGCCGCTCGGCTTCGCTGAAACCTCCCCAGACCCCGTACGGCTCCTTGACCTCCAGCGCATGGGCGGCGCACTCGGCCCGGACCGGGCAGGTTCCGCACATGGATTTGGCCTTCGCCTCACGGCGGTTGCGGGACGACCCACGTTCGCCGTCGGGGTGGAAGAACTGGGCGCTGTCACGCCCCCTGCACAGGCCGAGTCGCTGCCAGTCCCACAGGTCGGCGATGGGCCCGGGCAGTCTGCGTACGTTCGACATCAACACCCTCCTCCCGCGGCTTCGCGGAGTGTTGTCGTGGGGGCCGTGCTCCGGCCTGTCGCGGGTGTACCCCGGTGATCGGCAAATCACACCCGCGTTGTCGATGTCTTCACCAGCCGTATCCCACTGCTGCCGCAAAGCGTGGCGATCTTTCCCGTTTTTTCCATCTAAAGCGCGTAATGCTGCGGCCGTTGCGTGATCTCCTCTGAGAGAGAAGGAGGATCACTGTGCGTACCGTCCTCGTGTGCGTCCGAACCCCGCTGGCGGCCCAGACCGTCGCGTCCACCGCGGCCCGGCTTGGCATGACCGGGGTCGTCCGGACGGCGATCAGCGAGACCGAGGCCATGATCCGACTGGCTGAAAGGCCGGCCGAGGTCGTCCTGGCCGATACCGCCGTGACCCGACCGGACAGCGTCGGTTTCACCCGGCGTGTCCTGGCGCGTTCCCCGCAGGCACAGGTCGTGCTGTTCGGCGCGGAAGATCCGCGAGTCGCGGCGGCGGCGGTCGCCGCCGGCGCCCGCGGCGTCATCCGCGGCGTCGAACACGACCTGGTCAGCGTCGTCGCCAAGGCCCTACTCCTACTACTGCTTCCGGTACGCCCGCAGGGCATGCCGATCAACGGCGCGAACGCACAACCGGCCGCAGTGGCCGGCGGCGCTCGCAACACCAACTCGGCCGCG
>JAVHVY010000173.1:0-4416 GCA_032160305.1 Actinoplanes sp.
CGCGTTTCCGGCATGCTCTTGTCCCCTCACGCTTTCACGCTGCAGGTAAGCCGGCAGACCCAGGAACCTCCCTCCAGTTCCTCCCCGCTGCGCGGGGGATACAACGAAGCGCCTCACGGCGCACACCCGCCGTGCCAGTTTCCCGGCAGCAGGGCTCTCCAGTGACTACTACGTGAGCGTGTTGTCAGGTTGCCGGTCGTGGATGCTGTCGTGGCAGGATGGACAGACCATCAAGGTCTTGCGCCTCATCCCTCATCCACGGGCACGGCAAAGTCGGCTGGGTTGGCGTTTAGGCTGGTAGAAGCTGTAGGAGTTTGAGGATCCGGCGGTTTTGCGGGCGTTGTAGCGCAGTGCGGCGGCGATGTTGGTGGTGTCGTGGATTCTGAGAAGGCTGACCACTACGTTCCGTAGAGTTGCCATAACACGTGGCGTTTTTCCGGTGCGGATCCGCGAAGCATCCTCACCGAAGGTCACGTCCCTAATCCAGTGAAGAACCTCAATTCCCCAGTGCTGACGAACATAGGCCAGCAGGTCCGCGGGGTCGGCCTGTTCCGCGGTGAGGCTGGTGACGTACAGCATCGCCTGGCGGGTGGTCTTGCCGTTGACGGTGACGGTCCGCTCGATCAGGAACACCTGGGCGACGTGCGGGAAGTTCAGGTCGGGCGGGGCCGGCAGAACCTGGATGGTGCGTAGCTCGTGCCGCCCCCGGTCGTCGTCGGCAGTCCACGAGGTGACCGGCGCATCTGCCCAGTCCAGGGCGTCGAGGCAGTCGAACAGGGTGGGCTGGTTGTCGAGCACGGGGAACACCAAGTGCGCCTTCTTCTCTTCCCGCAGCCATCGGGCATGCGTGCGCTGCGTCTGCATCGCATCGGCACTAATCACATGATCGGTCAGGTCCAGGGGTGTCAGCAGCGGCACGAACGCGGTGATCTCGTTGCTCTTGCTCGCGATCTGGCGCTGGCGAGCACCACACCCGTGCACGACAACGCACCCAGCAGGTGCGGCGCCGGGTTATCGGCGGCTTTCGCGCCGCGGCTGGTCTTACCGTCTACCGCGATCTGCGGCAGCCGCGGCCGGTGCCGGCCGCGGGTACTGGCCCGCCGGCGGCGTTGACCAGCAGCCTTGGCTCGACGGCGGGCCTTACGGCCGGTCGGCGCACGCACCCCGGTCCGCGCCTTCGCCCGGTCGGCGGCCAAGGCCCGGCGCTGCAGCCACCGACCCGCCGCAGCATCCAGAGCGTCACCGTCGAGCCGGGCACACAACCCGCGCACGGTCTTCTCGTCCGGGCCGACATGCCGGCCAGTAACTGGATCAACCCGGGCACCGAACGCTTTCAGCGTCTTCTGCGAACACCCGGCGATCCACTGCCCGATCGAGTACACCGATCTGCTACCGGCCAGCACCGCGGCCAGGGACAACCCGACAACCGTCGGCAACTGATGCCGAATCCCTCGCGCGTCACGCGGATCAGGAACCTCCGACAACGCGGCGACCAGGCTTTCCTGCCCGTTACAGCCCAGCAGGACCGATCTTGTCGTGGTGTCCGACTGGTCTTGGACAGCATTGATCAGCAATGATGCAGGCGCGGGCACGGTACTCCACAGGGTGATCTGAAGGCGTCGAGAACCTCAAGATCACCGGAGCCGTGCCCGCCCCGTCAAATCCACTCTCGACATCAACACAGAGCCCTCGGCCACACACTCTCCGACTTTGCCGTGCCCGTGGGGGCGCGCCCTAAACATCATCTCCTTGCACGGCCAAAATCTTCTTGGCATCGCGCCGCAGATCCCACGTGAAAATTGCCAAGACGAACGCCAGGAGTCCAGGTAAGCCGAAGACCAAGAGACCAAAGGAATCACCAGCCCATACGGCAAGAGTGACAAACAGGAATCCCATTAACAGCGCGACAGCCGGAACGGAGCGAGTCGTACGTCCGAGCACCGCGCGACAATATTCACCGGCTACCACATTCACAGCAGGATCGGGATAGCGCTGCCCTCTCTTGGCCAAACGAAGCACCTCTAGGCGGACCGAAAGTGGTACCCGACGCCACGCTCGAGCGATAACACGTCCCTCAGCTCGGGTTTTAGACACAAAGACACCATAGCCGAATTACAACTTGTTTCGTCCCGAACATCCTCCGTCCGAGGGCATCAAATGCGGTTCCGTGCCCCGCCTGCCGCAACGGATAGAGCCTTGCGTGTCTGCCTATTATGCAGTGGTGTGACCGCGATCGTGGCAGCCCAATTCTGCTCTGCGAAGAGTCGTCGACGGCCGGATCGGGGAACCGGGGTAAGGCTCCATCGGAATTGTCGGCGCACCCAAGCCGCCCGCGACGTCGGCATCTTCAGCGTCGAACATCCTGGTGAGAGACAGCGACGCCACCCGGCTATCGCAGCGTTGATCAGGCCGCCTCCGCGCCACCGACGATCTCCGGCGCGTAGTCACCGAGATCGGCCAGGTCTACCAAGCGTCGCGGGGCGTCGCTGTCACCAACCACCAGCCACACCGCGTCCGCCGCGCACGCACCGGCGTCGAGACTGTCCCGGGCAGCCGTCGCCACCGGAAAGACGAGCCTGATCCCAGCGAGCAGTTGGTGCAGGCGCTGCTCACGAGCTGTGGACGGTAGCCAGAACAACACCGGCCACGCCGGGCCACCCTTGGCTACATGCCCGGCATACCCACTCACCTTGGCCAACAGCACCGAGTGCTGCTCGAAGCCGGTATCGAACTCCGTGAAAAACGCCACCCGCCGCTCACCCTCGACGAAGACGCCGTGCCCGTCCGGGCGCACCGGCGAGATCAACGTAGTGCCGAACGCGCCCGGCTCGGCGCACTGCTGCTCCGACCACCACCGCTGCAATCGCGCCGGCGGATGGACCCGCGCCCACCCGGCCAGATCGGTGAAGAACTGGTTGACCCCCAGCAGATGATCCAGCGTCCGACTCGCCGCGACGCGACGCTTCCGCTCGATCGTCTGCCCCGGCCGAGGCGGCGTCCGGTCGCGGCTGGCAGCCACGAACTCCGCACCGATCTGGTCGAGGACGTAATGCCACGGATACGAGCCGCCGCCAGCGCGCAACGGCCGGAACCGGTCCACCAGCCCGAGCCGGTGCAGCTTGAGCAGCCGACGCTGGGCGAAGTCCAACGATCCGAACAAGGCATGGCAGATCTGGAACGTGGTGAGCACCCGGTGATCGGCCAGCCAGTCCAACAACAGCCGATCCCGGTCGGTCAGTTGAGCTCGGACACGAAGAACCCGGTCACCGCTGCTACGCATGAATCCCAGAGACCCCTGAAGGTCTTTCGCAGCAGCGCCACGCAGCCAGCATACCGGCCCTGAGCTGGGTAGCAATGCACGCGCGGCGAACCACGACACGGACACCAAGCCCGAAACGCCGCCGACTCCGACGCACGACCGCCGAGAACCCGTGACAGAACCCCTCCGTCACACAACCAGGCCCATGCGGCCGGAACAGAGCTACCATGCCCCGCCCGACCCAGACCGCCGCACTGTCCTACATGGATGGAGGTCCAGCCTGCGTCCGCAACCCGAACTGGCGACACGGACTCAGATTGTTGGGGCGCCCGCAGTTAGGCGGGGCTGGTTGTGACGGTAGGTCGCCTCGAGTTCCGTGGGTGTTGAGGCGGCGCAGGCGGTGCGCAGGCGCCGGTTGTTGTACCAATCGACCCATTCCAGGGTGGCGATCTCGACGTCATCGAGGCCGCGCCATGGGCCGTGCGGCGATCGGTTCGGATCATTGCCCGCTACATCGAACACCGATCCAATTCCCGGCGTCGCCACTCCGCCCTGGGCTACCGCAACCCCACAACAAGCCCACGACGAATATGTGAACCGCCAGCTCGTAGCGTGAATTCATCCACTCGAAGCTGTCCGGAAAGCGCGAGGCATATTCCTTTCAGTCCGGCCATCGCGTTCTCGGCGTAGCGGTTACGCCAGGTTCGGGTGGCGTCGAGCACGATCCGACCCGTCAACCCCCGACGTCCAGCGCAGACCGCTTAAGGGGCGTCACTATTAGGCTGCATGGACGGTAGGCGCAGCCGGAAGGTGCTGCCCTGGCCCTGGATGCTCTGCACGGTGGCCGTGCCCCCATGCGCTTCGACGAGGTGACGGGTGATCGCGAGGCCCAGGCCGCTGCCGCCGGTGCTGCGACTGCGCGATTTGTCCGCGCGCCAGAACCGTTCGAACACGTGCGGCAGGTCGTCCGGTGCGATGCCCACGCCGGTGTCGGACACCTCGAGGAGGATGTGATCGCCGTCGTAGCGGCCCGTCACGGTGACCTCCCCGCCGGACGGGGTGAAGCGCACGGCGTTCGCCACCAGGTTGCCCAGGGCCTGGCGCAGCCGCGCGGCGTCGGCGGTGAGTTCGAGCTGTCCGCGGGTGGCCGAGCGGAG
>JAVHVY010000177.1:0-8059 GCA_032160305.1 Actinoplanes sp.
GGCTTTACCACCCACCAACACCCGATCGGCGGTCCCGGCCTCGGACAACGTGATCACCACCGCGTCTATATCCATCACTCACCTCATAGGTAGTATCACAAAGTATTGCGATGCTACGCTAGCAGCGTTGTGCTGGTACCGAGACGATCAGCGGGAGGAGGGCGTGTGCTGCCGATGCGCCCGGAACTGCTCAAAGGCCACCTCGACGCGCTGCTGCTCGCCGTCCTCGAACCCGGCCCGCAACACGGGTACGCCGTCATCGAGGCACTGCGCACCGGCAGCGACGGCGCCCTGGACCTACCCACCGGCACGATCTACCCGGCGCTGCACCGACTCGAACGGGCCGGGCTGATCGCCAGCGACTGGCAGACCGTCGGCGGACGCCGCCGCCGCGCCTACCACCTCACCCCAGCCGGGCAGGCCACCCTCGGCGAGCAACGCGCCGTCTGGGACCAGTTCTCCACCGCCGTCACGGCACTGCTGACGAGGCGGCCATGGCCGAGCACCGCATAGCCGGCAACACCGATACGCAACCCGACGTGGCCCTCGCCGCGTACCTGTGCGACCTGACAGCCCGGCTACGGGGGCCGCGCCGCCGCCGCGAGGCGATCCTCACCGAACTACGCGACGGCCTCGACCACGCCGCCGGCGACCACCTCGCCGCCGGACTACCGCCCGAGCGAGCCACGACGGCGGCGATCGCCCAGTTCGGCACACCGCAGGCCGTCGCCGACGCGTTCAGCGGTGAACTGGCCACCGCCTACGCGCGACGCGCCATCGGCTGCTTCATCGCCACCGGCCCCCTCGTCGGCATCTGGTGGCTGCTCCTGCTGCACCCAGACCCCTGGCGTACCGGCCTGATCGCCCTCGTCGCGGCCATCCCCGTCGTCCCGCTGATCGTCATCGCGGTCGCCGCCGCAGGCGCGACCCTCGCCACCACCGGACGCCTGATGCGCTGGTTGCCCGAGACCAACCCGCACCGCGCGCTGGCCGCCACCACCGCCATCGCCGCGCTGTGCCTGATCGGCGACCTCTCCATGATCACGATCTACCTGCTGTCCGGGACGGCGGTCCGGCCGCTCGCGGCCGTCGCTGTCGCCGCCAGCCTCACCCGGATCGCCGGCAGCGTCACCACGGTGCGGCACGCCACCGAGATGCGCCACCCATGACGCGGATGTCGGCAACGCCGCCAGTCGGCCGGCGTCGCCGACGAACTCCGGCCGACACCCTCACCACGACGGGGGCCAGTGATGATCGGCAGTGACATCGTCGGCCTGCCGATCCCCGACGCGGGGCCGATCTTCGCCACGGCACTGGCCGTGCACATCGGGTCCGGACTGACCGCCGTCACGGCCGGAGCACTCGCCGCAACCGCACGCAAACAAGCAGGGCGCCACTCGCGTGCTGGAAGGGTCTATCTGTGGGCGCTCGGCGGCATCGTCGTCACCGCCACCGTCATGGCGATCATCCGCTGGCGCGAAGACGCCCACCTGTTCGGCATCGCCGTCATTGCGTTCGGCCTCGGCATGTACGGGTACCGCGCCTGCCGACGCCACCGACCCGGCTGGCCACCGCATCACGCGATCGGCATGGGCGGCTCCTACATCGCCCTGCTCACCGGCTTCTACGTCGACAACGGGCCCTTCCTGCCTTTCTGGAACCAGCTACCCCACATCGCGTACTGGGTGCTGCCGAGCGTTGTCGGCGTACCCCTCATCTGGCTCGCGCTTCATCGCTTTCAGCGCGACCAGCGCACCGACCACCGACCCGCCTGCGGACCCCGACCAACCTCGCGTTGATCGGTCTTGCTCGGCCTACCGGAAGGCAGTGGCGAGGAGCAGGATCGAGGATGTGCAGGTGACGGTGTGGTACTTCGCGGATTGCCCGAACTGGCGCGTCGGTGAGCAGCGTCTTCGGCAGGCACTCGACCTGATCGGTCGTGGCGATGCGGACGTGCAGCTCATACCGGTGACGACGCAGACCGAGGCGGCCGAGGTCGGGTTCGCGGGGTCGCCGACGTTCACCGTCGACGGGGTTGATCTGTTCGGCCCTCCGCCGGCTCTGGGTGCGCTGACCTGCCGCGTGTATCGGACAGCGAGCGGGTTCGCCGGCGTGCCCGACGTTGATGACCTGGTGGCCGCTCTCACCAAGAAGGTGATGTCATGACCCGTCCCGCAGACGTTATCGAAGGCACCGGCACACGCAACTGCGGCTGCTGCGGCCGGCAGTTCCCCGCCCAACGAGTAGCCGAGCTGGGCGTCACACCCGGCGTGTACATCTGCGCCGGCTGTGCCTTCTGGGCTGCCCGCCGTGCGGGTCTGCTCTCCGCGCTCCGCCAGATCCGGATCCGGGCCCTGGTGTCCCGGTTCGTCGGCGGGGCCCAGGCGCCGCACACCGCCAAGGCCGCGATCCCCATCCTGCCCAGTAGCGATCTCCAGCACACCGAGGCGTTCTACGCCCGAGCCGGGTTCGCCGACGCCGGCCGGCACGACGACTACCTTGTACTGCACAACGATGGCGTCGAAATGCACTTCGCCCGCCACGACACCGTCACGCCCAGCACGTGCTTCCTGCACGTCACCGACGCCATGAAGATGTGGAAGCAACTGCGCGACCAGGGCGTCGAAGGCGTCGGCGACATCGCCGATCAGGACTACGGGTTACGTGAGTTCGTCCTGACTGACCCCGACGGCAACCGGGTTCGGATCGGCAGCCCTCGACCCTGACACGGGCTTGGCCTGGACCGGCGGGTCCCCAGCCCCCGAATCGGTGTCCGCCGGGTGTCCTTGGTGGACGAGGAACCCGACGAGGTGGACGGTCATGGCGCTCATCGCCGCGCCGTGCCGAGCCCGGGGACGGTTCACGCGACGTGGGGGCTGCGGCGTTCGATGAAGACCACGTCGCGCCAACGGTTGCCGAGGCTTTCGTGTCTGCCGATGCGCTCGCGGACACCGACGGTCCGGAAACCGGCGGTGTGGTGGACGGCGAGGCTGGCGGTGTTCTCCGGGAAGACCCCGGACTGGATGGTCCAGATCCCGGCCGCCTCGGTCGAGGCGATCAACGCCTCCAGCAGCGCCCGGCCCACACCCCGGCGCTGGGCAGCGGGGTCGACGTAGACCGAATGCTCGACCACGCCGGCATAGACGGACCGGGAGGACACGGCGGAGACCGCGACCCAGCCGAGCACCGTGTCACCGGCGTCGACCGCGACGAACCGGTGGTCGGGTAGCTTCGCCGCGTCGAACGCCGCCCAGTCCGGGGCGGTGTGCTCGAAGCTGGCGTTGCCGGTGTCCATGCCGGCCTGGTAGATCGCCAGGACCTGTTTGGCGTCGGCGGCCCGCATCGGGCGTACCGTCACCGGGCTCACGCGCAGCCTCCGGTCGGAGTGGGCGCGGGTCGGCCCATCACGACGTCGGCGGCGGACGGGAAACAGTCGATGCAGCGGGTGTTGATCCGGTAGTGTCGGGCGGTCCCGACCGCCTCTGCCAGGACGAACCGCACGTCGGTGAGGATCTTCAAATGTTGCGAGACGGTGGACTGGGCCAGCCCGACCGCCGCGACGATCTCGCCTACGGGCATCGGCCGGGCCTGCCGGGTGAGGTATTCCACGATCTGTACCCGGCTGGGGTCGGCGAGGGCACGGAACCAGGAGGCGTATTCCTCCGCGATGCTGCGGTCGAGCAGGTCGGCCATCATCCACCATCTTCATCGTTAATCGCCGATTACCGATGAAAATGTAGCAGGTGCCGAACATCGGCGCCGTCGTGCCAGGACACCGCCGGCACCGCGTACACCTCGGGTACCGCGGTGACCGGGAAGGCCGAGAAGGTGACGGCCGCGTTCAGGTCGGCGAGGTGCTGGCCGAGCCAGGCGCGGGCCGCCACCCCGCCGGGCGTGCCGAGCCGCCGCCCGACAAACGGCACATCCGCGAGGCTGGCCACGGTGGCGGCCATCCGGCCGCCGTCCACCGCCGCCGGCTTGACGCGACCCACAAGACTCAGCAATCATTGACTCAATGAACGCTGAAACTTCTTCGCTACAGGTTCGGGCGCGGATCCACACAGCCCTCGGCGACCCGACCCGACTGGCGATCGTGGACGCGCTCATCCTCGGCGACGCCTCGCCCGGGGAGATCGGCCACGACCTGGGCATGCCGACGAACCTGGTCGCCCACCACCTCAAGGTGCTGCAGGAGGCCGGCCTGATCGTGCGGACCCGCTCGGAAGGCGACCGGCGCCGCACCTACCTGCGGCTGCAACCCGACGTCCTCGCCCTGCTGGCACCGCCGCCGCTGGCCGACGCCGACCGGGTGGTGTTCGTCTGCACCCACAACTCGGCCCGCTCTCAACTCGCCGCGGCGCTATGGCGCGAGCGCGTCGGCAGACCGGTCGCCTCCGCCGGCACGAAACCCGCCGCGCGGGTCCACCCCCGCGCGGTCCGGGTCGCTCACCGGCACGGGCTCACCCTTGACCCGACCGGTACGGCACACGTCGCGGACGTGGTGCACGACGGCGACCTGGTGATCGCGGTCTGCGACAACGCCCACGAAGACCTCACCGGCGGGGTCCGATCCCAGCTGCACTGGTCGGTGCCCGACCCGATCCGGGCCGACACCGACGCCGCGTTCGAAGCCGCATACACCGACCTGGCCGGACGCATCGACCGCCTCGCCCCCGCCGTCACGCACCCCACCGACCGCGACTGAACGCCTGCGCTATGGCACCCGCCCGACCGACACTGAGTCCGTCCGCGACGGCCACCCTCACCGCGACGACCGACCACGCCCTTACCGCCGCACAGACCGGAGTTCCGCTTCCATGCACCCCACCGCAACGTGGCGACGCCTGCTGGCCGAGTTCATCGGCACCGCGCTACTGGTCACCGCCGTCGTCGGCTCCGGCATCATGGCCAACACTCTCTCCCCACACGACGTCGGCCTACAGCTACTGGAAAACTCCGTCGCCACCGCGTTCGCCCTCGGCACGCTGATCCTCACCTTCGGGCCGATATCCGGCGCGCACTTCAACCCGGTCGTATCCGCCGCCGACTGGTTCCTCGGCCGCCGCACCCGCACCGGCCTGACCGGCACCGACCTCGTCGGATACATCGCCGCGCAGACCGCCGGAGCGATCACCGGATCCGTCCTGGCGAACCTGATGTTCGCCCTGGCACCAGTCACGTTCTCCAGCAAGGATCGTGCTGCCGGGCACCTGTGGCTCGGAGAGGTCGTCGCCACCGCCGGGCTGCTGTTGCTGATCTTCGCCTTGGCCCGCTCCGGCCGGGCCGCCGTCGCTCCGGCGGCGGTCGGCGCCTACATCGGCGCCGCCTACTGGTTCACCAGCAGCACCAGCTTCGCGAACCCGGCCGTCACCGTCGGGCGGGCGTTCACCGACACCTTCGCCGGCATCGCTCCCGCATCGGTGCCCGGTTTCGTCGTCGCCCAGCTCATCGGGCTGCTCGTCGGCGTCGGCCTGCTACTGGCCCTGTACCCGAGTGTCGGGCAGGCGGCCGACGACGTCGTGGTCGAGCACGCCACCGCCGAGCGCGCCCACACCGCCTGACCATCACTGACGTTCGCCATCACATGCGAAGGATCGAAGAATGAGTGACAAGCCCAGCGTCCTGTTCGTCTGCGTGCACAACGCCGGCCGCTCCCAGATGGCAGCCGGCTGGCTGCGGCACCTCGCCGGTGACGCCGTCGAGGTCCGCTCCGCCGGGTCCGCCCCGGCCGAGACGATCAACCTTGCAGCAGTCTCGGCCATGGCCGAGGTCGGCATCGACATCACCGACCAAACCCCAAAGAAACTCGAATGGGAAACCGCCGAATCCTCCGATGTGATCATCACGATGGGCTGCGGCGACGCCTGCCCGATCTTCCCAGGCAAACGCTACGAGGACTGGAAGCTCGACGACCCGGCCGGCAAAGGCGTCGAGTCGGTCCGACCAATCCGCGACGAGATCAAGGCCCGGATCGAGGCCCTGCTGGCCGACCTGATCCCGGTGGCCTGAACCGAATCCGATCGGCTCAGAACATCTCGCTCACCGGGAAATGACAAACTCCCGGTGTCGTTGGCGTGACGCTTCTTGTGGCGCAACGCCTCATCCAGGGCGATGCGAGCCTCCAGAACGCAGAGAAGATCCGGTCCAGTCAATGAGGTGATCTCGTGCGCCCAGCAGAGTGGGTGCCGTCAGTTGCATCGGGCTACCGGAATCGAGTTCACAGCGCCATTGCCCCGTTTCAGACTGCGGTGTAGCCACCGTCGGCCACAAGAATCGAGCCGGTGATGAAGGATGCGGCGTCGCTGGCGAGGAAGACGACGCTGGGGGCGATTTCCTCGGGGAGTGCGTACCGTTGCTGGGGGCAATCTTCGACCCAGTAGCGCTGGAACTCCGGCCGGTCAACGGGAGCCATCTCGGTCTTGACGTATCCCGGTGCGACCGCGTTGACGCGGATGCCGTAGGGCGCCCATTCGACGGCGAGTGACTTGGTGAGGTGGTGGACGGCGGCTTTCGACGCGTTGTAAGCGGGCTGCCATTGTGGGCGGTTGACGATGATGCCCGACATGCTGCCGATGTTGACGATCGAGCCCGCGCAGCGGTCGCGCATGGCGGCGCCCACGGCGAGGGAGGTCTTCCAGAGCGCGCGTACGTTGAGGTCGAATACCTCGGCCCATTGCTGGTCGGTCACGTCGAAGGCGTCGGCGTGGTAACAGATGCCGGCATTGTTGACCAGGATGTCGATGCGACCGTCGAAGGCGCTCATCGCCTGGTCGGTCATGGCGGAGATCTGGCTGTCGTCGGTGATGTCGGCGGTGATGGCAACGAGGTCGAAGCCGGCCTTCTTCGCTTCAGCCGCGGCGGAGAGGTTCGCTTCTTCCCGCCTGCCGGCGATGGCCACCCGGGCGCCTGCTTGCGCCAATCCGAGGGCGAACGCCTTGCCGAGTCCTTGATTGCCGCCGGTGACGAGGGCGGTCTTGCCGTCGAGACTGAACAGGGATGTCATGCGTGGAGATCCCTCCTCTGGCAGTAGTCGAGCCGGGCCTGTCCGCGGTCGCCGCGCTGCGACTATCAGCTTGCCAGGCCGGGAAGCACGGCACGACCGTACGGGAGGCTGTTTCCACCCAGCCGCGGGTCGCCTCGAAGCGGTCGTTACGACTCGCTTCCTGGTACGCGGGAAAATGGCGCGACACCTGTCATCCGGACCCGGAGACTCTCCAGGTGATTCTCGACGCAGTCCTCCGTCACGTGCGTCCCCCGTCACATCTGACCGGACGGCTCTCTGCCCAGTCACTGCTCTTCGCCCTCGGTGAGGGTGCCTTCATGACTGGCTCGGCGGTCTTCTTCACCCAGATCGTCGGGCTGTCCGCCGCCCAAGTCGGTCTCGGCCTGACCTGCGCCGGGATCGCCGCGTTCCTGGCGGCGTTGCCGATGGGCAAGCTGGTCGACCGCTTCGGGCCGAAGAAGATGTGGGCCGTCAGCGCGACCGGGCAGGCGGCGATGTTCGCGGTCTGGCCCTTCATCACCAACTTCCACGGCTACGTCGCCATGGCCGTCGGCATGGAGGTCATCGGCACCCTCGGCGGCACCGCGTACGGCGCGTACACGATCGACGTCTTGGCGCCCGATGAGCGGGTGAAGTCACGGGCCTACATGTACTCCGCGCTCAACGTCGGCTTCACCCTCGGCTCTCTCGTCGGGGGAGTCGCGCTGGCGTTCCACAACAACGACATCCTTCACTCGCTGCCCTGGTTCACCGCCGTGGCCTTCCTGGTCAACGCCACCGCCATCAGCCGGCTGCCGCGGGCCACGCACGACAACCGCACCCCAGCGGACCGCAAGCTGAAGATCCCCGGGCCGGGACCGCTACGCAACCCCGGCTGGCTGCTCACGACCTTCTTCGGCGGGGTGTTCTGGACCAACCAGGTGCTGCTCAACATCGTGATCCCGCTGTGGCTGGTCGAGGAGACCGACGCCCCGCGGGTGCTGCTGGCCTTCCTGTTCGGCACCAACACGGTGATGTGCATCTTCCTGCCGATGGTGGCGGCACGCGGAGTCGACG
>JAVHVY010000179.1:0-4452 GCA_032160305.1 Actinoplanes sp.
AAGGCCCGCCCGCCGGGAGCAGCCGCGCGCACCGGTTGCGCAGCTCGGCGCGCCCGGCCGCGTCGAGCTGGGCGACGTAGTCACCCGCCGGGCCCACGCCGAGCGTGAACGGCTCCCACCAGTCGTCGAAACTCGCGAAGCCCACCCGGACGGTGAGCACACCCGGCTCGATCTCGTGCAGCCCGGCCGCCGTGAAGAGCTCGGCCAGGTGACCCTCGCGGGCGCCGGCCAACGCCGACTCGTCAAGCGCCCGCGGATCGGCTTCGAGGACAGCACGCCAGAACACTGACAGCGGGCTCCCTCCCCCGGCGTGGTCCCAGACGCAGGCCGCGACCGCTCCCCCGGTACGGGTGACCCGGGCCATCTCGGTCAGGCCCGCCACCGGGTCCGTCATGAAGTGCACGACGAGCTGAGCGAGCACGCTGTCGAATGTGTCGTCGGCGTACGGCAGCTGCTCGGCCGCCGCCTGCCGGATGTCCAGGCCCGGGAAGTGGGAGCGGGCGGCGGCGACGAACGACTCCGACGGGTCGACCGCCGAGACGACACCGCCATGGTCGACCAGCTGGGCGCTCAGCGCGCCGGTCCCGCACCCGACATCGAGGACCCGCTGCCCGGCCACGCCACCGGCCAGCGACACGAACCGGGCCGCCAGCGGCTCGGAATAGCGGCCCATGAAACGGCCGTAGGCGTCCGCGCCGACCTCGAAGCTCACGGCCTGTCCAGCCAGCGGGCCAGCGCCACGAAGCGGGTGCGCGACCGGTAGACGCTCATACCCGACGAGTCTAGGCGGATGGCGCAGCTGCCTGGCCGGGTGCGGTGACCCGTCATGAGCGGCCCGGCAGCTGGGTCGCCGCGCCCGATCCCGCGGGAGTGGCGGACCGGACCACCGCCGGCCCGGGAACCGACATCGATCCTGAGCCGCGATGGCGTCCGCGAATTTTCGCGCGGCGCGACGGCCGAGTAAAGTCCCCCCGTGGAATTGACGGAGGGTATTGATCCGCAGCGGCTGGCGCTGTGTCTCGAGGTGCTCGCCGAGGTCGAGACACTGCCGGTGGAGCACCCGGACGCGGTGGCCGTGCGGCACGCGACCGCCGGGCTGTTCAAGACGGTGAAGCTGCGCCGCCGCCGGGAACGCCGCGACGCGATCCTCGATGCGGACCGCGCGGTGACCGCCGCGACGGCAACCGGCGCGCCCGGCCGGATCGACGACGAGACCGCGGGCATCCCGCTGCGCACCGCGACCCGGGCGCCGACGGCCGGCATCCTGCTGCAGTCGCGCGGCTGTTATGTCTGCAAGAAGCGCTACACCGTGGTCGACGCCTTCTATCACCAGCTCTGCCCGCAGTGCGCCGCACTGAACCACAGCCGCCGCGACGCCCGCACCGACCTGACCGGCCGGCGGGCACTGCTCACCGGCGGACGAGCCAAGATCGGCATGTACATCGCCCTGCGCCTGCTGCGCGACGGCGCGCACACGACCATCACGACGCGCTTCCCGCACGACGCGGTGCGGCGCTTCGCGGCGATGCCGGACAGCGCCGACTGGCTGCACCGGCTGCGGGTGGTCGGCATCGACCTGCGCGATCCGGCCCAGGTGGTCGCGCTGGCCGATTCGGTCGCGGCCCGCGGCCCGCTGGACATCCTGATCAACAACGCCGCCCAGACCGTACGCCGATCGCCCGGCAGTTACGCGGCGATCTCAGCCGCCGAGTCGCAGCCGCTGCCCGACTCAGACCTGCCGGAGCTGGAATTCCTCGGCGGCCGTTCGGCCGCAGGTGAGCTGACCGCCGGCGTGGCGACGGTCAGCGCCCACAACGTGACCGCCCTGGCGCTGACGGCCGGGTCGACCACGATCGACGCCGGCGGCCTGGTCCCCGACACCGCGCCCACGAACAGCTGGAGCGACCGGGTCCACGAAGTCCTGCCGCTGGAACTGCTCGAAGTGCAACTGTGCAACGTCACCGCCCCGTTCGTGCTGGTCAGCCGCCTGCGTGCGGCGATGGCCGCCTCCGCGTACCCCCGCCGCTACGTGGTCAACGTCTCCGCGATGGAGGGCGTCTTCAGCCGGGGTTACAAAGGCGCCGGGCACCCGCACACCAATATGGCCAAGGCCGCGCTGAACATGCTCACCCGCACCAGCGCCGCCGAGATGTTCACCGACGGGATCCTGATGACCAGCGTGGACACCGGCTGGATCACCGACGAGCGCCCACACCCGACGAAGCTGCGCCTGCACGAGGAGGGTTTCCACGCCCCGCTGGACCTGGTCGACGGCGCGGCCCGCGTCTACGACCCGATCGTGCGCGGCGAGCAGGGCGAGGACGTCTACGGCTGCTTCCTGAAGGACTACGCCCCGATCGCCTGGTAGGCAGTGGCGCCGAGCGGACACGGTCAGAAGACTGTCTGCTTTGCCCTGGTCGCCTCGTCGGTCTCGGAATCGAAGACGCGCGGGTCGGTGATGTCGATGACGGCGCCCGCAATCGGCTGCTCGTAGCGGCGGCGCCGGAGCCGCGCCTTCGTCGTGGCGGCGGCGACGATGGCCGCCACGGCCGCGGCCAGTTGCATCTGGAAAACCTCCGCGGCGGTGTCGTCGACCGGGACCGGCACCTCAACGCGTTCGACCACAACCGAGGTCCGGGACGTGTCGTCGGGTCGGGGTGGCATTTTCGCGGCCGCCGCCGGAGTAGGGGTCATGAGTATGACCGCCGCGGCGGCGCCGGCCACAAACTTGAAGCGCGGCGCGGCGGGCCGTCGGGCGGTATGGACGGTCTGGCAGTGGTTCATGCAGTGGTTCATGGGGACCTCCGAGGCCGGAGCGTGGCTGACCCGAAAATCCAACGGTGAGTAGGCAGGCCGAAGGCACCCGGCGCAGCGCAGCGGAGCCGGGTGTGAGGGCCAGTGTTTGAGGTGTGCGGGAGGGTCAGGCTGCTTGGGGTTCGACGATGACGGCTTTGCCGCCTTGGATGATGATCTTCTGGCCGGTGACTGCTTGGAGTGCGGTGGCGAGGTTGCGGGCCCGGCGTTCGGCGTTGATTCGGGTCTCGTAGTAGTCCGCGCCGAGGTCGTGGAAATGGCTGTCTGGGTCGGACAGCAGGTGCCAGACGATGGTCAGGATGCTGTTGCCGACGGCGACCATGGCCTTGCCCTTGCCACGGCGCCGGGCGATGCGCCGGTAGCGGGCGCCCAGGAAGGTCCGGGCGCGGGTCTGGGCGCCGGCGGCGTTGCCGAGCGTGGCGGCCAGCCACGGGTTGCCCTTCGGGCGTTTCTTCTGCTTCTTCGTACCGGCCGACTCGTGGACGGCGGGAGCGAACTTGGCCCAGGACACCAGGTGGGCAGCGGTCGGGAAATGGGTCATGTCGACCCCGGTCTCCCCGATGATCTCGGCGGCACCGATCCGGCCGATGCCCGGGATCTCAGCCAGCTGCTCCACCTGATGGCAGAAAGGGGCGACCAGCTCCTCGATACGCGTGTCCAGGACGGTGATCTGCTCGCTCAGCCGGTCGATGTTGGCCAGCATCATCGCCAGCAGTTCACCGTGATGCGCGGTGAAGAAACCCGTCAACGCCTCGATGAGCAGCGCGGTCTTGCCGCGCATGCTGGCCCGGGCCAGATCGGCCAGCGTCTTCGGGTCACGTTGTCCGGCCGCCAAGCCGTCGAGCATGTCCCGGCCGGAGACCCCGAACAGGTCACTGATCACGCTGGACAGCTTGATCTGGGCGTCTTCGAGCAGTTTCTCCACCCGCTGTTTCTCCCGCGACCGGTCCCGCACCAGCGACCGGCGGTAACGGGTGAAGTCCCGCAACCGGCGGATCGGTTCCGGATGCACCAGCGACGGGCGGAACATGCCCCGCTCGGCGACCTTGGCCAGCCATACCGCATCGGCCTTGTCAGTCTTCGGCCTTCCCGGGACGTTCTTGACCTCGCGGGCGTTCGCGAGCTGGCAGGCGAAACCCTCGGCTTCCAGCAGGAAGTACACCCCCTTCCAATAATCGGACGTCGACTCCATCACCACCGTCGTGACCTGCTCGCAGCGCAGCCAATCGGCCAGCGCCAACAACTGCGCCGTCCGGGTCTCGAACGAGCGCACCTCCTGCACCCGACGCCCTGGCTTACTCGGATGCGGTAGCCGGACACACGCCTCCAGCACCGCCTTGCCCAGATCGAGCGCCGCGATCCGCTCGACATACAGACTCTGATCTCCGTCTTCATCCACCACGATCTCCCTGACGACCCACTCGACACGGCACCAGGCGTGGACGCCCGCGGGAACCATAGGGAAAAAGAGAGTCGGACCCTCGTGCTCGTGGCAACAATGCGCAGCCCCTCAAAGCGGCTCCCGGCGTCAAACTGTCAGACGGCCTCTCCTGCGCCAGAGACACACGACGTCGGCGAGCGACCACGCTCAGATTTTCCCGCATGCGCGGCGTCTCGACGAGACCCTTGAACTGTCAG
>JAVHVY010000097.1:0-68007 GCA_032160305.1 Actinoplanes sp.
ACGACAGGCTGTGGGACGGGCCGCCGTTCGAGCCGGGACCGGATCGGCGCTACCGGTGCTCGTGCCGCGGCGCCGGCATCGACGTGACCGAGGACGCGTGCCGCAACTGCGGCTGGTGCTACGACTGCGGCGAGATGCCCGACGACTGTTGCCGCTACACGCCAGCGGCGCTCGACGCCCGCTTCGGCCCGCAAGCACCGCGGCAGCCGCACCGGACCGGCACCGCGCAGTAGCACCGCGCCGGGGCGGCCCGGCGCCCGCACGCGAACCTTCCACCACGAAACGGAGCGACCGCCTCCGCGGCTGCTCGTCCCACCGCGCCTACCGAACGCACACCTCACCTACAGAGAGGCAACCGCGCATGTTCAACCAGCTCGATCCCGCCGTCGTCCGGCACTGCGGCTTCATCGCGCAGCAGGAGACTCTGACTCTCATCGACGACCGCACCGCGAAGAAGATCGCCGACGCCTACACCTGGTCGTGGATCACGTGCTGGTTCGCCGGTGAGGGCGAGATCGGACACGAAGTCATGGGCGCGGCGTTCAACCTCGACCCCGCCGGCAGCCTCATGCACGCCATGTTCGGCTGGCGGCACCGGTCGGCCGACACCCCGGACGGCACCGAGTACGGGCCGGACGAGGTCCACGTCGTCACCGCCATGCAGAACTACCTGTTCGACCGGGTGCGCCACGGCGCACCCGGCCCGATCGAGGGATGGCGATTGATGTAAACGGCTGCGGCCCGCTCTCATGGGCCCCGCGCGGACGTCGGAGTCAACAACCGGCCCGCGACCGTAGAGCTTCGACGCCCACCCGCCTCCGCCTCATTGCTCGACATGCCAACTGGCGTGTCGATCCGCAACACCATTGGAAAAGGGCAGCACATGTTCAGTACCAAGTTCCCCGCCAAGACGTTCGACGCGCAGGGACAGCACACCGGCCCCGGCCCCTGGCTCGACCTGCTGCGCGAGGCGAACGGCGTTCACCACAGATTCTTCGGTGAGCCCGAGTCCGCCAACGCGTGGTGGGCCGGTGGCTCCGTGGAGGTGTACGCCCACGCTCGGGTGATCCACCACACCGACGAGTCGGTCTCTATGGTCGCCCTCGACGAGCTGGGCGACCAGGTCCTCACCGCCGCGGACGCCGCGTTGCGGACCGAGCACGGAAACGGTCGCTGACGGCGCCAGCCGACAACGTGCCCGGTGCTAACAGCGGCGCGGTGAAACCGCAGATCGATTCGGTCGCCTCCACAAGAGGCGGCATCGCCGCGCGCGACCGCAACGCTTGAGACCAGCCATCACATCTCGGCGCGATACCCCGCGCCGGATGACCGCCACGCCAGCACCACGACCCCACTCCGGGGGAACCGCCATCAGGTGGCCGCCCCGAACGGGGCAAGCGCACCTGCGTAATGGTTCCCCCCGAGTGCCATGCCCGCCAGGACGGGCGCACCTCGGAAGGGAAACGCGCGTGAGCAACGAGCCGATCGACTGGCACGCCGCAGCGGCCCGCCAGCAACAGCACAACCTCGCACTGATCCGCGCCGCCCTCGGCGACGTCGGGCAGCTCGACCAGCCCGAGCGGCAGTTCATCGCCCAGATCGCCTGGGACGGCGGCCACCTCGAACTCGCCTCCCTGCTGCGCAAAGCCCGGCAGGCGACCCCGATCGCAGCGCCCGCGCCGCCCGCCGACGGATCGGCAGACAACGCGGACCAGGGTGTCAGCCAGCCCGACGAACCGGACCGCGACGGCACCGCGGACGACGTCGACGAATTGGACGCCTGCGTGCGCGAGTACCGCACCTTCGACGGCGTCTTGGTGACCGTGGGTCTGCTGGTCTGGACCAACGAGGCCCGGCAGGGCGCAGTCACCAAGGTCGCCGACTGGCCCGGCGACGTCGGCCGCGAGCACGACGTCTGGCACGAGGTCACTTACCCCGACGGCAGCCGGGTCCACATGAACGGCGAACGGATGTCCACCCGCGACCCGTTTGGGCACGCCTGATGGGCGCCCGTGGCGGGGAGCCGGCCACGTCCGCGCAGGTGACGCACTACACCTTCGTCCGCGACTGGCACGACGGCGACGGGCGACGCGGCCGTGATCGCGGTCAAGGCCGACGAGTCCCGCTGCCGGACCGAGGACTGTGAGGAAGACCCCAACGACGGTGAAGGATGGTCCGGCTTCTGCGGCAACTGCGCTGACCGCCGATGCGCTGCCGGGATCGACGACGACGATTGAACGCTAAGACAGCCGGGCCGCCCAACTGCAGCAGCTCCAGCTGCACGGCGGCCCGGCACCACAGGCGCCCGCGAACCCGGCGAACCAGCGCCAAACCAACACGGCACCACCCAACGCAGCATCGCAGGCTGGGCGCTCCGACATGCCGCTGGCAGGCGAGCAGCTGAACACCCGCCTGTCAGGTCACCACGCCGGAACGTTCGCTGATTGACCCGTCAGGACATCGCTCGCCCTTCGGATATCGGTTCTGCCAGTGGTCAGACCAGCTGCAGCCGCCTGCCCATAGGTCCCGCGGTCACGCTGCCCGCCCCACCAAGTGGTCATCATGCGACGTGCCCGTTTCGGCACGACCGGCGCTTTTTTGTATCCACGGACGTCACGTAACGTTACTGAACAGCTACCAGCGATGGATCGCAGGCGCCCCACGCAGCATGAGTTCCGAAACGTAGTGCTGCGATGTCGGCGGGAACGGCTCGTGGGGCGCATCTACGGCAGGGCCGCGAGCGCGAACACGAGCAAGCCGCCAAGCAGCATGGCTGGTCCGCGCGCGAATCCCTGGTACAGATGGATCCGGGCAGCCGACGCACCGTCAAGTCGACAAGGACAAAACCATGCCGAAGGCCGCGATCGCGCCGACCCGAAGATCTCGATCTGGGCTTTCATCGTCAGCACGCCTTCTCGCTCGCAGGGACCCCGGTGGGCTCGGCGGTGACGGCAGGCGGCGGCGCCTTGCGGGGGGCGGCCTTACGGGGTGCCGCCTCCTTCGCCGGCGCGTCCGCGGCGGCCGGCAGCGCCTTGGCCGCGGTGACGGCGTGCAGTTCGGCACGGCGCTGGGCGGTTAGCCGGTCACGCACGTCGTAAAACGTGGAACGGTTGGCGGTCACGCCGCGTTCACCCAGCCAGGTCATCGCCGCGGCGACGTCGTACGAGCCGATCGCCGAGTACGCGGCCTCGATCGCCGCGGCCTTGCTGAGCTTGCGCACGTCCTGGCCGTCATCGGTCAGCAACGCCGGCGGCGGGGCAAGCTCACCGCGGACGCGGGTCAGAGCCTCCGCGGGGGCCAGGCCATCGACGTAGGACACCCGGAACGCCCTGCGGGTCTCGCCCGGCGCCAGCACCCAGCGCAGTGCCGGGAAGCGCAGAAACGGCACGGTCGGGCTCATGTCGCGCCGCCGCAGCCGGCGCAGGATCGCATGCCAGGTCCGCAGCGCGGCGAACGAGAACCCGGCCACGTACAGGGCGCCCACCGTGGGCCAGCCTGCCGCCTGGGCGCCCAGGTAATCGGCCAGGGCGGCGGCGCCGAGGAAGATGGCCGTCCACACGCGGTGCCCGACGTAGCCGTCGCGGGCGAGCACGGACCACAGGCCCAGCGCCGCGGTGGCGAGCATGCCGCCCTGAAGGGCCAGGTAGGTAGCCGCGAGCCCGTATCCGGACAAGTGCATGTAGTACTGGCCGAACGCGAGCTGGCCGCGGAACGCCAGGTACTCGATGGCGGCCATGACCACTGCGAAACCCGCGAATGCCACCAGACCCACGAGGGTGGTCTTGGAATGCTTAGCCTTCATTTGGGTCTATCTCCGATCGATTCAGTGCGGGGCGCGGCCAGCGGCGGCCCGTCGATGACAGCAGTCGCTCGCCGGGCCCAGGGCGTCGAGCGGCAGGCCGGGCCGCTGCGGCGCAGGTTTTCGCGTCGGGGTTTGTCCAGGCCAGCAGCGCGAGCACCGTGGTGCCAGTGGCCTCCACCAGCCCGGTGACCGGCCCGAGCCGGCGCCGGCATCCCGGACAGCAGCCGGTCGCCGGCAGCCGAGCCGACCTCGTCGCGGCGACGTCGTTATGGCAACGCGGGCAGGCATGCCGGAGCGGACGTCCGTAGGCGACGCTGTTAGCGAAGATCCGAGCCCGCAACCACGGCCTGGCGAGCGCCCCGATCGCTGCGGCTGCCGCGACCGCGACCACGGGCGTCACCCCGGCCCCCGGCGGCCGGTCAGCGCAGCGGCGCATTGCGTGGCGGGAAGCGTATCGATGGTCATGGCCGACTACTGATCTGCCCGGTTCGGTGGCGACAGCTCCCGCAGCAGTTCGGCGGCGAGCTGCTCGGTGCTGTCGTCGATGTCGAGACTGGCGTCCTCCAGCGCTTTGCGCAGGACGTGGAGGCGGTGGCGGACGCCGTCAGCGTCGCCAACGGCCGCTGCGGCCCGCATGGCCCGGTGGGCCAGCTCCTCGGAGAGCGGGTCGAGCAGGCAGGCGCTGTCGTACAGAATCCTCGACTGGTGCGGGTCGTCATCGCCCAGTAGCTCGGCGGCGTGGGCGTGCAGTTTGATCAGCCGGCGGCGGACATGTTCGCGGTCGGTGTCTATCCAGTCGTACTCCTGGCCGTGGGCCAGTGGTCCGCTGACGGTCGTGATGGCGGCCATCAGATGATGCAGCCGGGCCTGATCGTCACTGGCGGTGGCGACCCGGGTGTACTCGTCCAGGACGGTCCACCAGTCGACCTGCACGAAGGCGGGGTCCAGGTGGTATCGGCTGCCAGTGTTCGGGATCGGGTCAGGCTTGCGGACGGCTGCTTTCGCCTTGTCCGCCCCTACCTTGTCATCGGTGTCGGCTGTGCCGGTGTCGTCGGGGTCGGTGTCCGCGCTGGGATGCGCGGCGCGCAATACCCCACGGAGGTTGCCAACGTTGTTCGACAGCCGTTCGCTGGCCCGCCGCCAGGTCGCCTCGGGCCACAAAGCTTCCATGATGTCGGACAGGGCGGCGCCGTCGCGGTGTACCGCCAGATAGACGAGCAGTTCGACGGATTTGCCGCGCAGCCCGCGCATCGGCTGGCCGTCGCGGCCGAGGACGACCGGGTCGCCGAGTACCCGTACCTGCACCCGCTGGACCTGCGCGCCATCGGTGTGCTGCGGCAGCGCCGGGACCGAACGCTGGGCCGGCACCCGCACCGGCGGCCCGGCGACCGACTCGCTCGCGTCGACGGCGGGCGGACGTACGTCGGCAGATGACTGCGGCCGTACGTCTGGGACCGTCACCGCGACGCTGTCGCCGTGGGCTTCGGCCAGCATGGTCAGCACAGCGGTGGCGGCGTCGGTGTCGAGCACCGTGACGCGGCTGGTGGCGTCATCCCCGGACGCGGCGCCGTCGGCGGCGACGGTCAACGTGGTGCCATGGGTCCACTCGCCGATCAGCGCGGCGCCGATATCGACCTTCTCGCCGAGGCGGATCGCGTTGGCAAGGCGCAGTTGTTGACGCGGTTCGGGGACGTCGCAGAGCAAGAGCAGCTGCGGTAGCGGCTCGGCGAGCGGGTGGGCTTCGCGCAGCGCGGCGATGTCGTCGACGTCATGGTCGGTGACGATCCGGGTCCGCCGAATGATCTCTTCTTCGACCTCGGTGATGGCGTCACCGGTGTTGGCGGTGACGAAGAGCCGGCGCATCCGGGGCAGATCCACCGCTGAGATGCCCAGCAGGGTAGCCAAGGTCGAACCGGGGATCACGACCTGCCCTTGGGCGTCCGGGTCTTCGGGGCTACCTGCGGTCAGACTCGCGACGAGCAACCCGCGTGCGGCATCCAGCGCACCCGGCCCGTCCAAGCCCAGGCCGGCCGAGACCGGCAGGTGCATGACGCCGGCCAGTTCGGCGCCCGTGGGCCCGGACTGCGGCAGCTCCGGCCCGGTGCCGGCGGCGGCGTATTCGCGCACGGTCGGGCCGGTGGCGGGGGTGTTGAGCAGCTCTGGATGGTTGCGGCGCACCGTCTGCCGTAGGTGGGTCAGCGCCGCCATCGGCGGGGCGAGATCGGGATCGTCGAGCCCGACCTGGTCGATTGGGGTAGGCCGGTAACGCTGCCGACGCCGACGCCAGACCATCGCCACGGCGAACAGCAGGCCGGCGGCGAGGGCCGCTGAGACGAACCCGCCGACCACCTCGACGAAGTTCGAATCGGTGGTGCTTTGGTCAGATTCTGCTACCTGGGCTTCCGACGGCGCCGGGCTCTGGGCTGGCGCGCTGGCGGTCGTGGTGACCTGGGAGCTTCCGGTCGGCGTCGGTGTCGTGGCCGTCTCGGTTGGCGCGACGCTGGGCACGGCGACGGCCGGGGCCGTGACCGACGCGGAGACGGTCGGCGACGGCGCGACGGACTGACCCGGCGTGGGGACCGACGTGGGCGGCTCGGTGGTGGGCGGTTCGACCGGCTGCGAGCCGGGTGGCGGGGTGGCGTCGTCGGGGAGCATCAGTACCCAGCCGGGAAAGATCAGGTTGGGGTTGCTCAGTTCAGTGTGCCCGCTGACCGTCGGCCAGTGGTGGCCCTTGTTCAGGCGGAAAATTTCCGGCCACCGGTCGGCGTCGCCTAGGCACTGCTCGGCGATCCGCGACAGCGACTCGTTGTTGGCGACCTTGTGCGCGTAGCCGCACCCCCGAATGACGAGCGTCGCCGTCCCGGCGTTCGCCGAACTGTTCGCCGCGAGCTGGACGGATGCCGTGGCCTGGCCGGCAGTGGTGTCCGCATGGCTGTTCGCAGTATTGGACAGCCCGACGTCGATGGACGCGCGGTGGCCGCCGACGGGCAGGGCGAAGACCCAGCCGATGTGGATCTCGTTGGGGTCGGTGAGGGCGTAGCCGTTGGTTTGCACGTGGCCCCGGTTGAGGACGTAGATCTCACGCCACCGGTTGGGGTCGCCGAGTTCATGTTGGGCGATGTCCCAGAGGTTGTCGCCCTTGACGACGTGATGCACCCCGCCCGGCGCCTGCTGCGCCCACGCTGGCAGGTGCCCGGTTCCGGCAATGCCGCTCATCGGGGCGGTGGTGCCGGTGATGGCGGTGGTGTGCGCGGCCAGCGCGGGCCGAGGCCCCGCCGGGGCCGGCGCTGCGACGGCAGGGGCGGGTCGGGCGGACGCGACCGCGACGGCGGGCCGCCGGGCCGCGGCGTCCGCGGCGGCTGCGGCTCCGGGTTGGGTGGGGCTGATCCCGGCGCGCAGGGTGTCGGACAGAATAGCTCCGGCAATCGCGCCGATGAGCACGGCAGCGACCCACCGGATGGGTCCGTGCCCACCGGTCGGTTCGCGGGTGTGGCCGTGGCGTGCGTCGGCTACGTCGATGCACGTCTCGATGACCTCGATGGCGATGTCGCGGCAGAACTGGAGCCAGAGGACCCAGCCGAGGGTGGCGAAGATGGCAAGGATGTTGGTGTCGGACCAGGGGTTGGTGACCGCGGTGATGATGTCGCCGAGGCCGGGTAGGTGCGCGGCGGTGGGCCAGCCGATCCAGGCCATCGGCCACCCGACGACATGGACGAACAGCCAAGGGCCCCCGGCAAGGAGCCCGCCGAGGACGGCGAACGCGATCAGGGCACGCAGGAGCCGTCCGACGGCGGCCAAGGCTCGGATCATGATCGGCTGTGTCCTTCCGGTACTCAGGGCGTTCAGGTGTTCGGGCCGGTGACGCCGTGCACGGCGGTCGCAGTCGCCGACGCGGACACGGCGAGTTGCGGTACGCCGACGAGTCGCAGGAGTTGGGTGCGGCTCGCGCCGCGCACGGTGACGGTGACGGTTTGGGTGGTGGCGGTGGCCTCGCCGGTGAACCCGGCCGTGGTCAGCCAGGCGCGGGCCGTCGCCGCGGCCTGCGTGGGGTCGAGTTCGGCGACGTTGCTGGCGCGGTACTTGGCGAGGTTGAGTTCCTGCGCGCCGGCCCTGGCGGCGGACTGCGCGACATCGAGGGCGCGGACTTTCACCGACAGGGCTAGGCCGGCGTCGAGGACCAGCCCGGCCACCAGGAGCAGAGCGATGGTCATGATCGTGGCGAACGCGGTCACCTGACCGCTGTCACCGCCGGTGCGCTCGCGGACCCGCCGCAGGGTGGCGTGGAGTCGGTGTCTCATGTGGATCCCCTCCACCGGTCGATGGGTGAGGTCGCGGTCGATTCCAGAGCCCGGCTGCCGGGCACGCCGAGCAGCGTCAAATCCGACATCGGGACGGTGCACGACACCCGCACGGTGACCGCACCGCCAGGGCGCAGGTTCCCGGTGACGGTCACGTCGACCTGCTGGCAGGTGACGCGGCGGGCGGTGAGGGTGTCGCGGGCGGTGCGGTCGGCGTCGGCGCGGGCGGCCGGCTCGGTGCGGGCGAGGGAAGCGGCCCGGGCGGCGCTGCTGGCGGCTGCGTCGAGGTCCATCTGGGCGCTGACCAGGCGTCCGCAGAGCACGACAAAAAGCAGAATCGCAACGAGCAGCGGGGTGGTCAGGGCCATCTCGGTCGTGCTGGAGCCCCGGTCGCCATTGGCGACGAGGGCGCGGATCCTGGCCCGGAGGACGCGCTGCGCTGTTGAGGGCATGGTCCTCACCCGCCCTGCGCAAGGTCCGGCACGAAACGCTCAACTGGGCGGACCACGACCGCTCGGGCTGTCCAATGCATGCCTGGGACGACGGTCTCGGCGCTCCCGGATACTTCGACGCGGATCTGGGTGGCGGTGCGGGTGACCGACACCGACGGGTCGTTGAGTACGCCGTTGCCGATCGCGGTCAGGGTGTCGGTGCCGGCGCGTTGGCCGTCGTCGATGGTGGCGCCGTACGCGGCGGCAGCGTTCGCGGCGCGGGTGGCGGCGGCCTGGGTGATGTGGGTGGCGTGCATCCACACGCCGGCCTGCACGATGAACATGATGATGAGCAGCAGCAGCGGCATGGCGATGACCAACTCGGCGGTGGCCCCGCCCGCGTCCGGGCGGGCCGCGACCCGCCGCCACCGGGCACCCAGCCACGATGTCCTCGGCCGGTGGGCGCGTCGCCGCCGGGCCGTGCCGAGCGCCGACGGGGGTTGCGGCGGCTCGGCACGGCAGTCTGCGGTGTTCATCAGCGCCGGCATGGGGTCATCCGAGGTTGATGCTGTTGGCCTTGTTGGTGACCTTCAGGGCGATCACGCCGATGACCAAGATCCCCAGCGTCACCAGCAGCGCGGTCACCAGGACGGCCTCGGTGGAGTAGCCGCCGTCCTTGGTTTCGCGCACCCGCTGCCAGCGGTGCCGGATCTCGGCGGTGAGGTAGGTAATGAGAAGGGACATGCGTGGGCCTCCTGTTCGGATCCTTTCGATGGGTGGTCGTGCTGGTTTTGTCGCTGATCGTGGCGGCGGATGGCGCCAGGGCGCCCGGTTAGGTGAGAAGGAACCTGGCGAGCAGGCCAAGGGTGAGCGCCTCTACGACGATCAGGACGGCGATCATGATCACGACCAGCGGTTCCGGGCCGAGGAGGACGCCGTGCCCCTCGACCTCCTCGATCGACGGCTCGTGCCGTCGGGGACGCAGCCAGCGGATCCGCGCGGCCAGGCCGGTAACGATCATGACGTTGCTCCCTTCTGGAGTGCTCGGTGCTCAGGCCACGAGGCGGTAGAGGATGGCGCCGATAATCGCGAGCAGCAGTCCGACGAGGTTGGCGAGATAGACGGTTCGGCCGATCATGTCGAGGGCCTCCTTGGATGTGATTGCTGTGGATGACATTGGTGAACCCACGGCAGATTTAGAGGCCGCCGAGGACGGCGGCCATGGCTGGATAGCCGAGAAAGATCAGGAAGCCGCCGAAGAGGGCGACGGTGGGTAGGGCCATGCGTTCGGTGGCGGCGTTCGCGTCGCCTTCGGCGTCATTGAGTTGCCGATCCCGCAGCGCGATGGCCCGGGATCGCAGCGACGCGCGGACCTTCGCGCCTTCGCTGCCGGCCAGGCCCACGGTCGCCGCGAGCTGCTGCAACTCGGGGACGGCGACGCGGCGGCCGAGAACGGCGAGGATGTCCCACGGCGGTACCCGAGACAGCCGGGCTTCGGTGAGGGCGTAGCGCAGCTCCGCGTAGGCGGGACCGGAGCCGACCGAGGCGGCCTCGTCGAGGGCCTGATCCACCCCGGCCCCACTGGCGAGGCTGATCACGACCAGGTCGAGGAACGAGCTGAGCGCGTCGCGGAACGCCGCCCGGTGCTTCGCGGCGTCGCCGCGCACCGACAGCTCCGGGGCGAAGAACCCGGCCGTACCGAGCAGCAGCGACGCCCCCACCGGCAGCACCAGCCCGGCGCTGATGCCGGCGACCGCGAGCAGCGTCGCCGCCACCGGCGGTAGAAGCAGCCCGAACACGCAGGCGGTGGCTTGTTCGGCGAGGTGCACGTCGACGGGCTTGTCGAGGGTGGCGAGGTCGCGGCGGGTGCCGGCGGTGGGCAGGCCGAGGCGGAGCAGCCACCGTACGGCGGGCCGCCCCCACCGACCCGCCCACCCCGCCTGGGTGTCGGCGGCGGACCTAGGGAGGGGTGTCAGCCCGTGCGGAGTGTCGAGGGCCTTGTCCAGCCGGGGCGGGCGGGGGAACAACCCGACCACGATCAGCCACAGACCCAGGCCCGTCCCGACTCCGGTGAGCAAGACTTCGCCGATCATGACCGCACCGCCTCAACGTCGGGATCGGGCGTGGCGACCCCGCCGAGCACCCTGGCGGTGTCCACGTCGCGCATCAGCCTGGCGAGCCACCAGAACGCGAACCCGAACATGGCACCGGCGGCGAGCAGGACGAGTTGCCCGGCGGCGGTGTCGAACGGGGCCAGGTAGCCCCGGTTCAGCACCACAAGCCCAACGGCCATGACGAGGGTGGCGCAGACGATGACGCGGGCGGACGTGCGGTTGCGTTGCCGGCCGGCCGCCACCCGGTGTCGCACCGCGACTTTCTTCCGGGCGGAGGCCGCCAGCTCACCGAGCACATCGCCGAGCTGACCGGCGCTGCCCCGGGCGGCCATCAGCAACCCGGCCACCACCAGGTCGGCGGTCGGGTCGGCCAGCTCGGCGGCGAAGGCCCGCAAGGCATCGCGCAGTCGCCACCCGCGCTGCAGTCGCAGGGCAAGGCGGGACACCTCGTCGCGGATCGGCTCGGGGGATTCGATGGCGCTGGAGGTGATGGCCTGTTCCAGGCCGGCGGCGCCGGACAGGCTGTCGCGCAGCGCCTCCGTCCACGTCGCGACGGCCTCGATCCGGGCGACCCGTCGGGTGTGGCCCCGGTCCGGGCCGATGATCTCCGGCAGCACCCACGCCGCGCCGACGGCGAGCGCGGCGGCGACGGGCCAGCGGGTCGCCGCCGCGACCAGCAGCCCGACGGCTAGGCACAGCGCCAGCCGGCGCCGGTCGACCGGCCGCCGCTCGGTGAGGCTCTCCAGCCACGTCGGGCCAGCGTTGGAATCCGGACGGGCGTCTGGGCGTCGGGTCAACCCGGCGATGAGCAGCAGTAGCCCCAGCCCGGTTCCCAGTCCCAGCACGGCCGCCAGTGGCATCGTCAGGCTCACCAGGACCACCCCCCATCACCGGCGGTGCGGGCGTCGTCGAGCAGGCCCGGGTCGAAGTCGTGCGCGGTCAACGCGGCGAACAGCCCCGTGGACAGCGGGGATCCGGGCACGGCGCGCCCGTCGGGTCCGGGTTTGAAGATCTCGTTGGAGGCGACGGTGAGCCCGTCGGCGTCGAGGACTTCCCGCACGGAGGTGACGACACGCCGGCCGGCGGCGGCGAACCCGAGGTGCACGATGAGGTGGACGGCGTCGGCGACGAGCAGGTTCGTCGTGGCCGGGTCGAGGCGCTCCGGGGACTGCGCGGCGTACAACACGAACTTCTTGAACACCCCGGCCGACGAGGAGGCGTGGATGGTGCACAGGGAGCCGTCGTTGCCTTGGCTCATGGCGTTGAGCATTGGGATGATCTCGTGGCCGCGGACCTCGCCCACGATGACCCGGTCCGGTGACATCCGCAGCCCAGCGCGGAACAGGGCCGCCATGTCGAGGACGCCTTCGCCTTCGATGTTGGCCTCGCGGGCCTGCAACGGCACGACCTCGTCGTGGGCGTTGATGTCCGCGTCGAGGGCGAGCTCGTAGGTGTCCTCGATGGTGACGATCCGCTCCTGCGCGGGAATGGCTGAGGCCAACGCCCGCAGCGTCGTGGTTTTCCCGGCGCCGGTGCGTCCAGCGACGACGGTGTTGAGGCGGGCCAGCACCGCGGCCCCGAGCAGCTCGCGCAGGACGGTGTTGATAGTGCCCAACCGCTGCAGGTCGGCGAGGGTGACTTTGAGGTAGCCGTGGCGGCGGATCGACAGTGCTGGGCGTTTCGTCACCGCCATCACCGCGTGCAGCCGGGATCCGTCGGGCAGCTGCAGGTTCAGGATCGGCGCGGCCCGTTCCCAGCGGCGTTCCTGGCCGCCTTCGCTGCCGGCCTCGGCACGGCCGGCGTCGGCGGCCAACCGGCGGATCAGGTCGATCATCGCCTCGTCGCTGTCCGCGATCGGCGCGACTCGCGCCCGCGTGCCGTCGGTGTAGCGCACGAACACCCGGTCGAAGCCGAAGGCGTGGATCTCCTCGACCCGCTCATCGCGCAGCAAAGGTTCCAGGCCGCCCGCGCCGAGCAGCGCGTCCACCACAGCACGCCCGACCCGCGACTCCACCTGCGGGCGCAGCGGCGGGCGGCCGGCGTCCATCTCCGCCGTGGCGTACGCGTCGAGCGCCTCAGTGACCAGCCGGCGGGTGGCCGCCTCACGCTCCGCCGCCGACATCGGCGTCCCCGCGCCGGCCTCCCGCTCTCGAGTGACCTTGGTAAGCCGCTCTGCCACCTCGCGGCGGATGCGCTGCGCCACGGCGCTCTCGTTCGAGTCTGTCCCGGTCCCGGCGCCGTTGGCGTGGTGGCGGCCGTTGTGCCGGTGGCCGTTGCCGGTCGTGGCTGAACCGTCGGCGACGGGGAAGGGTGCGAAGGGGTAGCTCATCGAGACGTCTCCCTCGGCGCCGTGCGATCGGCTGGGGTACGGGGCGCGGTCGCCGGTCGGGGCCCCAATCTGCCGGCCAACCGCTCCAGTGCGGTCATCAGCGGCAGTCGCCGCCACCGCCGGCCCGCCACCAGGTCACCCGCGAGGACCGCCGCCGCCTGCCGGTCGTCAGGCAGCGGCCCGTACACGCGCGCATCGTCGCCGTCGCGGGCCAACTCTCGCACCAGATGCCCGCGGACCACGTCCGCCACGTCGGCCGGCGGGTACACCCCGCCCGGGGCGAGGACGATGGTGAGCCGCCCGGCGGCGACGTCCACGAGGTCGGCGAGGCGTTCACGCAGGTGGGCGAGCTCGTCGGCGCGGGCGCGGGTCAACACCAGCACCGCGTCGGCCATGGCCAGCAGCGGCCGGGCCGGCGACGTGAAGTCCAACCGGCCGCAGTCGGCGATCACGAGCCGGTCCGGCGGGTTCAGCGTGTTCTGTCCGGGG
The DNA here is from genome assembly GCA_032160305.1 of Actinoplanes sp. Classification (GTDB taxonomy): domain Bacteria; phylum Actinomycetota; class Actinomycetes; order Mycobacteriales; family Micromonosporaceae; genus Actinoplanes. Next base: position 13,464 of record JAVHVY010000097.1, read on the forward strand.
CGGGCCAGCACCGACAGCGCCACCCGGGTCTGCGCCCCGCCTGACGGGGCCACGACCACGTCGATCGTGCGGTCACCGATGCGCCACGGTTGGACCGAGCCGGCGAGGGCCTGCGCGGTGGTCGCGTCGCCCCGTGCGGCGGTGGCCAGCCCCACCAGTCCCGGCATGGCCGCGAGACGGTGTCGGCGCATGAGGTCGCCGCCCGCCGGGTCGCACTCCACGACCACCGCATGGGCATGCGGGGGCGCGGCGAACGCCAACCCGGCGGCGGCGGTGGTCGCGCCGTGACGACCCTTGATGTAGCAGACAGCCCACATCGCCATGGCAGTCAGCTCCCCGCCGGCGCGGTCTGCATCAGCACCACGCCACCCGCTGGGGCGGCGGCCAACCGAGCCCCGTCGGAGGCGTCCAACAGGAGGGTGATCACGGTGGCGCCCTGACCGTCGCCAGCCAAGTCCACCCCGAGCACCACCGCCTGCAGCCGCGTCGGGGCGCTGGCTGCCGGCGCCGGCCGCCCGTTCTGCGCGGGATTCGCCGAGACGTACACCGCCACCCGCGCGCCGCTGGCCAGACCTTGCGGGTACTGGCCCGGCTTGAGGGCGACCGAGGCGGTCACCTTGCCGGCCGGCGGGAACGCCGCGTCCCCGATCAGCGCGCGGGTCAGCAGGGTGCCCGGCAGCAGCGGCACCACCGCCGTCCGGCCGATCACCTGCGCGACCGCCGACGCGGGCACCAGTTGCACGCCGGGGTCCTGCGCTGCCGTCACCTGCGTCAGGTCCAACGCGCTGATCGCCTGCCCGGCCGCCACCGACCGGGCCACAGCCAGCACCTCCACCCGATCGCCCAGACGCACCGCCCCGTAGGCGTAGGCCAGCACACACACGATGACCAACAGCGAGCCCAACGCCACGAACGGCATCCGCCGCCTACGCCGAGCGGCCCGCCACGGCCCCCGCCCCGCACGCGGCGCAGCAACCGTCGGACGATCTTCAAGACCTGTATTTGGGCGCACGGAACCCACCGCCATGACGCTGCCCTCCCGAAACTGGCGCTTCCAACGGCGCCGATCGCTACGGCCTGATGACCGCTTGAGACTCCTGAACTCGAACCTGTACCGCGCCGGTCGTCGTCAACCCCGGCACCGTCCCGGTCTGGCCAGCGCCAGCCCAGGTCACCTCCCACGTCACTGTCACCGTCACGGTGAACGCCGCGCCGGGTGACCCAGCCGACGAACGGCGGTAGGTGTGACCGCAGTCCGGTGACGCCTTCGCCGGGTCAGTACCGGGCGACCACGCCGTTCCCGGACCGGCACACAACTCGGTTGTGCCGTCACCCATCACCCAGCTCACCGAGACCGGTCGAGCCGTGGCTGTCACGGACACGCCTGGCACCGCGGCGGTCGCCGACTGCCGAGTCCACGAAGACCGCTCCAACGCCAGCCACGTAGGAAGCCCTACGAGCTGGTCACCGTGAGGACTCAGATTGGTCGTGACCTGCGGCAGGTTGAGCCGTGCCCGCGCCTGTCGAGCCAGTTCTGCCGGCGAGATCACCGGCGCGGCGCCCGCAACCCATACCGGGCCGCCGAGCCCTGTCTCCGCAGCACCGTCCGTGCCGTAGCACGTCTTCAGATACCAGCCGCCCTTACCGCCGGGCTGACCTCCGAGTGCGGCGATCGTCTCGGGCGACGGGTCCACTGGCATGTAGTAACAACCATCTGCGCCCGCCCAGGCTCCATCCCGCTCACATGGGATTTCCTGCCCAGCCGGGTTGCGGCACTTCCCGTCTCCCGACGAGTGGCCCTCGCTCGTGTTCGAACCACCATTGCCGCCGGTGCCGGCATGAGCGTCGCAACCGGGTGCCGGGTTCGTCTGCGAGCACTCAACCCCACCTGCCGCCCCGTCGCCGTAGGAGGCGGCGGGCGCGATGACTAGCACAAGGGCCGCTATCAGACCGACGACGCTGAGGCGAGACGCAGTCCTCAACATGTGCCGGCCTTTTCCAGCGCGAAGGTGCTGACCTTCCACACGCCGTCTGCCGGTTTCACGGTCGCGGTCGTCTTGTGCCTACCTCCAGGAACGTTGTTGTACAGACCGCCTGAAGCGTTGTAGACGAGCCACTTCTCGTCGTTGACGCAGTCGAGAATTGTCACCTGGCTGGCAGAAGTGGCAGTGACCTTTGGGTCAATCACCAGATCGCCGCGAAGCACCTGCTTGTGCTCGCGATTGGTGAACAGCGCGCTAACGATTCGCTTCAAAGCCTCATCAGTGGCGTATTTGCGGAGATCTGGGGCATCCGGGTCCGCCGTCTTGCCGGCCTCCACGAACGCCGCCCACATCCCGCGGTATGCGGAAATGGCGTCCTGCTCAGGCTCAACGCTCCGCGCAGAATTTGAAGCCAAGGGCATGGGCGAAGTGGGCTGCGTGGCGGACTTTTCGGCACGACAGCCGCCGGCAGCCAAGGTGACAGCGATCGCCGTCAGCACAAAGGTCGTCGTGGTCGATGATCGGTTCCTCACCAGGCTGCCCTCCCCGTGCCAAGTGGTGACCTCACCGAACCCAGTTGGCCTACCCGATCAGGGGCCTCGGCTGGCCAACAGCAAGGTCACGGAACGTTGATAGCACGACTACCCCATCCCTCCGCAATCCCTTGTGGTCTCAATGCACGTGGCAAAAAGCACGTGTCTCGTCACAACTAACATCGATCGAAACTTCGCGAACCGCATCCCCAAACTGTCGCTTTCCTGACGCGTGTTGTACTGAGCGTCACCGCTAAACTGCCGAAAAAAATGTGGTCGCGAGAGAGGTAGGCCCATCGATGAGCGACCACGACGTTCCCGCACGTGAGCTGATCGACATCGTCGCGCAGCCGGGCGCCGCAGAGACCATCCTTGCCCTGCACGCGAAGGCGGGCACCGCGACGGTGGCCGAGCTCGGGCGCCCCGGCGCAGCCGACGTCGTCAAGATTGTTCCCGCGCTTGCCGCCGCCGGACTTGTCACGGGGCGCGGCTCACTCGATGGCGTTGGCCCCGAGTCGCAGCTGACGTTGACAGCCGACGGTGAGGGAGCCGCCGTCGCCCTGCTGGAACTGGAAAATTGGGTACGTCGCCATCGCCGGAGATCGCCGCGTCGCCCTGCGTGGAGTCGACACCTTCGAGCCGTATGGCTGCATCTCCACACCGTGCGATACCGGGATCGTTAGTTGCAAATAGTCAGATATTCGCATCTTGTACGCCCGGATGGCTGGTCAGCGAGTCGCCAAACGGATACCTGCCGAGCGTCGTAAATGCCTTGTGGGCAGGGCATACTCTCGATCATCGTGGAGTCGGGCGCTCCACGGGGGAGGTGAGTGGCGCTTGACCGATCACATCCGCGAGGGCATCAACATGCTGTCGCCCAAGTGGACTACCGAGGTGTTGTCGGCCCTCGCCGCAGGGCCCCGCCGCTACTCGGAGCTGCAATGCCAGCTGACGCTGTCCAGCCATGAGAAGGTGCACTCAACAGCCCTTACCACCGTGCTCGGGCGCTTGCAGGAGGAAGGGCTGATCGTCCATGACGCCGACGACCGGCACGCGTACCGAATCACGTCAGACGGCCTGGACCTCTTCCACGACCTCGACAAGTTCTGGCGCAAGCGCCGCGGACGCATCAGAGGACGCGAATAGCGTCAAGCCCGCGTAGGCCGCCGAATCGCCAAGCTGATCGAGAGTCGAACGCCGGTGATGGCCCGTTTCCCGGCGTCACCCCGTTACCAGCCCGACGACGCCCACCAGCCACCCCGCGATGAGCGTCGGCCCCATGGGTAGTCCGCCTTCCACGGCCCGGTGACGTAACGCCATGAGCGTGGCAGCCGCGGTGGCCTGCAGCAGCAGGCCGGCCAGGAGCCCGACACCCAGTCGCTCCCAGCCGAGCCAGCCCAACGTCATCGCGATCCAACCGATCATCACCACATCGCCCAACCCAAGCTGCCCGGGCAACGCCAGGGCCACCACCAACAACACGCCAATAGCGGCGATCCCTCCCACGACCGCTCGAATCACCGGCGCCGAATCGCCGCTGATCACAGCGATCGCGACGATCGCCGGCGCGGAGATGGCATACATCGCGCCAGTGATCACGAAGGGCAACCGGCGGCGCCGCACATCAACGATCGCCAGCCCGATACCGAGCAGTCCAGGAAGCCACAACACCCAGAACTCCAGAGACCACCCCAGCGCGGCGTCCATCACCACCGACATGGCGCAAGCGATCACCGCGCCCAGCGCTACCACCCAGCGAGGCCGAACCTCCACGAGTGGCGAGAGCGACAGACCGGGAAGCCGCCCCTCGGCCGGGACCATCAGCGCGTACGCCGAGAGAGCCGCCCCGATGATCAGCCCCGCGGCGGCGGTGAGGAGGCCCGTAACGGTCTGCATCCGATCAAGCGTCGCACGTCCGCGCCCTCCAACGCTCCACGGTTCAGCCAAGACGATCAGAATCGGGACCGATGAAGTCGGGCCCCGGCGCCCGCGGTAGTCCATCAGCACTCGCCCGACGTGCCGCTCGACAGGCACGTGCTCGCGGTCAGCATCCGCCGCCAGCCGGTCGGCAAGTCACGCGGTGGCGGTTGCCGTCAGCGACGGCCGTTACGACGACGCCGAAGGCCTCTGGCACACCCGACCTGCCAGTATTCATTCACAGGAAGAGGCGTTTGCGCGCAAGTACGACCCGGGATACGCAACCCACCGTGTCGACACCACGCTGACCGACCTTGGATCCGGTTTGCTGCGCCGCCATCTCCTCTTCCGTATTCCGGACGTTACCTCCATCGATCTTTGGCTCGATTCCGGCCGGATTGAGGTGGAGTGGTTCGATGGTCCAAATCACGGAACCGTGATTCCTGACCTGACCGACGCCGCCTTCGGGATCCCGGCCGTGCCGACGAAAAACTGCCGATGCGGTGCCCAGAGGGCTGCTACTCGATCCCGCTGGTCATCTGTGAGAGCGCTATCGCGTTACGTCGCAATACGGACGGCTGGAGTGCCCAGCGGGACGTCTGGTCCGCGCGAGCACGCACCCGCCGGCTGTCAAGGGTTTGCCTCAGGTTCGCGCCGGGCGACACCAACGGCTCCGACATGAGCCGCGGGCTCACGCCGGGGGCGGCCTCCCGTCAGGAACAGCACCATGACACCGATGCCTATAGTGACGACTATGACCAACGAACGTAAGGACGGCGTCGTCAACATCGTCGGAGACTCGGCCGTGGTCAGCGGCGGTCTGATCCAGGGCCACACGATCGGTGACCTGCGGTTTGGTACCGATGGCACCGTCCAGGTCGGCGGCCACACCGTGGAACCCGGCACCGACCTGGACTCCAACGAGGTCCTGGCAGCGCTCGACGCGGCCGCCGCGGGTGCGACCGGTGAGCGCGCTGCCGGGCTTCGCGAAGCCATTGCCATCGTCACCGGCCTCATCCTGGGCTGACAGCCCTCGCCGCACCCGCGCAAGTCGTCAGGGTGCAAGCCGCGACCGGTGAGCCGCTTGGGTACTCGCCCGCTGGGTACTTCCCTTTGGCGGTCACTGGCAGGCGCATCGACGAGCAAGACGGTTGCGCACCCACGATGCGTTACGCACGAGCATCGGGACGGCAGGGCTACGGCAGTCGCGGACGAGCGACGAAACGCGCCGCAGGGCGTGGGCGCCCGAAGGATCCCCGCTGCCGGCCGCGTGCGGGATCAGCGCGACTGAAAGCACCCGACAGAGGGAACGCGGCATGCACGGATCGCTCGCGTCCGTACCACCGTCGGGGTCGGGCAGGTCGGTGACCTCTTGCAGATGGGTTTCGGCGGACTGGACCTGCGGTCGACCCCCGTCTTGGTAGGCGCGGACCAGTGCGAGGACCGCGGTCCGCATCGCGTGCGTCGTCCGGTTGTCAGGTGTCGGTGCGGGTTGCGGTGTCGTCATAGCGGCACGGTATCCAGCCGCGTCAGCGGCCGACCGGGCACCCGGGTCATCGCGCGCCGAGCGCGATGCGGCGTGCGGTGTCCTGATTCCACGCCAGACCGTCGGGGCCCCAGGTGTCCTGGTCGACCAGGAGCACGGCGTCCACGGCCATAGTGACCGGAGTGATCAAGCACCCCTCGCCCGGGGCCAGGGTGCACAAGACGCGCGACGCCAGGGCGTCGGTGCTGAACGAGGCTGCGCCGTAAAACGCGGTGATGTGCGGTCGCCACGGCCGCGCCGGCGGCGGTTCGGGTGCGGCGTCCGCGCCGAAGACGTCGCGGATCGCGCCGCGGACCGTGGCGGCGAGGGCAGCGGCTTGCAGGATGGGCGCCACGTAGAGCTCGAGGGCGACCGCGCCGACGATGCCGGGACCGACGGTGACCTCGAACGGTTCGAGGTCGGCGAGCCGGTCAGTCAGGACAGCGTGCAGCGTGTCGAACGCGCCCGGGGCCAGCGTGGCCGTGAGCTGGTCGAGCCAGCCCGCGGTCAGGTGTAGGAACTCGGGGGCGACCGGTCGGACGATCGCGTGGAAATCGCGGGGGTCGTCGTGCTCGGCCCACCAGGCGGCGGCCTGCGCGGTGTACGCGGCGGCCAGCTCGGCGACCGCCGGCGCGGCGGGGATCTCGATGTGGGGCCGTGACCCGACAGGCGACCAGATGCGTTTGTCGAAGCTGTCCACCGGTTCAGGCCGCCTGGCCGCTACGGAGACGGTAGGGGGGTGGTCAACTGTGGGCCGAGCAGGTCACGCACCCAGCCCGGCAGTCCGGTGAGGATCTCACCGACGCGGTCCAGCAGCTCGACGTTCTCACCGAAACTGATGAACGGTTGGTCGTACCATGGGGCGATGGGCCGGGCGGCAGCCCGCAGGGCGGCCAGGCCGACCCGCAGGCTGCCGCCGCTGCTGGTGATCTGCTCGGCGGTGAGTCCGATGTCGGCGTGGTGCGACAGCATGCGGGTGAACAGGACCTTCGCCGCGATGCTTTCGCAGGAGATGTCGATGAGATATCCGGGTCTCGGGAACAGGTTGTGGTTGACGCCACACATGAGGGAAGTGCTCCAAGGTCTCTCGCTCGAATTTGCTGGGAAATCTCCGGCGTCCCAGACGACGGTGGCCCCGCGGGCTGCCGGCCGCTGTCATTCTCATCGCACGATCAGCGTGCGTTCGAGGTACTTGGCGAGGTGCTGTTGCTTGTGGGGGTAGGCGTTCCACAGTTCGGCGCCGGTCTGGGTGGTGAGGTTGCCGAACGGTTCCAGGCAGTCTTGGTGGTCCCAGACGGGGCTGGCGATGGCGCGGCCGTCGGGCTCGATGAGCCAGGCGTGGCCTTGGCCGATCTTCATCCAGTCGGAGATGATGATGCGGCTGCGCCAGCCGTTCTTGACCTTTTCGCCGGCCAGAAACTCGGCGAGGTCGTCCAGTTGCTGGCCGGTGGCGAAGTCCTCGAAGAAGCCGGAACTGCGGCCCTTCGGGATCGGCGTGAGGATCTTGACCTTCTTCGCGCCGAGCAGGTCACCTTGCTGACAGATGTAGTGCATGACGTCGCGGTTGCCTGGTCGAGGTTTCTTGAGCAGGTTGCCGGTGTCCAGTTTCTCGGCGGGCATGTAGACGCAGATGACCGACAGCGGGATGCCGGCCAGGGCGACGTGCATGAGGCCCTCGACGACGGCGTTGTAGCTGCCGCGGATGCGGTTGTGCTGGTAGCGGGGTCCGTCCACGGTCACGTCTATGTAGTCGACCATGCCTTTGAGTCGGTTGGCCTCGTCGTGTTTGATCCGGGTGGCGTTGGTGGACAGCACGATCAGCTCGAATTTGCCCTGGACGTATTCGAGGATTTCCCAGAAGTGCTCGTAGTCCATGGGTTCGCCGCCGGACAGGATGATGCGGCGCATCCCGGCCAGCTTGTCGATCTTCTCCTTGTGCAGTTCCAGGGAACTGGTCCGGATGCCGGGCGGTTCGGAGCAGTACACGCATTTGAGGTTGCAGTTGCGGGTGAGTTGGTAGGTGGCCGACAGCGGCATGGTCATGGTGGCGACCAGGTCGGCCACGGCGAGGTCGGGTTTCGTCTTGTAGCACTGGGTGTCGGGGTCGAAGTGGACTTCGGGTAGCAGGGTTCCGGTCGTCATTGGTGCCTCCGAACCAGGGGTAGGAACCACGCGGGCGGGTCAGGTGAGCAGGGGTTCGTGGTGGGGGTGGTAGCGGTCGGCCAAGCTGCCGCAGCAGCTGATGGAGTAGCTGTGGCCGTCCGCGCCGACGGTGATGCCGAGTTCCCGCGTAGCGATGAACAGCGCCACCGTTGCCTTGTGGCGGCCGATACCGGGGAACGCCTGAAGACGGGCGAGGAACTGTGCCGCCGTGACGCCGGTCCAGATCCGGCGGGCGTCGCCGTCGTACTCGGCGTCGACCAGCTCAGCCGCCCGATAAGCGCGCTCAGCCATGGTCCTGGTGAACGGGTGGATCGCTGGCACAGCCGCGAACTGTGCCGCGAACTCGCCAGGATCCAAGGCCAAGAAGGCGGCCGGGGTGAGCGCGCCGACCCGGCGGCCGAGTTCCCAGGGTGCGCGCCAGGCGTCGTCAGCGCGCATACGCTGGTTGAACAAGACACCGAGCACGAACGCAAACGCCGAGCCCGGGTCGGTGACGGATACGACCGGGACCGCGAGTGGTTGGGTCATGGTCGGCGTCCGATCTCGTCGATGATCGGCTCGGCCATCGCCGTCGCCGTGCCGGCCAGCGTTACGTCGTCGTCGTTGGCGATCTTGACAATGCGAACGCCGAGGCCGGCCAGGAAACCGGCGACAGTCCGGTACTGGGCCAGTTCCCTGGCGGCGTGATGCTGGCGGTCGAAGCGGGTCTGCACATCGCGGTGGTCCAGGCGGCGGTTGATAGTGTCCTCGCTGGCCGTCATCACGAAGTTGAGGTCCGGCAGCGGAAAGTCCTCGTTCATGGCCCACACCTGCTCGAACGGAACCCCGTCGAGGACCTGGAACACCAGCATCGATGCGATGTATCGGTCGGTGATCACCACGTCGTGCTCGGCCAGGCCGGGCACGATGGTGCCCGCTACGTGCTCGGCCCGGTCGTCGGCGAGCAGCCTGGCGAGATCCACGCCGGTGTGGGCCTGCTCGTTGGACAGATCGAACGCGGAGCTGGGCTCCTTCGTCCGCAACACCGTCAATCCGGCTGCTTGCAGAATCAGCACGAGTTCGTCCAGGACTGTGGTCTTGCCCACGTGCTTCGGCCCGTCGACAGCAACGAAAAGTCCCCGGCGCCCACTCATGATCCCTCCCCGCCTCGCTTAACGATCAGTTCTCCGACGATGCCTGCCACTGCCGGTTCTTGTTGAGGTCTTCCTTCTCCCGGAACGCGGTCTCCAGGTCGATGCCGAAACGGTTGGCCATCGCGCATACGTAGATCAGCACGTCGGCGAGTTCCTCATCGACGTTCCTGACCCGGCTGTTTGCGTCGATCGGCATGCCCGCCTGTTTGCGGATGGCCTTGAACAGCTCGCCGATCTCCTCGCCGAGCAGCAACGCTGTCCGCTCGACGGTGTTGCCCGTGAAGCCACGCTCGATCTCCAGTTCGCGTACGTAGGTTTGGAGGTCGGCGAGGCTCGCAGCCTTGGCAAGTTCCGGCATGATCTACCTTCCAGACGGATTGTGCTGTGGTTGAGACTTCCGGGCCTGCACCGTAGCGGCCCTGCGAACAGATAACGTGCCAAGCTCCGCGACGGCGACAGCGCACGATGTTCACGTCTGCTCCGGTTGTCCGTCACGATGGAGCCGCGACGTGAACGGGCGCCGGCCGGGCGTACCCAGACGCCGTGCTCGTTGCGGTAGGCGATGTAGTCCCGCACGGCGATCGGGACCGTATCCCAGTCGAGATCCGGAAAATCGGGTCCGGACGGGCTTTCGTTCAAGTCACCCACGACCAGGGTTGGGACGTGGCTGGTGCCGTATTGCGCAAGGCGCTGCGCACGGGCAAACCATTCGCGGCTGTCGGAATACGACCGGTGTTCCGCGCGGATCTCGAAGTGGCGCAGGCCGTCAGTGCGTAGCGCGAATCTGGCGCGGTTACGCAGGTCGGGGAAGCGGGGATCTTCGCCGCGGAGCAGGCTGAGAACGGTCGGGTCGTAAATGATCGCGGTGCCGATCGGCCCGGTATGCAGTTCCCCGACGTACTGTCGGCCACACAGGACACTAAGCTCGCGCATCGCCGTCAAGAACGGCTTGTTCCCGTCCCGGTACCAGCCCTTGGCCTCGCAGAGCACGACCACCGCGTCGGCCTGAGGATCGTCCAGGAGCGCGCCGGTCCGCCCGGTGAAGTCGTGGACTCCGTCTGAACGTAATCCGCCTGCCTCGAAGTTCAGCAGCGAAAACGTCAGGTCGTCGGTCATCAGGTCCGTGACCTTTCGCGTTGGCTCGCTTCGGAGGTGTTGGGGGTAACCGGCGGGCATTGCCGTGTGTATGGAGGGCGGTCGCGGCATGCCCGTCACGGCGTCGGTGCCGTGACGGGGGCTTGGCGCTGGCTGGCCCGGGGAGGGCTTACCCGGGTTGGGCGAGGCTCGGGTTTGCGCGCGACGGCGCCCCAGGTGGACACGCTTTGCGGTGGTGGTCGTTCTTCGCCTGGCGCGCGGCCCCAGTCGCTGACCAGACCCAGTTCGGGTTTGTCGAGGTCGACGTTGGGGTCCTCGGGGTCGGGAGCGACGAGTTCAAAGCGGTCGAAGTACCGGCTCACCTCGTTGTGAGTGCGGGCGTGGAAGTCGCCCTGCCCCGGGTAGTCGCCGGAAGTTAGCGCCTGCACGTGCGCCCTGGGCATCAGGTCGTAGCTGCCGTGCGATAGGACCAAGAGGCTGCCTGGTGCCAGCGCGTCCTTGAGGGTTTCGACCACGGCGTACGCCTGATCGTTGTCGTGGACGAAGTGCAGGATCGCCACCAGATTCAGCGCCACGGGCTCTTTGAGACCCAGGGTGGTGCTCAGGTCGGGGTCGGCGAGGATCTTCTTCGGGTCGCGTAGGTCGGCGTCGATGTAGGCCGTGGCGCCTTGCGGTGTGCTGTTAAGCAGTGCGCGGGCGTGGACTAGCACCAGCGGGTCGTTGTCGACGTACACGATGCGGCTGGCAGGGTCCACGCGTTGCGCGACTTCGTGGGTGTTGTCGGCGGTGGGCAGACCCGTGCCGATGTCTAGCCACTGGCGAATCCCGCGTGTGGCGGCGTAGTGGACGGCGCGTTGCAGAAACGCCCGGTTCTCCCGGACTGCGAAGACGATGTCTGGCCAACGGACGGCGATGGCGTCGCCGGACTCCCGGTCCGCGGCGAAGTTGTCCTTGCCGCCGAGCCAGTAGTTGTATCGGCGGGCAGGGTGCGGCACCGTCGTGTCGATTATTAGCCCCTCGCGCGCAGCCCTCATACCAATGACCTCGTCGAACTCGACGTAAGGGGACAGTCGTGGATGCCTGGCCATCGTTGGAACCTGTCGGGCAGAAAGAGCGGCGTGAGCGCGGACTGGACCAACCCGCCTGAAGTGATGACCGGCAGCGTCGCCGGTGGCCAATGCGGTTGATCTCTGCTGGCGCAGCAGACCGTGACGGTGTCGCATGCCAAGGCAATCGCGGCGGCGATCCCGCTGTCGGTGCAGCCGCGACCGAGACGGTCGAGCAGATGCGCGGCCTGGCGGCAGCTTTCCTGCTGGTAGACGGCCACCGCGTGCAGCCCGGCCGCCACCGCCGCCCGGTGCTCATCACCGAACTGCCCTGCCAGGTCGGCGAGATCGATACAGCTCCTGACGGCGTCCGGGGCGCCAGCCACCACAGCGGCGTCGGCCAGGATTGTCGCGGCGGGCAGCAGCCGACCCGGGTCGACAGGCGCCTCCTGTACGGCGTGATCCACCGCGCCCGACGCGAGCGTCATAGCTTCGCGGGGTCGATCTAGCCGCAGCGCCGTCTCCGCGCGCAGGGTATATCGCACCACAGGGTCCGGCACGCGGCGCTCGGACAGAAGCCGATCGGTTGCTCGGGGGAAGGCCAGCACCATGCTGTACAGCCGTTCCAGCTCCGTATGCCCGAGCAGATCCGCGAGGGCTTCGTCAGCGTTGCGGCCCTGCACCTGGTTGACCTCGGTGCCCGGCTCAGCAAGCAGTTGCCCGGTAACGCGATGTCGGCTCATCAGTGCTCACCTCTCTGAGACCTGGACGACAGCCGACCTACCGTCGGTACGCCGGCCGGCGCGTCGAGCCCTGCCTTGCGGTAAGGGGGCCTCGCCTCGGCTATCGCGTCGGCAGGCTTGCACGGCGAGGACGGCACGGTGGCGAGTTGGCGGGGGCCTGCGCCGTACCAGCCGATGCCGATGTTCAAGGAGGGCGCGATGTCGGTACGCAGCCGCCGATCGTGGGGCGAGCTCATCGCATCGCCGCCACGGCGAGGTCACCGCGACCGGCGTCGACCGCCGTGATCACCGTGCTGATGGTCGGCTTCTTGTGCTGTTCGACGGCATAGCGCAGCCATTCGGCAAGGCGGCCGATGGACAGGCCGCTGACGTAGAGGTACTCGGCCAGCTCCAACACGGCGACCAGCCCGCACAGTGCTACGCATTGGTCGTCAGGTGCCTCGTGTTGGTACGCCGATTGCCGTTCGTGGAAGGTGACCGCGTTGCGGACTCGGGCGCGGGCACGTACCGCGAAGGCGTCGTGGACCGCGAGGTAGGTCTCGGTCTTGACCAGTCCCGCGAACCGGTGGCGGCGGGTGCGTTGCAGTAGCCCCACGGTGATCAGGTTGGCGCGGACCCGCTCGTACAGGCCGCTCGCGGCGAAGCCGCGAAGCCATGCCCGGGTCTGATCCCCGCGCAGCCCCATGCGTCCGGTTTGCTCGACGGCGGCGAGGGCTGCGTCGGTGAGCGGATCACCGCCTGGCTCGGTTTTGATCCGCGTCAGTCGGCCCGGCTCGGGCTTCCACTGCTGCGTCCACTCATTGAAGGTCCAGCCGATCTCGATGTGGCCGGCGAGCCACAGGTCCAGCAGGATCGCTCCCGCTAATCCGATGGTGAGGGACTGCTCGTTGATGTGCAGCTCGCCGGTGTCGTCGTTGTGCGCCAGCAGGTACAGCTCGGCGTGCAGCGGGAGCCGAGCCATCGGCTGTGGTGTTGGGGTGTGCACGCGGCGGGCCTTGTCAGCGTTCGCGTAGACGGTCATCGCTCGCCGGTCCGGGCGGGCGCGGGTCTCGGCGTGGCACGTAGCCGCTCGTGGACGCCGTCGTAGGCGACGGCGCCGTGTAGGTGGTCCTTGGCGATGCGGGCGAGCATCGTGTAGTTCGGGTCGCACACGTTGCCCACCGGCGCGGTACCGGCCTGCGCGACGAGCTGGTACGCGTCGAGGGCGTCCAGGCCCGTCAGCTCACCCGCCCAGCCGACGAGGTCGTGTTGGCTGATGCGGTACGCGTCTTCCAGCGGCCGTGCGCACCCGATCGACATGATTGCCTCGTCGTTCTCGATCCGTGGCGTCGGCGTCGCCACGCCCTTGAGTACCTCGACGGTGAGGGCGGTGCGCATGGCGGTCTCAACCGCGACGCCAGACACTTCGCCGTGGCCCTGCCGGGCGTGCCCGTCGCCGAGCGCGAGCAACGCGCCGTGCACGAAGACCGGCAGATACAAGGTGGTACCGGCGCGCAGCTCGCTGGTGTCCATGTTGCCGCCGTGCACGTCGCAGGTGATCGTGGTCAGCGCCTGGAACCCGCCGGGCGAGACGCCCACGGTGCCGTGCATCGGTTCGAGCGGCAGGTCGACGCTGTAGTCGCTGTTGCGGGCGTGGTACCGCACGAGTCCGGCGGTGGTGTCGATGTCGTAGCGCCACACCCGTTCCTCCAGCGGCGGCTGCAAGCTCGCCGTCGTGTGGGTGGAGGTCAGCGCGCCGAAGTGGGGGAAGGTGCTGGACACGGCCCAGTCCCGGGCGGGGGCGATGTCCAGGAAGTGCACCGCGAGGGTGTCGCCGGGTTCGGCGTCCTCGATGAGAAACGGCCCGGTGACCGGGTTCAAGTAAGGCATTTCGCAGACCTTCGACGGCAGATCGTCCACGGTCCGCACGGCACCGCCGAAGCAATCCTCAGTGTCCACCAGCAGCACGTCACCGGACCGGAGTTGGGCCACCGGTGCCCGCCCGCCGAAGGTGTAGCCCAGTTCGTTGGGCTGCGGCGAGTAGGTGATGATCTCGCCCATCCTTACACCGCCTCGCGGACAGGGCTGGTGTCAGTCCGGGCGGATTCCATCCCGGAAAGCCTCGGTCGTCGGCCCGTGGCGTACATGCCGAGCAGGACGAGGACGCCCAACCCGATCCACACGAAGCCCAGGCGCTGCGCGGCGACGTTGGCGTTCCAGATGACGAACCCGAGGATCGTTGCGCCGATCAGCGGCATGATCAGGTGCGCGACCACGTTGCCGCTGCGGCGGCGGATCATGTACCAGACGATCACCGACAGGTGCAGCAGCAGGAACGCTGTCAAAGCCCCAAAGTTGATCATGCTGGCGAGCAGGCTGATGCCGTCACTGCGGCTGTTCATGTACAGGCCCAACGCGAGGGACACGGCGGCGACGAGCAGGATGGCGTTGCGGGGCACGTTGTGCTTGCGGGACACCTTCGCCAGGAAGCTCGGGAGCTGCTTGTCACGGGCCATCGCGTACAGCAGCCGGGAGATCGCGACCTGGGCGACCATCGAGTCCGGCAGTCCCCAGGCGATGGCGGTCGCGACCGCGCACAGGGTGGCCAGCCACGGACCGCCCGCGACCCGAGCCGCATCGTAGAACGCGGTGCCACCGGCATCCCCGTTGGCGATCAGCGCCTGCGGGTCGGGGGTGAGTATCGCGGCCACCCACGTCTGAACGATAAACAGCAGCCCGGCCACCAGCAGCGCTCCGGCCATCGCGCGGCCGACCAGCCGGCCGCCTTCTCGGGACTCCTCCGCGAGCATGGAGATCCCGTCGAAGCCGAGGAACGACAGCACGGCCACCGCGGTCGCGGCGAGCACGATGGACCAGGTGAAGGTGTGCGGGTTGTAGAGCGGTTCCCACGTCCAGTGGCCCTTGCCAGACGCTACGGCCCACACGCCGACGCCGATGAAGACCGCCAGGACCAGCAGCTCGCCGACCAGCATCAACCAGGTGAACGCGGCGGTCATCTTGATGCCGAGCGAGTTGACGATCGTGTTCGCCAGCACGAAACCGACCAACCAGGCCCACACTGGGATCGCTGGCACCGTGGCGGTCATCGCTACCGACGCAACCAGGTACAGCAGGCTCGGCACGAGAATGTAGTCGATCATAATCGCCCAGCCTGCGAGGAACCCGAACGGCGCCCCGATGCCCCGGCCCACGTAGTTGTAGACCGAGCCCGACAGCGGGAACGCCTTCACCATCTGCGCATACGAGAACGCGGTGAACACCAATGCCACCATGCCGATGGCGTAGGCGAGGACCACCATGCCGCCCGACGCGGAGAACACAGCCCCGAAGATCGCCATCGGGGCGATGGGCACCATGAAGATCAATCCGTATGCGAGCAGGTCGCGGAACCGTAAAGCCCGCGTCAGCTCCTGCTCGTACCCGAACTGTTGCAACTCATCGACCGGATATGACACCGGAGAATCCCTTCATTGGCCTGTCATGTTGAGGGGTTACAAGTCCGCGCGCCCCGCACCACGGGTCTAGCGGCCAGCCATACACATCAATGAGGCCATTCGCCGCGAGATGAAACGTGTCCGAAACGCTGCGTGAATGATCGTGAAGAATCCCGTGCGCGGGCTCATCTTTCGGTTCTCGCGCGCGATATTCCTGCCCGACAACCTGACGGCCTAGCGTCGGCACTTGGTCACGTAGCGTTCGGAGCGATTTTGGCGCCCGCCCTACGTGGCCGTCAGGTATTATTCCGTGGAATTGAGGAGCATTCGTCGTAAATGTCGGCGCCGGTCCGAGAACGAGTTGCGGGCGTGTATCGTCCGCCAGTTGTCCCAGATCAGAATTGCGTCTCTTTCGATCTTGATGGCAACGTGATTCTTCGTAAAGAACTCGCGACCTCTGGCTACGTAACGCGTCGAAAGTTCGCCGTTGGCGAGGAGGTCCAACGTAGAGAAACGTAAAACTGTTTGTTCGTTGTGCATTTCGATGATCGAATGGTCCACGCGTTGGTGGATCCCCTCGCGGGTAAGTGTCGGAGGCGATCGCCATGTGTGGACCTCTCGCGACATCTGTCGCCGGTCGGCCTGCGTGAATTTTTCCAGCAGCGCATAGCCATCCGCAAGCGTCGTTTCCCCACCTGGGCCGTCGGCGGGAACCACGCACCAAAGGGCGACATATCGCGGTGGCAATCCAGCAAATTCGTACCACTCCGTATGCGGAGTGAGCCCCGCCGTGTTGAGGGAGCTTACGACGTCGTTACCGATATCCGGATCGGGTTTGACGTCACGCACCAGGGCGCCGCCGTACTGTGGAACCGGCGTACCGAAGGCGGCTAGCGCATCGGGATAGTCGAAGCCCGCCGGTAGGCCGGACGCGTAGGAGTAGCCCGATTGAGTGAGTTGTTCTCGGATGGCGCCGAGTTCAAATCCGGTTATCGTCGGGACGGTCATGTTTGATTTCCCTTCGTGTTCAGACCGGATTGGTCGACGGACGCGCCACGACGCGAATCGCATGCGTGGAGTCTAGGACGAGCAGAAATTGATGTCCGTGCATTACCATCCATCGTCCATACACGGCAATTTGATCCCCTGTGCGTAACGCTCCGGTGTAAAGGTTCAGCCAGGTGAAGGCGCGTATGATGCCAGTGTCGGTCTGGACGTCGATGATCTTTGGTGACAGGTAGCATTGGCTGCCGTCGAGGACCACTCCGCGCACGTGCGCGACATCGAAGAGTCGCGCTTGTCCGGCGGTCCAGCGGTCTGACGGCAAGTCGGGATCGGCCACGTCGAGGCTCATCGCGATGCCATGGAAGCGGAAGTGTCGCCAGCGGTCCGCGACGAGCAGCTCAAGATCCTTGCGGGTCAGGCGGGTAAAATGACGATACTTGGCACGCACGAAATCCAGCCCGAAATGTGGATCTTGGTGATAGGCGGGGAGCGCGGTGATTGTCTTCGCGGCACGTTCGATATTGCTCTTTCCGTATATCACGAGGTCGTAGTCAGAATCGATGCGTGAGGCATTTATCGCTCGCGATCCGCCAACGTGCAACGGAATCTCCATGGCGGACAGCGCACTGACAAGGTCGGCGATCTCTGGCTGCTCCGACGCTAAAGGTATTGTCGGATGATGCCGCGCGATCTCCCGCACTGGGACCACGTAGTGGCACTCGCCCGGCAATGCGAGTACCTGCTTCGTCTTGTCTATCGATCCCGAGATTTCATAGGAGATCTTCCGATAACGCCGGCCGAAAATCTCGACAGCGCCGTCGTCATCTGGTACGTAGGTCACCCGGCCGCGTGTCCTCGTACCCCGGAAGCTGCCGACGCACGTCAGGATCTCTCCGCCGGGCAGCTCGATCAGGTCCCACTCACGGGTCAACATATCCATATCCCTAACCTTGTGCATGAACGCACCTTCTGCCGTCGCCGCCGAATTCCTTTCCGTGCATCGGCACGTCTCCTGCTGCACTCGAAAGTGCTGCGAGCGACCGCGGCCCTCTTGAGGTCCCATCGGTCGGACGGCAGGGTTTCTCGTTGGTGACTTCCCGGCGGTCTCCGCATTGTCGGGGCTAAAGACAGGCGAAGAATCGGGTATCAGGCGGTGGCTCGCCCTCGTTGCCTCTGCTTCAGGCTCAGGGTTGGCCTGGGCAATGGTTAGGAATCCTCGGCCCCGCCCCGAGTCAGTCCTAACTCGCCCTCTTCGCGTTCCCGTACTCCAAATACGCCGAACGCAATGCCGTCAGGACCGCACAGGCGTGCGGGAGTTCAGCCCGATCGTCTGGGGGCAGTACCCAGCAGTTGGCGGGTAAGCTGCATCCATCGAGATATGCCGGAAAACTCTCGATGGATTCATGGAGCAGGATCCCGGCAGGGAGACCTTCCGTCCCGTCCAGGTGAATCGCCGTTGAACCTTCGCTTACCAGAAACAGGAACCGGTCCGCGACGTAGGCGGTCGGCGACGCCGGGAGGTCCGCGCGTGAGAGATGAGCGAACACGCCGCAGCAGACCTCCACCGGTGCGTCGACGACATCGCAGCGCAAGTGCTTCGGCCACAAGGGAATCGCGCCCGTTTGGGACGGTCGCGCCGGCAGCAGCACCAGTACCTGTCCGCAACCCTGTCCGTCACCGACTTGTGACGAGTTTTCGTCCATCAGCTTCAGCCATCTCCTGTGTCGTTTCGTCTACCAGAAGTCAATCGGTTCGCCACCTGGCTTTGGCACCCCCAACGGCACGCCGAGGTGTTGAACGTGTTGAACGGACAGGGGGCGCAGAGGCCGTAAAGCGGTATATTCTGGGACTAACGTCTGCCCAGCCGCAGTCAAGGCGTTTGCGTCGCACACCAGGACGGAGCGACCATGTAGGCCGCAATGCCGGGCAGCAGGGCACCCGCGGGGTGCGAACATGGCCGCCAGGCGCACGTGATCATCTACGGTTGAAAGGCTCGTGTGATGAGTTCCGCAGGTCGGCAGCGCAACGAGCGGCTGCTGGCGATCATCAGAGCCTGCGGTTGGTCATACGACGCTTGTGCCTACGCGGTCCGGAGCGTGGCTAAGGAGAGCGGCGAGGATCTGGCATCGCTCGGGCGGTCTCAAGTCTCGTACTGGGTAGCCGGCGTCCGCCCGAGCGGCATGACGCCGCATTTCCTGCGGGAAGCCGCATCACGAAGGCTCGGTTCGCAGGTGTCACTCGCGGACCTTGGCCTTGCCGGTGATACCGACATTCCCTCCGACCACGCCGACCTACAGTGGGGGCGAGACCCCGTCACTGATCTCGTAACGTTGGGTAGGGCTGACTTGGAGCGACGAGACTTCAATAAGACCGCCCTGTACTCGCTGGCCGCTCTCGCCGTACCGCTGCATGAGTGGCGGGAGATCGCCGAACGCGGCCGTCGGGCGAGGGGAACCGGCGCGGCGGTTGGCCTCGGTGAGGTCGAAGCCGTTCGCCACATGATCGCAACCTTCTCCGAGTCGGATGAACGATTCGGCGGCGGGCAAGGCCGGATGGCCATCGTGGCGTATCTGACGTCCGACGTCGCTGGTTACCTGCGCGGCAGGTTCGCCAGTGACGAGACCCGGCGGGCGATGTTCACGGCGGCAGCCGAATTGACATACCTATCCGGCTGGAAGGCGTTTGACTCGTCTTCACATGGTCTGGCTCAACGTTATTACATTAAGTCGTTGGAACTGGCCAATGATGCTGACGACGGACCACTCGCGGGCTTCATCCTTCGCGCCATGGCCCACCAGGCCGTCGACCTCGGACACGGTCAGGCGTGTTTGCGGCTGGCCGAGTCGGCTCTCGAATGGTCACGCCGAAACGCCAGCCACGGCGCCAGCGCGCTCTTCACCGTTGTCAAAGCCCGCGGGTACGCCGCCGAGAAGCAGACCAACGAGACCACGAAGACCCTGCGAAGCGCCGAACGCCTGTTGGGAAAGGTCGACTGGGCTGCCGAGCCTGTATGGATCAACCGCATGGGGTTCGGTGTACCGTCCCTCGCCAACCAAACGGCTCAGGCGCTCCGCGACCTCGGCGATCTCGCCGGGGCCGAACGTCAGTTCAGGCGCTCTATCGCGACGCGTGACGGCAATGGTCACCGGCGCATCCACGCGTTGACCACCGCCAATCTGGCGGATGTGCAGTTCACACGTAGCCTGCTTCCCGACGCGTGTAAGAACTGGTCTAAAGCTCTGGACGCGATGGATGGCCTCCGGTCAGCCCGCGCCACCAAAGCAGTGAAGAACATCCGCGGCCGGCTTGCCACCCTCGGCCCGAGGGCCCCCGCGTTTGCTCAGAAACTCGACCAGCGAGCAGCGCGCATGCTCAACGACATGACTGGCCAGAGTCCAGCCCAGTCGTCTAGCCCAGACCCTCAAGTTTGACAGCGGAGGTTGCCACATGGCCCACGAGGTTGTTACCAACACCGACCTGCCGCGCCCGCACGGGCCATACTCACCGGTTGTTCGAGTGGGGGAGGTGCTGTACCTCTCTGCCCAGGCGGGCGTTGATCCGGCGACCGGCGCGGTGCCAGACGGCGGCTTCGATGCGGAGTGCCGCCAGGTATTCGCGAACATCGAACGGGCTCTCAAGGCATCGGGTTCAGATCTCGGACATATTGTGAAGACAACGGTCTTCTACGTAGACCTGCAAGAGCTCCCAACGATCAACAAGGTATACGCCGACGTGTTTCCGCATGATCCTCCTGCCCGTTCGGCCGCCATCGTTGGCCTGGCGGGAGGCCGACGGATCTCTATTGACGCGATAGCCATCCTGGCGAAGGCTGCGTAGACCGGTATTGGCAACGGCAGCGAATTGCACAAAGACGCGTGCCACTCTTCGCGGTCGCGGCCATACCCGTGGAATAGCATGTGCGAACGACGGGTCTAGCGATGCGCCGATGCGCCACCTCAATCGTCAGGCTTGGAAGGCCGATGGTGATCTGCGGGATCCACCGGTGGACTCGCTCGCACTCGGCGTATGTGGCCGCAGAGGGTCGTCATCAGCCTGACACCAACGGCCGCCAAGAACACGGAGGATGTTATACCGATATTTGTAGGCGAAGTCCAGTCCTGACCTGAGATCACATGGGTGAGAACAGCGCCGACCGAACCGATTGCAACCAAGACCGCGATGTCCCTCCCAATGGCCAACGGTGACGTTGAGCTGCTCAGATGTCGCGCGCTGCGCTGCGGTCGACCCCAGCGAACTGTAGGCGTTTCGTCCCCGTCATAGAATCGCCATTGATGAAGCATGACGAAGATCAGCAGCATCAGCAGACCAACCAACCCCATCGGGATGCTGATCACGCGTTCTAGCCATAGGTTGGTAGATTCACCGGACCATGAGTCTTCCGGCACCACGAACGTTCTGGGTTCGCCGTTCTCCACACACACCGGTACCGCAGTTCCTGCTGCCCACTGATCATGCGCGTCGTAGTGCAGTTGAGCAACATACCGGTTTCCGTTCACGACGTAAGACAGGTGCGCAGACCGGCCCAACGTTTGACTTGTGAACGAGCTGGAATCAATCACTTCGGCAATGACGCAGGAGCCTTGGTGGACCAGCCTGTCATGCGCTGACTTCTCGGCCCATCCGGTCAGCAATCCACCCCCTATCAGGGCGACAGAGCCGAGGACGGCCGCGACCTCTAGCGGACCGAACCGCATCGACTGGCGAAACGAGAAGCGCGGTCGCAACTTTTGACGCATCACAGCAGGTTCATAGCGGCCGAATACAGCCCGATTGCTGAAGAAAACAGGTTCTCCACCCTGACGCGCGCTGATCCAGGCAAAAACCTCACCACCTTAGACACGGAATGCTGAGCGACTCGGACCATCGGCGCACCGTGGGATACCAGTTCGAATTTGATCAGGCTACTTCCGACGGAGCCAAGCACCCCTGATACGACTGTTGTAACGAGCTCGTAGATGGCCTTGCTTTTATTGTTTCCGAAGAAAAAGGCCGCAGCGGAGAGTACTCCAAAACCGATGCTGACGATGGCGCAGAGGCCACACAGCCAGCCTGGGATGAATGAGAACGCTACCGATGCCCATGATAGCGCGATACCCCAATTTATCCAAGCAGCGCAGCTAATCCATCGGCACCTCGCTATGCTGCCGTCGAGGTCCTGGTTATTGATGGGATCGGCGCAAGTGTAATCGTAGTTGTTGCAGCTCCCCTGGTATACCGAATCTACCTGCAGGAATCGCCCGGTGACGGTGTTGTAGATACGGACTCCCATGGCAATGAATCCGCCAGGATTATCGGTGGAACGCTGCGCACCCCCGAGATATCCGTAACGGGGTCCAACGGTTGTATGGCCGTATTCATCAGTGGTGTAGGTGGCTGTGAGCCCAGTCGCTCCCGCGGTTCGCATGGCCACGACGTCGCCGTGCAGGTTGGTGAACTGCCATTCGAGATGGGCGCTGGCACCGGTGTATTGGGCTGCTACTCCGGCGAGTCCCGGAATGATGCGGGTGTAGCCGGTCGCTTCGGTGATCCACGACGGGCTGTCGGAGTCGCCGCCGTAGTGGTTGGTGTGGTTAACGGTGGTGCCGGAGATGGTTGTGCTGTAGCTGCGGTACCGGTTGGTGAGGACGTCGAGGGTGTACGTGGTCGTCGTGGTGCCTTGGGCGATGGTGCTGGCGAGGTCGTTGGTGTAGTAGGTGTTGGTGACGTTGCCGGTGCCGGCGGGGGTGTCCGCGCCGGGGATGGTGAGGGTTCTGCCGAGGGTGTCGTAGGTGTAGCCGGTGTTGGTGGCCCGGTCGGCGGTGTCGTAGGTCCAGTTGCGTGTGGTGGCGGGGTTGCTGTCTTGACAGTTGCCGCCGCTGTCGGGGCCGTAGGTGGTCAGCTGGGTGCGGTTGCTGGAGGTGTCGAAGGTGTAGCCGCGCAGGGCGCAGCCGGTGGTGAGGTCTTGGCGGGCGCCGGTGAGTCGGCCGGCGTTGTCGTAGCCGTATCCGCCGTCGCTGAAGCTGGAGGAGTCCCAGCGGATCTTGTTGTGGGTGTCGGGGCTGGTGTAGTCGTAGTAGAGGGTGCAGGTGGAGGTGTTGCAGGCCGGGTCGGTGAGGTATTCCAGGCCGGTGGGTTGGCCGTTTTCGTTGTAGTAGTGCCGGACGGTGATTCCGTCGGGGCGGGTTTCGGTGTCGATGGCCCCGTCGGTGTTGTAGGTGGCGGTGAAGGTTCCCGCCTGTCCGTCGACCATTTGGGTGGGTAGGCCGCGTTCTTCGCCGCCGCCGTTGTAGGTGAACGTCTGGGTGGCTTTCCCGTCGTTGGTGGTCGCCGGCCGAGATAGCAGGTCGTAGGTGACAGCGGTCGTGTTGGCGTCCGCGTCGGTGTACGAGGTGGGCCGCCCGAGAGTGTCGAAGGCGCGGCTCAGGCTCGCGGTCACGGCGCCCAGGCTGTCGAGTGATTGAGTGCCGGTGTTGTAGCCCGTGGCCTGGTCGTAGACGGTGTGTTGCTGGGCGACGGCCGTGCCGAGGGTGGAGCTGACGGTGACGTCGCTGGGACGGCCCGCGGCGTCGTAGGTGGCGGTCGTCGTCCGCAGGGTCGTGGTGCTGTTCTTCTCCACGACGGTCCGATGATGGCCGTAGATGTCGTAGGTCGTCAGGGTGTACGGGATTTCGCTGCCGCTGGCAGGTTGGGCGGCGGCGTAGGTGCGGCAGGGCAGCCCGGCCCACTCGGGATGGCTGCTGTCGCAGTCGGTGAACCCGGAACCAGTTCCGGCCCGGTAGTAGACGGTCTTGCGGGTGGCGGGGGTGGTCCCGCCGGCGTCACCGGCGGGGGTGGTGATGGAGGTGATTTGCCCGGTGGTGCTGTCGTAGGAGGTGCGACTGACCAGGGCCAATCCGTTGGGGTCGACCGTCTGGGTCAGCGGCTGCTGCAAGGTCCAGTCATAGGTCATGGTGGTGGTGCGTTTGTCGGTGTCGACGGCGGCACCCGACACCGTGTACTGGGCGGACTCGACCTGGGCGGTGACGAGGTTGAAGGGGCCGCCGGACGGGGCGCCCTCGTCGTAGGTGTAGACGGTGTGGGTGCGGGCGCGCACGGTGCCCCAGTCGGGCAGGACGGTGTCCTGTTCGGGTTGCAGAGTTTGTAGGAGCTGCGTGCCGTCGGTGCTGTAGGTGTTGATGGTGGATTCGGCTTGGGCGAGGGCTGCTTCCTGCGCGGTGGTGTCGGTGCTGGAGGCGTATAGGGCGTTGACGAGGTTGCTCGCGCTCAGCTGCCGGATCGTGTTGCCGTAGGCGTCGTAGAACGTGGCGTCGACGGCACCGCCGGGCTGCATGAGGTTGGTTTCGTTGCCGTTGGTGTCCATGTAGTGCACGGTGACGCGGTCGTCGCCGGGCCACGACGGTGGTGTTCCAGCGGCGGGGTTGCCGTCCGGGACGATGTCACCGGGATATATCGAGGTGGCGTCGACGGGCACGGCGGTCTGTCCCCACCGGGCGATGTTGGAAGCCATGTCGACCGGCGCCGTGGAGCCGCTGATGGGCACGTTGTAGATGACGGACTGCACGCTGGTGCCAGCTGACAAGGCGGTCCGGGTGACCTTGTAGAGGCGCCCGGCACCGGTGTCGGTGGGCAGGGTGGTGTAGGTGAACGACCACGCCTGCTGGCCGGATGGGGTGAGGCTGGCGATGGTCCCGTCGGTGTTGTACGTGTAGGCGGTGATCACATGCTGGGTGCCGCCGCTGGTGTAGTCCAGCCGCGGGTCCCACACGTTGCGCAGCAGCCCGGTGCTGTCGTAGCTGTACTGGGCAAGCGTGACGGTCCGCATCGCGGGGGTTCCCAGGTCCGGGTCCCACGCGGTCAACGCGACCTGCTGCACCCGGCCGGCGTAGTCGCCCAGGGTGCTACCGGACGCGGTGGTAGTGGTGGCGTAGGTGAAGGTCAACGCCCGGCATCCCGCAACCATGGTGGTGCAGCTGCTGACTCCGGTGGGTAGCGGTGCGAGGACCTTGGTGGGTCGCACGACGTCGACGCCGCCGACGGTGACTTTCGCCCAGGACAGGACGCTGCCACCGGTGACGCCGGCGGCTTGCATGCTTGTCGGTGTGTAGAGGCCGGCGGCGGCGCCGCTGGTGTGTCCGAACGTCACCACGTTGCCGGACGACTCCGTCAGCGTGTACGTGTCCCCGCTGGTCGTGTAGACGAGGGTGGTGTCGCCTGCCCCGACCTCCGCAGTGAATGTGGCGCCGCCGCTGATGGTGGAGGTCTTGGTGAAACCGAGGATGCTGCCGTCGGCCAGGCCCACTTGCACCAGGCTGCCCGTGACGTTCAGGTCGGTGTAGGTGCCAGCGTCGGGGATGCCGATGCTGGAGGTCCAGCCGGGGCCGAACATCGGGTCACTGTCGGTGGCCTGGCGGCTGCTGAAGCTGCGCTGCACCGCCAGCCCGCCGGTCGTGGCCGCGTCTGTCGCGCCGAGCGTGTAGCTACCGGTCAGTAGATTCACGATGCCGGGTCCGACCTGGGCTGTTGCCGCGCTGGTCTTGTTGCGGTCCAGGGTGAAGACCACGCCGGTGCTGGTGCCGCTGCTCGTGCCCGACAACGACGCCCGGACTTGCACGGGTCCGTCGAGAGCGTTGGCGCCGGCTTCGGCGTTGTTGACAGTCTGCGCGACGTTCCACACCAGGTTCGGATACGCCCCGGAACCGGTGGTGGCCACGGGCCACGTGATCGCGCCGCCGATGGTGGTGGTGACGTCACCGGCGGGGATGGTGGTCCAGGTGTCGGCGTCACCGCGGCGCCACTGGTAGGTGATTCCCGAGCTGGTGGTTTTGCTGACCCCGGACAGGGTGACCTTGCTGGCGGTCTGAGTACCGGTGGTCGGCGCCGTAACCGCGCCGGTACCCACCTTGAACGTGTACGACGTAACCGCGGAGAGGTTCCCGCCCCGGTCCCGCGATTGCACTTTCAGGGTGTGCGGCCCATCCGCGGTGGGAGTCAGCGACACGGCGGCGGTGCCGCCGAGGGTGGCGGCGTTCACCACAATGGTGGGATCGGTATCGAGGCCGTACACATACGCGGCGATGTCGGCGATGCTAGACGCCCCGAACGTGAACGTCCCCGCGGTGCCGGTCGCTCCCGCCCAGGTACCGGACGGGTAGGTGGTGGACGTGACAGTGGGGGCGGCGGTCGGGGCGGTGGTGTCGACGGTGAACTCACACGCAGCGGACCAGGATCCCCAGACCGTGCCGTCGAACCCGCGGACCTTCCACGAGTAGCTACTACCGTTGGTCAACGACCCCGCGCCGATCGTCGCACCGAACATCTGCCCGGACGCCTGCCCCGGGACGGGTTGGGCGTCACCGACGCTGGTCCCGCCGGTGGTGGACCACGCGAAATCGGGGCGCACGAGCGCGCCTTCCGGGTCAGTGACCCGTGCCTGCAGCAACGGAGTCGTCGTGTTCAGGTACGGGCGGGTGCTACCAGTGATGCACGGCGTCGACGGGGTCGTCGACAGTTCCGACGTCGTCGGGTACGAGGTGTAGGTGATCGACAAGGTCGGGTTGTTGTTGAACTTCTTGAACGCGGTGCTGTCCGTCTCGCTGGTCGCCCGCACCCCCAGGGTGACCGTGCTCGCGGACGCGTTCACTGCGCTCTGCACAGCGTTCGTGGCGTCCATCGTGACCGCCGCGGTGGGACAGGAACTGGAGAACCCGTTCGCCACCGTGGCCGACGACTGCAGCGTGCCCCAGGTCGGTTGGGTGTTCCACGTCGTCGACGAGCTGGCCGCGGTGGTGCCGTACAGATCGACCTGCTTCGCCGTACACGACGCCGACCACGTCTCCGACAGGTTCAGGCTGGCCGCGGACACGTACTTTCCAGCCAAGGGCGTGGTGGACAGATCCAGGTTGAACAACGCGCGGAGCTTGTTCGTGCCTGCGTTACTGGTGCCGACCTGCGCGTCGCCGGCACCGTTCCAGTACGCCGTGGTGGGGTTGCCCGAGTCGACCTGCGACCACCCGGAACGGGTCGCTGTCACCCCCGGGTCGAGATAGACGGGAAACGTCGTCGCCGGGTCGGCCAGAAACGCCCGGTCCGGGGTCACCATCAACGTGTTACCGACAACGGTCGTGGTCATCGGCCGGCGCCCACCCGAGGCGGCCGCCGCGGTGGCAGTGGTCCCGGCGAGATCAGCGGTCGCGTCCCACATCACCGGATTGTTACCCGCGAAGACCAGGGCACCCTTAGCGTCCTTGACACGCAGGTTGCCGCCCTTGTCGGTACTCGCCGTCAGGCCCTGACCCGTCAGGGCGAACCGCAGATGGGCCAGTTTCGAGCTGCCCGCGGCACCGCGGTCCTTCACGACGAGCAGCTGCGTGTATCCGTCGACCTCGGCGTGCAGTTGCAGATCAACACCAGGCAACACATTCAGATAATTGGCGGTATCACCGCTGAGTACCGGTACCGGGAGCACCCCGAGAGGAGAGCCGACGCTCCACGACAGTTTACCGTCGGCAACCGTGACCATCGGCCCCGTTCCGCCGCCGGAGAACGACATGTTCACCGCGGTAGCCCTGGGCACGACCCGGCCCTGCGGCCCGGCGATCAGGGTGGTGTCCAACGGTACCCACCCGGCACCCTGGCGGACCCGGACCGGGCGGTACTGGTGCTGCCAGCGCACCGCACCCGCCGCGGTCGCGACCGCAGTGTCAGTCTGGGTGGTCAGGGCGGCGATCGCGACGGGGCCATCACAGATTCGTGCGGTCACCAATGCCGCATTCTCGTCGGCGACTTCCGCCGGGCACGTTGACGCCGGTTTCGCCTCCCCCGCCGGAGCAGCCACCGCCGGGATACTCGGCACGGCCAGCACCGCCATGACCAGCACCGGGGGTAACCCGAACAGCAAGGTGCGGGTTATCGGTCGGGGCACCTCCCCTGCTCGCCACCACAATGACGACAACGACCAGCGAGCTGAGCCCCGAGACATGAACCCACGACCTTCCGAGCGGCCACCGCACCCGCCGGGCGACCGAATGCCGCCGATCGGGAGCGTCATGGTTCCTGTTCGGTTGCAGGAAGGAGAATTGAGGAATTTCAGGGTGAATATTGCTGTCGAAAATCTCAACTGCCGGCAGGTCAAGCCGGTGGAGGCACCCGCGAGGTCGGCTTCGACGGCTTGGACCCGGCCGACGCCGCGGCGATCGTCCGCCGGCTGGTCGAGCAGTACGACCTGACCCGCAACCCCCGGCTACCTCGACCCCAGCAACCAGGCCATTCAGATGACGGCCGAGCGGTACAGCGCGATCCTGTCCGCCGTGCTGCGCGCCGAGCACGAGCAGCACATCGCCGAGATCGAAGCGCACGCCGCCACGGCCGGTGAGAGCGGCGACGAGCCGGCCCGCCGCCGCCTGGGCCGCGTCGAGCGGCTTCGGGCGCTGCCGCTGCCCTGGACGGAGGGGCGAGGACAGCGCCCGCAGACCCCGGTTAAACGGCCGCGTTGCGCCAGGTACGACGGCAGCACCTGCGCGAACTCCCTTGTGCAAGCACCTCGGCGCGGATCGGAGTAGATCCCGAGTAACCCGGTCACCACATCGTCGCCTACACCGGCGGCGAAGTCCGGCAACAGCACGAGGTCACCTTGATCGGACGAACCGTAGGAGGCCAGGCGGGCCGCCAGGTCGGCACGCTCGTCGCCGAACGCATCACGGCCGGCCTCAGCCACGCCCGCGCCCAGCCGTTGAACCGGGTGATCACCGCGCTGGGTATTCGGATGACCGGCCGGTCCGTCGGCCGGTGGCTCGCGGCCCGTTTCAAGACCATGGACGCGCTGCGCGCGGCGACGGTCGAGGAGATCGCCGACATCGAACGGATGGGCCTGATCAAAGCCCAGCATGTAGTCGACGGTCTCACCGAACTCGGCGAGGTCATCGAACGCCTCGCCGCGGCCGGCCTCACCATGAGCGTCCCCGACAACGGCGGCACCAAACCGCTCGCGGGCCAGACGTTCGTGGTCAGCGGCACCGTTCCCGGCTACAACCGCACCACGATCAACGAACGCATCGAAGCCCTCGGCGGCACCGCCAGCAGCAGCGTCTCCGCGAAGACGACCGCGCTGGTCACCGCGGAGACCACCACAGCCAAGGCCAAGAAGGCCGCGCAGCTCGGCATCCCCATCATCGACCCGACCGAGTTCGCCGAAACCCTGGCGTAAACGATTGCAGAACGCGGCCTTGACGTCGGCGGTCCGCCGTGCCGCGCAGATCGGTGCCGAGCCGGGCGTACGACTAGGTGTCCGCAGGTCGTCCAGGTCCAGCGGCCATGGCGTCTGTGTTCGGCGCGGGGTGGCTACCGCCGGTCGAGATGCGCCCTAACCTCATCGGAGTTCGGGCCGAGTATGGAGGACCAAGGTTGGACCCACAGCGCGCAGCGATCAGCGACGAGCAATGGCAGGCGGCGTTGCAGCTGTGGAATTTCCACCGCCTGCGCCAGCCGCTACAGCGATGCGATGCCGCGATCGGTCTCGGCAGCCATGACATCGGCGTCGCCCGGCACGCGGCAGAGCTGTATCACGCCGGCTGGTTTCCGCTGATCGTGTTCTCCGGCGCCGTCAACCCGATCCGGCCTGAGCAGTTCCCGGACGGCGAGGCAGCACATTTCCGCGACGAGGCGCGCCCCGCACCGGATCGCTGGCGGATGACCCGGGTGCGGGAGAATGACGGCATGAGGGTCTTCATCAGCAGCGTGCGGCGCGAACTCGAAGAAGAGCGGGACGCTCTTCCGGGCCTGATCTCGGCGCTCGGGCATACGCCGGTGCGGTTTGAGGACTTCACTGCCCAGCCGATGCCGAGCCGTGAGGCATGCCTGGAGGGCGTCGCCTCGGCGAGCGTGTACCTGCTGATCCTCGGTCCCCGGTACGGCGATCCGATGCCTGATACGGGACAGTCGCCGACCCATGATGAGTGGACGGCAGCACAGGCCGCTGGGATGCCGCGGCTGGTGTACCGCAAGCAGGGCGTGACGTTCGAGCCGGCCCAGGAGGAGTTCATCCGCTCCATCGGCGCCTACGACACCGGGGTGTTCTACGAGTCGTTCGCCTCGACCGCCGAGTTGCAGACGAAGGTGGCGCGGAAGCTCAGGGAGCTGGAGAGTGCCGGGGACCCACTTGCGTTCACCCAGCTGCCGCTGCCGATGACGCCAACCTGGTGCTCGGATTTCGAGGAGCGCAACGGTGCCGCCCCGGACCTGCCGACCGCTGTGGAGGTCCACGTCCTGCCAGCGGTGTCGACGAACCGGCCCGCGCGGGTGGTGGCCGAGCTGGAGCAGTTGGTGCCTGCGCGGCTGCGCGCCAGCGGCGTGATCGACGCGGCGGATCCGCTGACCCAGTCCCGTCGGGGCGGCGCCGTGCTAGTCACCGTTCCGGTGCGCCGTACCGGCTGGAACGAGGTACGCGAACCGCACCTGCTCGGCGTGCGCACGGCCGCCGACGGTCAGAGTTCAGCGTGGGCCTCTCTTCCCGGCGACGGCATGGGCGCGATCCTCGATCCCGACGCTCTGCCCGGCCAGATCGCTGGACTGCTGCGCCTCGTCGGCAGTCTGGGAGTCGTCGAGTCTGACCAGGTCGCGATCGGCGTCGGCGTCAGCACATCCGGAATGCTGTCGACCGGCCGCGTGACCGGACAGCCGCGTCACCAGGCGATGAGCCTGATGCTGCGGAACCACCCGGTCCACGTTCCGCCCGACGAACTGGTGACATTGACGGCGCTGGGGCCGGGCGCCGCTGAGGTGGGTCGCGCCCTCAGTCGCAGCCTCATCGCCGCCGTCTCGACACGCCGGTAGCGATCCGAGATCCCGGCGTTCGTCGGTACGATTGCGACGACGTCCACGCCGGCTTGTTGCAGGACGTGTACGGGGTGGACGCCGACGTCATTGCCCATTCGGACATGGCGGTCCGTCAGGCCGGGTGCCGGGGTGCCGTTGTCGTGGGCGCCGATGACGATGTAGCCACCGAGCTCGTTGCTGAGCATCGCGGCGATGTCTTTGACCAGGGCGACCACGTCGTAGGTGACACCCAGGTCCGAGGTTGTCTTGTAGTCCAGGTCAGCCGGTCCTCCAGCCGGTCCGGCACGTCCGTCGGCTCCGGCGTCAACGAGTATGGTCCGGATGCCCGGAACGCGGCGACCTGAGCCCGCAACGACTCGACATGCTCGCCGGCACGGGCGGCCTTCGCCCACCACGACGACGTCGGGTCGGACCAGGTCGGGTCGAAAGGCACGAACATCGGGTCATGGTGCCGCCAGGACACCATGGACCGCTCGCGATTTTCGCGCCGGCGCTACTCGCTGCCGCGTGTTCCCGGGCGCGGACGGCGGCCGAAGGCCCCCTGTCGTCGCGGCGGTACTAGCCGACGTCGATCACGCTGAGCTCATCGCGCGCATTGAGGTCGAGCCCGGAGGCGGCCACGCGACCGGCGCGAATTCCCACCGTGTCATGGACGGGGGCACCTGGCCAGCCGCGAACGCCAGCACGCAGCGGCCCAGTGATTCCAGCCAATGCATGATCAGCCTGGACTTCGAGCGACCGGACGCCGCGTCGGCATCGAAGTGCTGGATGCTCGTGCGAGCCTCACGCCCGAGCTTCTGGCGACGGCCGAAGGGCACGGTCGCGGTCGAAAGCCGCGGCTTACGCCTGCTGTTCTCGCACAACGGTGCCGTGCTCACCCTGCATGACGTCGGGCTCTGGCCAGCCATCCCCGTCGCAAATGGCCTAATTGCCCGGCAGTAGTGCCAGATCCTGGGCCATGCGCTTCGCTACACCAGCATCCAGTGATGCGCCGTGGCCGAACGACCATTTGCCGCTGGTCAGGTTGGAGATCGTCTGTTCGATGCTGTTCCGGGCGTGTACCACAGCCTCATCACTGAGCAGCACGGAAACGCGCCCTGCCGTGTTGTCAGCGTCCTTCAGCGCCTCGCCGAGCAGCGTAAGGCCGTCGCCTGCGGCGTCGAGCACCCCGATCGCTTCCCACTTGTCGCGCTCGCTCCCGGCAAGGGATTGATGATTGAGGCTCATGCAGCGCACCGCCTGGCCGAGTGAGGCAACGAGCCGTCCCGCACTGTCAAGGTCGAACACGGTGGGAGATGTGTTGGCCACCTCCCGTTCGGTCTCCGCGCGGGCGAACCGGAGTTCAGCGACGAACTCGGTAGGGTCGATGGTGGACAGGTGTGAACGCACGATGGTGGCCTCCTGCACCCGCAACGCCTTGGCCATCGCGGTCACACGAACGGCGACCAGGTCCTCGACAGCTGCATGGGACAGGTCAACGTCGTTGGCCCGGCATTCGGCCAAGATCCGTTCGACCAGCCGAGTGAACTCGGCGCGCATTCGCACGTACAAGTCCTTTCACTCGCCTCGGTGACGGGCCGACGATGCGGGGATCCCGGAAGGAGCATAGGCGGTCCGTCGGCCTGGCCCTGCCGATGGTCGAGCCACGCCGCCACGCCGCCACGCCGCCACGTCCAGCCGGACATCTGGCGTCGTTCCCGTCCTTCATCGTCGACGGACCTCACCGCGGCCCAGCCCCGCGACGCAGGTGGCCGTGACTGCCAGACTCCGCTGCAGACTGTGCGATGGCGGCGCACGTCTGACACCGCCGCCGTCAACCAATACGAACTCGGTCAGGCCCGACCGTCAGCCGGTGTCCTGGGTCGGCTCGCCCTCGCCCTCGCCCTGCCCGTCGAGTTCTTCGCCGCCGGGTTCCCGACACCTGCCACACCGGGCCATACCCCACTTCCGGAGCCTACGGGTCATTACACAGGCCGAACGTGCCAGGCCATCACCTTCGGTGAGATCGCGCCTGGCACGTTGGAGGCAACCTCTACGCACTGGCCGTTGCTTTGACTGCGCGAACTCTTGCGCCAGTCAGCGCCTGTTAAGTCCACGTCGCGTGCTTCTTTCCGCTAGGTACTCTTTCAACCCTTCGGTCCGAGTTTGGGGACTATATGACGTCGCGTGATCTCGAAAAAAACAAGACAAGACCCCCTTGCCGGAGGTCCTGCGGCGACGCGATCAGAGGTCGAATTCTCCACCCTTTACACCCTCGACAAACGCCCGCCACTCGGCCGGCGCGAAGACGAGGACAGGGCCGGTCTGGTCTTTGCTGTCACGCAGCGCCACCGTTCCGGTCAGGTTGTCGGCAACTTCGACGCACTGACCGTTGGCGTCACTCCGTGTGCTCTTGCGCCATACGGCGCGAGACAGGTCCACTGCCGCGCCTCCTTCCATCTACGCCAGCTCCCTGGCGATGGCCGCGATCAGGTCACGCGACTTGCTGGCGCTGAGCGCGGCGGTTTGCAGGTGGGTATAGGTCAGCGTAACCCGCCGCATGTCGTCCTCGCGTTCGAGGTACACGTCTCCTGCCAGTGACACTACGTAGGCGACCGGGCTGTGTACGCCGTCCGGGAACTCCAGGATCGAGAATGAGCCGGTTGTGCCAGGGTGCCAACCCTCGCTGTAGGGCAGCACCTGAATGGTGATGTTTGGCTGCTTGCCCATCTCGATCAAGTGGCGGAGCTGCGCACGCATGACCTCATCACCGCCGGTACGGCGATGAAGAACGCCTTCGTCAACGACAGCCCAGAACGTCAGCGGTGGATCTTCGGTGAGGCACGCCTGCCGAGCCATCCTCAGCTCTACCCGCCGCTCGGCTTCCTCCGGCTGATCGGGGAACGCGGCCGTCTGGATGGCGCGAGCGTAGCCCTCGATCTGCAACAAGCCTGGCACTACGGCCAACTCGAAGTTCTTGACCTCGGTCGCGGCGCCTTCAAGGCCGACGTACATGGCGTAGTTGTTCGGCAGGCTGCCGTACTTCGCCCACCATCCGCGCTGCTTGCCCTGCTTCTGGAGATCGAATGCCGTTTCGCGTCTCGGGTCCTCCTCGGCCACCTTGTAGCGGTCGAGCATCACAAGTAGGTCGCCTCGGTTGATCCCGACGTCGCCGGCCTCGATCTTGTAGATCTTGGATTCGGAGCAGCCAAGGACCTCGGCTATCTGGAGCTGCGTAATCTTCGCTGCCTCGCGCATGGTCTTGAGCTGGCTGCCAAGCTGCCAGCGCGAGATCGTCGGGCCACTTGCCCTCGGCACATCTACCTCCTCAAAGGCGTATGTCATCAGTCTTCCCTCCGCCTCTTTCAGGGGCAAGTTTCACACCTTCAGGGTACGTGGCAAACCAAGAAAACTTACACTGAAGACTTGAGCATGACAGATTGTCGTGTCAGTCTGAAACGGTCAACTTCGCCGAAACACCCGCTAGGGTCCCCGGTGACGCTGACCTCCACAAGCCCCCAGCGGGAGGCTGGCTTTGCAGGTGGGTACTTGCCTCGCCGCCCCTCGCTGGGCCCTATCGCGCGAAGACGGCGGGAGGATGCCATGTTGATCGGCGCTGTGCTTGCCGCGTTGTTGATGGGCTACATCGCGGGACTGTGGTCGCTCAAGGTCAAGGCTCGGTGGTGCCCGCATTGCGGCGCCACGACGAATGATCTTCTCCATGAGCACGTCAGGCACCCCTGATGGCCACGCTCAAGATCGGCGATGTCATCGAAGTTGGCGATGACTGCGGCGTCACTACCCGTGAACTGGCCCGGTCAGCACGTGGGACACGTGCGATGACAACGCTCAAGATCCCCGGTGACGTGCTCGACCTAGCCGTACAAAACCGGACGTGAGAGATGGAGCGCCGCGTTCCAGGAGGCCAGCGTGAGATCGCCGGGGCGGTACTGACCCTCTCGACCATGGGCGGGTACAGCGTCACTCATCGCAGCGATTACGTGGGCTACCTGAATGCCAGCGTGGGAGACCAGTTCAACGTCTACCGGCGCAAGGTCAACGAAATGGATGACTGGCTCGGCAAGTACCGGCTGGAAGAAGGCGTGAAGGCCATCCTGCGCGCCTGCGGCCGGACGGTCGAAGAGGGTGGCCGCGATGCCGCGTGAGTATCCGCCCGCCGTGCTGGTCCACGCGGAGAGCTGCGAGGACGTGATCAACCTGCGGCGGCATCGGGAAATCTTGATCCCGATGGCGACCCCGGCCATCGCTCGCGCGTACCCCAACGGCCGGATGCACAGTTGCTACCACTTCAGCTTGCAGGCGCGCGGCGTCGTCCAAACGATGACGTACCCGCCCCACCCGTACGAGCCGTCCACGGTTATCTATCCGGATGCCGCTAGAGCATTGTGCGAGGTGTGCATGGGCACGCATGGAGTGTTGGACGCGCTGATCCTGCCGCCCGAGGCGCAGGGCCGATGACGAAAGAAGACGACATCGACCCGCTGTTCACCGTGGACCCGCTGGATGCCGACGCGGTGGCCGCCGCAGCCGTGGAGTTCCGCGCCGACCTCGTCGTGGTCGGAGCCAGAAGCGGCTCTGGTCGCCGGAGTCACCGATGCCGTGCAGTCCGCCGGGATCGCTTGCTTCGGCCCGACCCGGTGTGCCGCGGAACTGGAGGGCTCCAAAACCTTCGCGGAGGAGGTCATGGCCGCTGCCGGGGTACCGACCGCCCGGTCTCTGTCGTGTACCACCGAGGCCGCGGTGGCCGCCGCGCTGGACGAGTTCGGGGCGCCGTATGTGGTGAAGAACGACTCGCTCGCCGCGGGCAAGGGCGTCGTTGTCACCGAAGATCGAGACGCTGCCCTTGCGTATGCCGCCGAGTGTGACCGTGTCGTTGTCGAGGAGTTCCTCAACGGTCCGGAGATTTCGCTGTTCGTGGTCACGGACGGCGTCACCGCGGCGCCGTTGTTGCTGGCCCAGGACTACAAGCGGGCGGTGACCGGCGACACCGGGCCGAACACTGGCGGGATGGGCGCGTATGCCCCGATCAGCTGGGTGCCCGACGATGTGGTGCCCGAGGGCTATCCGGAGAGCCCGAGCGCTGGTGACCTGATCACCGGCGCGGACGGGCCTGGTTACCTGCACGCCGGTACCCGCCTTGACGGCGGCGGGCGTCTGGTGACCTGCGGCGGCCGGGCGATCTGCTGTACCGCCACCGGCGACACCCTCGATGGGGCCCTCGCCGCGGCGTACGAACTCGCCGGCCGGGTCACGCTCGACGGAGCGGTCTGGCGGGCTGACATCGGCCTGCCGTCACCGCTGACCAGGCCGCGGTAACACACCGGCCATCTGGCGGACCACCAGGTCGTGTCGGATCTCATAACGCTATCCGCTCTTCATGGGTTGCGTTAGATGGCGCAGGTCGTCTAGCAGCAGCCTCACGGCGGGCGAGCGGGGGGCGATAGGTGTGAGCTGGTGGTCCAGCCGATGCAGGAGTGAGACGCTGCGGGCAGAGCTGACGGCCGGGAGGCGGCTGAGGGCAAGCCGCGCCGAGCTGACGGCGAGTTCGAGGTCGTTGTCGGCGATGTGCGCGAGGCTGAGCCAGGCGCCGTGGCGCAGGGCGGAGCGCTGCTGCAAGGCGACCGGGTCTGTGTGTGCCCGAGCATGCAGGAGCCTTTTGGCCTGCTGCAAGAGTTGTTTGCGCCGCGTGGGCATGTGGTCGGCTAGCACGACGAGGCCGCGGCCGGTGATGGCGTCGAGTTCGACCCGGTCGATGTAGGAGGCCCAAGGCGGTAGCGGAAGATCGGTGACGGCGCCGTGCAGTTCGAGGGTGTTCTCGCGTGCATGGGAGAAGCCGCTGAGGTCGCCGGCGACGGCGTATGCGAGACCGCTGCGGGCAGCAACGAGCGAACGAACAACGGCCGGGGCATGCGTCGCGGCTTCCTGGGCGGCAGAGGCGAGCTGCACGGCGTCGAGGGCGTGGCCCTGGTCTGCGGCCTGGTTGGACATGAGCGCCAGAATGCTCGCGGTCAGGGCCGGGTCGGCGGCGGCGTGCGCGGCGCGAAGGGCAATGAGATACCACCGTTGTGCGCGACCGTCGTCGTGGGCGTCGAACGCCATGAATCCTGCCGTCTGCGCAAGCTGCGCGACGGCAGCCGCCAGGTGAAGGCCGGTCTGCTCGTCATAGGAAGCCCGGCGCAGCAGCCGCGACACTGCAACGAACTGGTCACTGACGAACCCCCGGGCGGCGCCGCCCTGCTGTTCATCGAGTCGTTGAACTTGGCAAACGACAGTGTCGATCATCGTCAACAGCGGTGGTGTGACGGGGCCGCGCTCGTCGGCGGTGGAGATCAGGGTGGGTGGCCGACGTTGCAGGGCGCCCCAGGCCGGGCTCGTGAGCGCTGCCCCTGCCACAGCGACGACGGTACGGCGGGTTGGCACGGGTTCCCCCAAGAGGCTGATCAGGCCGGTGCTATCCCACGGTAGATCCATCCCATCGTCTGCGCACAAGGCAAGCTGCGGACGCTGACGCGCGCCGCCCCAAACGTCTTCGTAGTCAAGCTCGGTATCGAGGGCCGTGGCCAGAACGTGGATGACCAGGTCAGGGACGTCTCCGTGGGGCACCTCGCCGCGGGCGATCCACTTGTAGGGGGTCTTCTCATGGATCCGCCGATCGGCGCCGTTTTGTGCCAATGCGGCGTTGAGACGTCGGGCGAGGGCTTCAGGGCGCCATCCCGCGCGATGCAGAAGCGCTGCGAGGCGCTCATTCGCGGGGCTGGCCGGCGGTGCGGGGGTCACGGCGAAGGAGACCTTTCTTGTCCCGTCGGTGCGGGCCGCCTTGGTCTGGTGCTGACAGTAGCGGCTGACAAGACGCCCGAGAAGCAACCGCACCAACCGCACCGGTTGGCGATCCATGCGCACTTTGAGCACCACAGCGAGTGGTGCTGCAAACGTGTCGTAGGCGCGATGGTCGAGCTATGCGCGGTACGACCAGTCGAGGCCGTGCAGGCGGCACCGGTGCCCCGCCGTGCACGGTCGGCCGCGGCCCAGGCCACCCGGCTTTGAAGATCAGGGCTTCCCGCGCATTGCTTGACATTGATTCGTCGATTGGAGTCCGGCAGCTATGGAACAGGGGATATGAGAATGGCGCAGACGAAGACGGCAGAAGCGCTCGACCTGCATAGGGCTGCTGGATACATCGGTGCGCGGATCGACGGGATCGATCTGGCCAGGTCGCTGGATGATGCGGTGATCGCGGCGCTGCGCGAGGCACTGCTGACCTACAAGGTGTTGTTCTTCCGTGGCCAGCACCTGGATCACGCAGCGCATGTCGCATTAGGTCAGAGGTTCGGGACCCTGACCGTTCGCTCACGCCCGCAGAGCAACCCGGCCCTTGATGCGTACCCGCAGGTCCTGACAATCTCCCCACAGATCGACAGAAATCAGTATGGAGTGGACTACGAGGCTCACTACAGGTCGCGGTGGGCGTCAGGAATCACCGGCTGGCACATCGACATGTCTCATGTGGTGAATCCGCCGACGGCTTCGATCCTGCGCGCCGAAACCGTCCCTGCGTTCGGCGGTGACACCCAATGGACCAATCTCGTGGCCGCCTACCAGGGCTTGTCGGCCCCGCTGCGGGAGTTGTGCGATGGTCTTCAGGCCGAGCACTGCTTCTTCGCCGGCTACCGGATGGTTCCCTCGGACCCGATCGACCGCGCGATCATCGACATGATCGGTGCGGACGCACCTGTCGCTGTACACCCGGTGGTACGGGTTCACCCTGAAACCGGTGAGCGGGCGCTGTTCGTCAATCCTTCCCGCACCGCGCGGATCGTCGGGCTGTCCCCGGCCGAGAGCACCGCCGTGCTGGGCATCCTGTTCGAGCAGATCACCCGGCCCGAGTACACGGTGCGGTTCGGCTGGCAGGCGGGGTCGGTGGCGTTCTGGGACAACCGAGCGACCGCGCACCTGGCGGCCCCGGACGTCGACCATCTCGCTGACGTCGAACGGATCTTGCACCGCGTGACGATCATCGGTGACAGGCCGGTAGGCCCCGACGGTTACATATCCCAGGCCATGTCCGGGGCGCCTCTGGCCGAACCGGTACCGAGCGGGAACGCCCGCGAATCGCGCGACCAGTGACGGCGCCGCCGGTACCAAATCAGAGCGCATCCGGTCACACGGCGTGCGTCCAGCAGGGGTCGTTGACTAGCGCCGCCGGCGCTGCGGACCTGTTCGATCGGTATCCGGTGTACCGGCAAGGGTTGCAATGGCTGGAGCAGTTCGTCACCCGCCCCCATCCTGACCTAGGCCGCCCTGGTGCCGTGTGCCCGCGTCTGGCCAGTTCTCTGCACGCCGATACGGTGTGGTTGACGGCGATCACCGTCACCGGGGTATCACCCGAGCACGCCATCGCGGCCGGCCACCTCCTGCGGCACCTGTTCGAGGACCTGGCCGGTGGGCCGCGCCGGCAGTCGGCTGCACTGCTGGGGTTCTTCCCCGAGCTTCCGGCACAGCACGCCGCGGACTTCATCGACGGCGGCCACCAGTTGTTGCGGCCGTGGTTCGTCGAGCACGGCCTGATGCTCGGCGAGTTCCATCCCACCAGCGCCGTCACCAGCGTTCACAACCGCGCCATGCCGGTGATGCGGTGCCCGGCGCCGATGTTCGCGGTCCGCGCGATCACCCCACATGACCTCATATTCCTCGACCAGCCCGGCACCTCACCCGGGGCCCGGCTGGCCCACCTGCGGAACTTCGGAACCCACGTCGGCGCACGGCTCAGCCCGGCAGCCCGCGCGGACCTACAAGCACGGATCGGCGACCTCCTCCGCGCCTCGACCGAGGGACAATCCACATGAGCACACCTTCCTTGGCACCACTCGAGGCACCGACCCTGGCGATCGCGGTGGAGTCGGCCTTGCGCGCATACGGGAGCGCACCGGCGATCATCACCCCGTCTGGTGCGTGGACCTACCGAGACCTGGCCGCTCACGCTCAGGACGTCGCTGCGGGCGTGTGCATCGCGACGCGGGACCGTCCCACCGGGCAGACGCCGGTCGTGGCCGTTGTCCTCGAACGCTCTCCCGAATTCGTGGCCACCATTCTGGGCGTCCTCGCCGCAGGCGCGGCTTACCTGCCACTCGATCCGGGCGCCCCGGACGCCTACGTAAGCCAGATCCTCGGAGAAGCCCGACCGTCGATCATCCTGACGAGTACCAGGCGTGCCCCGCACCTGAACGCGCTGACCAGCATCCCCGTCCTGACCTACTCCGAACTGGCAAACTCCGTGGCCGGCAGCCTGACCGATGCAGCCGCAGCAGCACCTCGGGACCCGGCCTACGTGATCTACACCTCCGGCTCCACCGGCACCCCGAAAGGTGTCCTGGTACCGCACGAGGCGCTGTTGAACTCCACCGCGGCCCGCGCCGACCGGTACGGGCCGACCGGCCGGGTGCCCCTGCTGCATTCCCCGGCGTTCGACCTGAGCTCCGGAGTCGTGTTCTGGACGATCCTGTCCGGCGGCACTCTGATCATCGATTCGTGCGAACTCGCCGACGTCGCCGCCACCGTGGACCTCATCCACCGCTACGACGTCACCCATCTGATCTACCCGGCGTCGCTGTACGGTGCGTTCCTCGACCGCGCCGTCCGCCGCCCGCCCACCGGCCTGACCGCGGTAGGGATCGGCAGCGAACGGTGGAGCCCGGTGCTGATCGACCGGCACGCTGGTCTGCTGCCGACAACGTCGCTGGTAAACGAGTACGGCCCCACCGAGGCCTGCGTGTGCTCCAGCTACGCCCTGGTCTACGACGGTTCGAGCGCCCAGCCGGCATCGCTGAGCATCGGTCGGGCGGTGCGCAACACCACCTACCTGCTGCTGGATAGCAATCGGAACCCGACCACCGGCCGAGGTGAACTTGCCATCGCTGGAGCCAACCTCGCCATCGGGTACCTGAACCGCCCGGCGCTGACCGCGCAGCGTTTCCTCACCCTCGCCAGCGGACAGCGGGCCTACCTCACCGGTGACCTCGCCGAGCAGACCCCGTCCGGGGAGTTCGTGTTCCTGGACCGCGCTGACCGGCAGATCCAGGTCGGCGGCCACCGGGTGGAACCAGGCCACATCGAAACCATCCTGATGGGCCATCGCGAGCTCGTGCAGGCTCACGTGATCGGTCGTCTCGACGCCGCGGGCACCGGTTCGAGCGCCCTCGTCGCCTACCTGGTGCCGCGGACCGGCGCGGACCGGCCTGTCTCCAATGCTTCAACCCAGCTCCCGGCGTCTGGCGAGTTATCCCACAAGCCCGATCCGCTGACGGCCAGGTGCGACCGCTACCTCCGGGAGCAGGTTCCGGCCTACATGATCCCGTCGGCCTATGTCGTGCTTGCCGAGCTACCCCGCACCCCTGCCGGGAAGATCGACCAGGCACGGCTACCCGACGCCGCCCGCACTGTCACCGCGACTGTGGTCCGCTCTGACCAGGTCCCGCTGCAGCGGGACCTGGTCAGAGCAGTGGCGGACATCCTGGGCGTGCCCGCGGTGCCGGCCGACGAGCCGTTGTCGATGCTGGGGATCACCTCACTGGCGTTGATCCGCCTAGCCGGCGTCATCGCCGACGAGCACGGCATCGACGTGCCGATCAGCGCCTTGTTCGGCGCGGCGACGATCGCGGAGATCACCACCCTGGTCCGGGCCGGGTCCTCCGCCGGCCGGCCGCCGTTGCGGCCCGCCGATACCACCGGTGGACCCGAAACCCCGTACGGGCAGGAGTTCCCGCTCAGTGGTCAACAACAGCAGATCTGGGTTCTGACGCAGCTGGCACCCGAGGCGCTGGCCTACAGCACACAGTTCTCCCTGCTGCTGTCCGGGCCCTTGGACCTCGGCGCCCTGCAGGCGGCCCTGACCCACGTAGTGGCCCGTCACGAGATCCTGCGGACCACGTTCCACGACAGGCCCGACGGGCCGGTTCAGGTCGTACACGAACCGTGGAACGCTCACGTCACCCTCGTCGACCTCACCGGCCTCGGCCACGACGCCCAGGACGCCGAGCTGGCCGGCCAGATGCGCACAGCGCTCGCCACCGGCTTCGACGTCGCAACGCTGCCGCTGGTGCGGTGGCACCTGTTCCGCCTCGGGCCGCAGTCCTGGCGGTTGCTGCAGGTCGAGCACCACTTCGCTCACGACGGCTGGTCGGCGCAACTGTTCCTGGCCGAGCTGCGGGACGCCTACACAGCCATCATCGCCGGCCAGATCCCGCAGATGCCCGCTCTTCCCGTGCAGTACCGCGACTACGCCACCTGGTACCAACAGTGGCGTCAGAGCGACGACTTCGCCGACCAGGTCACCCACTGGCGCACCCGAATGGACGGATGCCCCCACGAAGGTGCGACGTTCACCCCGGACCGGGCCCGCCCGGCGGTGCGAACCTACCGTGGTGCCCGGCTGCTCGCACACATAGCACCCGACACCGTGCGACGGCTGGACACCCTGGCCGCCGATCACGGGGTGAGCAGGTTCGCGGTGTTCCTGTCGGCGTTCGCTCTG
The DNA here is from genome assembly GCA_032160305.1 of Actinoplanes sp. GTDB lineage: Bacteria > Actinomycetota > Actinomycetes > Mycobacteriales > Micromonosporaceae > Actinoplanes. The sequence continues at coordinate 55,397 of JAVHVY010000097.1, forward strand.
CAGGTGTGGCAGCACAGCCACCAACGGGACATGGTGATCGGCTCCGCCCTGGCCAACCGGCGCCAGCGCGGCACCGAGAGGCTGCTCGGCATGTTCGTCAACGCGCTGCCGCTGCGCCTGGACGTCGACCCTGCCGCCAGCACGGCAGACCTGCTACGGGCCACCATGACCACCGTGCTCGGCGCCCAGGATCACCAGGAACTTCCGCTTCTGGACCTGCTGGCCCACCTGGACCTGCCCCGCGACCCGGGCCGGAACCCGTTGTTCAGCCTCATGTTCGCGTTCCACGACACACCCCGCCCCGACTTGCAGATGGGCCCGCTGACCGGGCGGCTGGTCATCGAGCACAACGAAACGGCGAAGAACGACCTCAACGTCGTCTGCGTACCCGACCCGCCCATCCCCGGCACGGTGGAGCAGCGGCCCGGCATGACCATCCTGTGGGAGTACGACAGCGACCTATTCGATCCCGCCAGCGCCCAGTCACTGCTGACCGGCTTCGAGCGGATCCTGCGCCTCCTGCCGCACGACCCCGACGTGCCGCTGCGTGACCTCGACCTGCTGGGCGACTCCCAGACCGCCCGGATCCTGGCCCTCGGGACCGGCCCAAACGACCACCTGCCGTTCGAAACCGTGCACGCGGGCTTCGACGCTGCCGCCGCCACCCACCCACACGCCGTCGCGCTGGAGCACGCCGGCACCCGGTGGACCTACCTGCAACTCAACGTCTACGCGTGGGTACTGCAGCAACACCTCACCGCTCTGGATGTGCGGGCCGGCAGCGTCGTCGCCCTCGCCTGCCCTGCTGGCGTCGAGCTGATCACCACGATCATGGCCGTTCTGCGGCTGGGCGCCGTCTATGTCTGCCTGGACCCGGGGCAGCCGCCGTCGCGGACCGGGCTGATGCTCGACGACGCGGCGGCCGACGTCATCGTCACGACGCACCAGAGCGTGACCGATCACGGCGCCGGATGGCTGCCCGCTATCACCGCTGTGCTGTACGCCGACGATCCCGCCCACGGTCCTTCTCCCGACCGCACGGCACCACCTGGGCCAGAGGTGCAGCCGGACGACAGGGCCTATCTCGTCTACACCTCCGGGTCCACCGGCAACCCGAAAGCCGTCGTGGCCACCCACCGCAACGCCTGTGCCGCTGTGCACGCCAGAACCCGCTACCTTCACGATGCCGGAACCGCCCCTGGACCGCCGCGGACCCTTATCACCCTGCCGGCGATCTTCGACGTCGCCCCCCACATGATGATGTGGACGCTCTGGTCCGGTGGCACGATCGTCCTGCCCGACACTCCAGAGCAGACCCGGGATCCCGACCAGATCCGCGTCCTAGTCGAGCGGCACCAGGTCACGCACGTCAACCTCGCTGCCTCCTTCTATCGGCGGCTCATCACGACCGCACCCACCGGGTGGGGACCATCGCTGCAGGTCGTCGCGATCGGCGGCGAGGCGTGCCGGCCATCGGACGTCCGCGAACATGCCGCCCGGCTGCCGCACGTGGCCTTGGACAACGAGTACGGCCCCACCGAGGCCACCGTCTGGTGCAGCGCGGTGCGCCTGCACCCACCGCGCCCCGGCGCGGGCGACCGGGTGAGTGTGGGCCTGCCACTGGCCAACAACGTGATGGTCATCCTGGGCCCGGACGGTGGCCTCCTTCCCGTGGGCGCCGCCGGAGAGCTCTACGTCGGAGGATCCGGTGCCGCCGCCGGATATCACCGCCGACCCGAGCTCACCCGGCAGCGGTTTGTGACCGCCCGGCACGGCCTGCTGGCCGGACGCCGCCTCTACCGCACCGGTGACCGGGCCCGCCTGAGCGACGGGCAGTTCGACATTCTCGGACGCCTCGACGATCAGGTGAAGGTCCGCGGATTCCGCGTCGAGCTCGGCGAGGTCACCGCTTGCCTGCTAAAACATCCCGACGTCGACGATGCCGCGGTCACCCTGCACGACGGCGACGGCGACGGGAAGCTGACCGCCTACGTTGCGGCCGGGCACCGCACGGCCGAGTTGCCCGCCCTGCTGCGCGACTGGACAGCGCAGCACCTGCCCGCCTACATGACCCCGGCCCGATACGTGGTAACCAGCGCACTGCCCCGCACCGCAACCGGCAAACTGCAGCCCAGCAGCCTGAGCGCGCTGAGTCAAACGGAGGCGCCGAGCCCGGCCGTGCCACCGGACACCGCCCGCCAGGAAACTCTGCTGCAGGTCTGGTGCGAGCAACTCCACACGCCGGACATGGGTGTCGACGACGACTTCTTCGCCTGCGGCGGCGATTCCCTACAGGCGATCCAGGCAGTGTCGCGAGCCGGTGCTCTCGGCGTCACGGTGACCGTCGCGCAGCTGATGGCCGCGCCCACCGTCCGCGCCCTGGACCACCTGATCAGCCGGGACCAACAAGTCGCCGCTCGGACCGGGACGTTCGCCGACCGGCGACCGGGCGGAACAGAGCTCGCGCTCACCGCGATCCAGGCGTGGTTCTTCGACCAGCACTTCGCCGAACCCGATCACTTCCACCAGGCCCGACTCTTCGACGTCGCCGAGACCTGCGACCTGCCCACCCTTCGCGCGGCCGTGACCTGGGCGGTCGAACGCCACGACGCCTTCCGCACCCAGTTCACCAGCGAGGGCGGCGCCTGGAGCGCTGTCCTGTACGAACACCCGGCCGCCGACCTCATCCGCGACATTGCGCTGCCCCGTACCGGCGATCACCCCGCATCGGAAAGGCTGGAACACACCCTGCACCGCCTTCACCGCGGCCTGAGCATCAAGGGCGGGCGCCTGGCCTCGATCACCATCCTGAGTCAGCCCGACAGCCCCGGGCTGCGGCTGTACGCGATCGCCCACCACCTGATCACCGACGCGGTGTCCTGGCAGATCTTCATCGACGACATCGAGCGCGCCTACCGCATACTCCGTGCAGGCCAGACGCCGCCACTGGGCAACGCACCAGGGCTGCCCACCGCCCAGACGACCACCCCAGATCCCGGACCCGGACACCACCGCCACTGGCAGGAACTGGCCACGGCCGCCAAACCAGCGCTCAACGGCCCCGGACCAGGCGGACCGCCAACCCCGGTGGGTGCGCGGATCCGGGTGCGGCGACGCCTGTCCGCCCACGCCGACCGGTACCTGCGCCACGACAGCCACCGGCTACACGGTGTCCGCGCTCACCCCGTGCTGCTGGCCGCACTGCATCGGGCACTGGCCCCCTTCACCGACCGCCCCGGCCTGTACGTGTGGCTCGAAGGACACGGCCGCACCCACGCCGGGTCCACCGGCCTCGACGGCGTCATCGGGTGGCTGACAACGCTCTACCCGGCCCTGCTGCGCGCCACCGACGCGCACCCGAGCCGGCTCATCGATCTAGCCGCCGACCTCCAGCAGCAACTCGCGGCCATCCCCGACGCCGGCGCGGGCTTCGCCGATGCCCGCTATCTGCACCCTGAGTCCCCTCTCGGGCGGCAACTGTCCGCCGCCGTCCTACCTCAGGTCACCGTCAACTATCTCGGGCACGACCAACCCACCGGCCCGGATCGGATTCTGCGCCCGGCGGCAGGCCCGGCCGAGGCTACCGTCGCCGCCGCCAACGTCCTGCCCACACCGATCGATCTCACGATCACTCCCGACCAGGACGGTGTCCTGTCCTGCCGGTTCCTCATCGACCCGGGCCTGCTCACCGAAGCAGCCGCTGGCGACCTCGCCGACCGGTTCGCCGGTGAGGTGGAGGCAGCCGCCCGCCTCATCGCCCTCACCCCGGCCCCCGTTTCGGCCAGCGCGCGGACGCTGTACCTCATCCACCCAGTGAGCGGATCCATCGAGGCGTACACGGCACTGGCCGCCGCGCTCGGCCCGGAATGGGACTGTTACGGCCTGCCCCACGACGCCTCCACCGATGCTCGGACGATGAGCTCGCTGGCCAGCAAGTACCTGGATCGCATCCATGCCGCCAACCCCGCCCGGCCGTATGTCCTGGCCGGATGGTCGTTCGGTGCAGCCATGGCCTACGAAGTCGCCCAGCAGGCACAACGCGACGGGAACAGTCACCTGATCGAGGACCTGTTCCTGATCGACCCACCCACGGCCTTAAAGCCGTCCGGATCCTCCGCCGTCCTGGCCGCTCACCTGCACGCTGTGCTGCCCCAGCAGCCGGCAGAAGTGTTCGCCGAGGCTCTCGACGCCACCGCGGACCTACTGATCCCTGCCCGGGCCAAGGCCCTCGCCGCCATCCTTGCCCCCGTATCCACCGGCACACCGTCTCGGCCCGGTCCCGACGAGGCCCTCGTGCACCATCTGCAGATCCTGCTCACCTGCCACGCGGCAATGTCCACATGGTCGCCTGCAGGTCAGGTACCACGGGTCCGGCTGGTACTGCCGCACACCCTCACCGGCGGCGAGGACGTGATGACCGAGACATGGCGGGCCCGAAGCAGCGACTCCCTGAGCGTGACTACCGTGCCCGGCGAGCACGACACCATGCTCACCGGGCCTGGGCTGCAGCAGATCACCGCCTTGCTGGTCTCCAGGGCTCACCCCGTCATCGGACGGCGCTGACCATGTGCGGAATCACCGGAACGATGCATTTTACAGGCCGTAGCCGGGGCACCAGCTGCCCCGATCTCGCTGATGTGCGGGCCATGACCGGTGCCCTGGCCCACCGGGGCCCCCACGGCGAGGGCCATTGGAGTGTTCCCGGCGTCACCCTCGGACACCGGCGGCTGGCCATCGTTGACCTCAGCGACGCGGGCGCGCAGCCGATGAGTCACGCCGGGCTCACCGTCACCTACAACGGCGAGCTGTACAACTACCAGGCATTGCGCAAGCAACTCGCCGGCGGCCACCGGTTCACCTCTACCACCGACACCGAGGTCGTGTTGGCAGCCTGGCGCAGATGGGGCGCCGGCGCGCTCGACCGGTTCGAGGGCATGTACGCCTTCGCTATCGTCGACCACCACCGCCGTCGCCTGCACCTGGTGCGTGACCGGCTCGGCATCAAGCCGCTGTACTACCACCACGGTCAGGGATTCGTGGTCTTCGCTTCGGAGGTCCGGGCACTGCTGCACGTCCCGCAGGTCCCTCGCGAGCCCGACCTCGATGCCTGGACACGGCAGTTGCTCTGCTCGTCCACCCTTCAGGTGGACCGCGAGGCCACTCTCGTGCGCGGCGTCCGGGCACTGCCGGCAGCGACGTGTATGACCGTGGACAGCGACGGCCACGCCGGCGTGGACCGGTACTGGTGCCTGCCCCACGGGCGATCTGCTGCGGCGCCCGTCCCCGGCCGCGCTGCGGCCACTGAGCTGCATGCCCTGCTGAGCGCCAGCGTGGCCGGCATGCGCATGGGTGATGTCGGCGTCGCGTCGTTCCTGTCCGGAGGCCTGGACTCCGCCACGATCACCGTCACGGCCGCGGCGACAGCCCCGATCACCGCGCTGACCCTCGCATACGCCGACCCCACCACCGGGCTGGTGGATCCCGACGACGAAGACCTACGGCACAGCCGGATCCTCGCTGCCACTCATCCGGCGGGGATCCAGCACGAGGTCCGGACACCTCCGCTGACGCTACGACTGGCTGACCTCGACGCCGTCTGCGACCTGGCCGCCATCAGCGAAGACCCCCGCCACATCGGAATCCTGGCGAACTACCGCGCCGTCGCCGACCTCGGCCTGAGGGTGGTCCTCAACGGCCAGGGAGCCGACGAACTCATGGGCGGATACGTCAATCTCGAGTCCTTCGCCTCGCACCTGCTCGACGTCCACCACCCCCACCGCGGCACAATCACGCGGCTACCCGGCTCCCGCCAGGCCGCAGCGCTGTCCGCGGAGGTCCTGCGACACCGCGACCAGGCACACCACGACGTGCTGGCGTTCCACCAGGCCCTGCCAGGGCCACCCCTGGAGGCAGCCCACCGGCTGCTGGTGGCCCTTCAACTTTCGCGCATCGTGCAGTTCGAAGACCACCTCGCCATGGCCGCCGGCGTCGAGGCCCGGTTTCCATTCCTCGACCACCGGATCGCCGAATGGTGCTTCAACAGGCCCTTCACCGACCACCTCAGCCCGCGCACCCAGCAAGGCAAACACCTCCTACGCAGCGCCATGACCTGCGTACTGCCACCGGAGCTGCTGAACCGCCCCAAGCAGGTCTTCCCCCACCCCGACCCGGCCGGCCTGCACCGAAACCTCGCCGCCCTCGCCGCAGAACACGAGGATGCCCTACGCGCTGACGCCCTGGTGACACACCTGCTCGACCTCCCCGCGCCCGGACAGTTGCCGACACTCACCCCGGCGACATTGTGGCTGCTGCTGATGATGTGGCGCTGGCACACCGCCCTGAAGAGTCTGCCGCCACCCGATGCGCTATCACTACGCGAATCTGCCCCCGCCGAAAGGACACCCGTGAGATGACACAAACCCACCCAGCCACCGCCCTGCAGGTACGCCGGCTGGCTGGCCACATCGGCGCCGAGATCAGCGCCATCGATCTCAGCCAGCCACTGAGCGAGGACGATGTTGCTCAGATCCGCGCCGCCATGCACACCCACAAGGTTGTATTCTTCCGCGATCAGCACCTCGACCACGCCGGGCACCTGACCCTCGCTCGCCAGTTCGGTCAGCCCACCCGCCGGCCCGGTGCCAAACACGGCGTGCACCCCACCGGGTATCCGATGATCCTCGCCATCGACCCCGAAGCTGAAGACGCCCGCTACGGCCGAGACTTCGAAGAGGAGTACCGGCTGAAGTGGAACACCTACACAGCCGGATGGCACACCGATCTCACCCCAGCGGTCAACCCACCGGCAGCATCGATCCTGCGGGCCGAAGTCATCCCGGCCTTCGGGGGCGACACCCAGTGGACCAATCTCGTCTCCGCGTACGAGGGCCTGTCGCCGGCCTTGCGCGACATGGCCGACGGACTCACCGCCGAGCATGCCTTCTTCGCCGGCTGCCAGCTCAGTGACGGTGACCCGCGGGACCGGGAGATCCGTGCCCTGGACAGGGCTGCCCCGCAAGTGTCGATCCACCCGGTGGTGCGGATACATCCTCAGACCGGCGAACGGGCACTGTTTCTTAACCCGGCGTCGGTCAAGCGCCTCGTCGGGTTCAACCCCGCTGAGAGCCACCGGCTGCTTGAACTGTTCTTCGCCCAGATCATCCGACCCGAATACACCGTCCGATTTACCTGGCAGCCCGGATCGGTTGCGTTCTGGGACAACCAGGCAACGGCCCACCTCGCCGCCACCGACCTTGCTCACCTGCCCGGCGTGCACCGGACCATGTACCGCATCGCTCTGCTCGGCGAACGGCCTGTCGGCCCGACCGGGTTCACCTCAGAAATCGTCTCCGGTGAGCCGTTGCTGGCCTATGACGAAGCCGACCCCACGTAAGACCCCACCGCCAGGCTCATTTGTGCGATCCCGGACGAACCGCCCCGGCCTGATAACGTCTTGCGATCGTTCCATGAAGCAAACATTCGAGCAGCATTCGGTTCTAAGAGGAGTCGCAACGGTGCAGATCCTGGCCGAGATTTCCCGCACATTCGGTGAATACCTCCTTCTGCCCAACCTCACCGACGAGGACTGCGTACCACGCAACGTCGACCTGTCCGCGCCTCTGGTGCGACACCGTGTCGGCGAGCCACCGTCGCTGCGGATCGCCGTGCCGATGGTCAGCGCGATCATGGGCGCGGTTTCCTCCCCAAGGCTGGCCATCGCGCTGGCCCAGTGCGGCGGTCTGACCTTCATCCACCAGAACCAGCCGATCGAGGCTCAGGCAGCCATGGTCGCTGCCGTGAAGCGTCATAAGGCCGGCTTCCGGCACAGCGACATCAACATCAAACCGAGCGCCACTCTCGGCGAGGTCGGTGACCTGCTGGCCGCCGCTGAACGCGACGTCGCCGTCGTGACCGACGACGGCAGCCCGGGCGGACTGTTCCTAGGGCTGATTTCCACCAGCGACTTCAACGTCCACCGCCACCACCTCGGCGACACCGCAGAATCGCGGATGCGTCCCGCCGCCGGCCTCGCCACCGCCGCCCCGACCATCTCACTATCCGATGCCAATACCCTGCTGTGGGACGCCCGCCAGGACGTCCTACCGGTCGTCGACGACAACGGCCGGCTCACCGCGATCGTGCTGCGCAGAGACTACGAACTGCACAAACAGTTCAAGAACGAAACCATCGACGCCGACAAACGGTTCATGGTCGGCGCCGGCGTCAACACCCACGACTACCGCGACCGGATCCCGGCCCTGGTCGCCGCCGGCGCGGACGTGTTGTGCCTGGACTCCTCCGACGGCTACTCAACCTGGCAGAAGCAAGTCCTGCAGTTCGTCCGCGAGCAATACGGCGACACCGTACGCATCGGCGCCGGCAACGTCGTCGACGGACGCGGCTTCCGCTACCTCGCCGACGCCGGCGCCGACTTCATCAAAGTCGGAATCGGCGGCGGCTCGATCTGCATCACCCGCGACCAAAAAGGCATCGGCCGCGGCCAGGCCTCCGCCCTGGCAGACGTCGTCGCCGAACGCGACACCTACGCCCAGGAAACCGGCCAGTACGTGCCGCTGTGCTCCGACGGCGGGGTCCTGCACGACTCCCACATGGCGATCGCTCTCGCCTTCGGCGCCGACTTCCTCATGCTCGGACGCTACTTCGCCCGCTACGACGAAAGCCCCGCCCCCCTCGTGAAAGTCGACGGTCAACTCTTCAAGGAGTACTGGGGCGAAGGCAGCCAGCGTGCCCGCAACGCCGCCCGCTACGGACAAGGCATCACACTGGTCTTCGAAGAAGGCGTCGACGGATACATCCCCTACGCCGGCAGCCTCTACGACAACGTCTCCGTGACCCTCGCCAAGCTCACCTCCACGATGATCAGCTGCGGCTCAACCACCCTTCGACAGTTCCACGACACCGCGTCCCTCGTCGAGGTCTCCCACCAGAGTTACCTGCAGAACACCGAAGACGTACGGCTACGCGATCGGCCCAACCCCATCAGCTGACGAAGCCGCCGCATTCCTGCCACCTCCCAGGTTCTGGATTACACGCAACACACCTCAGGAGGTTTCCCGCCAGCTTTCTGGAGCGACCATGCCCGGTTTTCCCATTCTCACCATGATCTACCGGCCGGACGACTTCGAACCCGCCTACGCCACCGCCGCCGCTGAAACCGCCGCACTCATCGCCTCAGCCGACGCCGCCCGTAACGGGTTCGAGTTCCGGATGGTGCCGCTCGGAGAACTCGTGCCGTCCTGCACCGATCGGGCCCGGCTCTGGTTCCGCGGGCACGACCTGCTCGAAAACCCGCAATGCTTCCAAGTCGACGACTTCAGCTGGGATCCACAGACCAGCCACGCCCTCAAAGCAATCTGCCGCACCGTACAAGCCAGCGACTCGGTTCTACTCAACCACTCTTTCGAGGCCCCCGACTTCCTCACGGTCGACAAACTCGCCATCATCCAACACGCCGCCAGTCTCAAGATCCCCACAGCACCAACCGTCTGCGTCCCTGCCGGCCGGTATGCCAGGACAGCGCTACCCCTTGTCCAACAGCACATCGGCGCCGGGCCATACATCATCAAACCCCGCGAGTTGGGAATGGGCGTGGCCGTACTCAAGGTCGACACCGCAGAGCAACTGCAGGCAGCTATCGACATCGCCGCCCAGAGCGGCATCGGGTACCTCGTCCAACCATACCTACCCAACGCCGGGGACACCCGAGTCTTCATTGTCGGCGGCACGATCGTCGCCGTCATGCAGCGGACACCGGCACCCGGCACTTACCGCGCGAACACCTCCCAAGGCGCACACAGCAGCCGAGGAACAGAACATCAACAGATCCACGGCATGTCCCAGACCATCGCCCGCAGCCTCAACGCCGCCTGCCTGCAGGTCGACTGGTTGATGACCCCACGAGGGCCCATCCTCAACGAATGGAGCAGCGGCTTCGGCGGCTACTCCGCACTGGTCGAACCCGACCGCACCCAGGTCGGTGACGCCTTCTACGCCTGGGCGCGATCGAGGCTGAACCATCGACGCGCCCAGCTGCGAACATCCGCTGCCCCCATAAGCGCTACGTAAAACAGGTCGGCGTGGTGTCGAGCACGATCCACCCGGCCGCGGCCCGCGCGGGTTGGTGCCTTTCCGGTTCAGTAGTCGGTGTCTTCTCAGGCGCGCCAGGCACTCACGTGTCCGAGCAGCTCGAGGGCACTCTGGTTGTCCGCCGGGCAGTCGACGGGGGTTTCTGACCGACCACCGACAGGGTCGTTCGGCCTCGTCGAGGGGGCGTTGCTGCCACGGCGTCAAGCTCATGCCGTGCACGGGCGAAGTAGCCGCGGCGGTTCGGTGAGGCCGCCCGCTTCCCACCCGGCGTGAGCGGGGCGGGCAGCACGGCTGTCGGCGGGAGCCGACACAGGCCCGGGATGATTTCGCTGGGTTGTTCTGGCCCCACAGCTCCAGAGGATCTTGGCCCCACCGAATCGCCGCCAAATGCTCCAGAAGCCACAAGCCTGTCGATGCACAGCAGCGTCACCGTGGCTCCACCTGCATCGAGCGACTCGGGGTCCGAGGTCCTGCCGCACCGGCCTGCGGCCGGCTTGCCACCGAGCCCTTCAGTCCCGCTGTAGCGAATAGGCGCGGCCGTACCCGAGGAGGCTGCCCCCTGTCGATGTCGCAGGCCCTTCCGGGCGGCCGTACGACCGTCCCACCACCTGGGATTGGTGGGGCCAGTTGGAGTTGGAGCTCCGATTGACGTATTCGCATACGGCTTGGGTGGTGGGGCCAGAAAACCCTGGAGTTGTGGGGCCAAGAAACCCAAGAGAGAACAGGCCCGGGAGGACACGACGATGCGTCAGGTATCGCGTAGCCGCGGCATGTGCCCCGCACTGCGGTGGTAAGGGCTTCGGATCGTCAACCGGGTGGTAGCAGCGCCAGGTCCGCGTTCATGCGGGCGGCGACCTCGGCGTTCAGCGTCGCGCCGTGACCGAACGACCATGTGCCGCTGGTCAGGTTGGTCACGGTCGAGGTCGGCGGATACAGCACCGGCAAGCTGGCGGTCGCCGTGACCGACTTAGAGCGCGCCCACGAGCGGCGCCATGGCGAGTGCCGTGCCGCTGCGCTGAGCGAGAAACGGAGCCTTTGGTCGGGTTGCCGCGTCGCGGCCGCGCATCTGCGGCCTTGCCGTCCGGGTTGGCGGCCGTGCACGCCGGCTAAGAGAGCCAATGTTCGGCGCGGCGCAGGTCGAGGCACGTAGTGTCGTCTGAACGGGGTCTGAGCTGCTCGTTTGGTGTGCATGGTGGCCGGGGGTGGGCGATGGCGACAGTGCTGGTGGTCGATGATCGGGAGATTAACCGGTCATTGGCGCGGACCCTGCTCGGCTATGCCGGTCACACGGTGCTGGAAGCCTGTGACGGGTCCGAGGCGCTCGGCCTCGTGCGGTCGGCGCATCCCGACCTGGTGGTGACCGATGTGTTGATGCCGGTGATGGATGGTTATGAGTTGGTGCGTGAGCTACGTGCCGACCGGCGCACGGCCGGTATCCCGGTGGTTTTCTGCACGGCTCACTACCTCGAAGACGAGATCAGGCCGATCGCCGAGGCGTGCGGGGTGCGCCATGTGCTGTTCCCGTCGGCCGACCAGCACAGTCTGGTGTCGACGGTGGCGCAGGCCCTCGACGAACCGGTGGCGACGGGCGAGGCCGGTTTTGAGGATGAGCTGGTACGCGAGCAGTTACGCACGCTTAACACCAAGCTGGTACGGATGGTCGATCAATTGGCGGCCAATGAGGCGCAGCTGGTGGCGCAGGCTGACGAGCTGGTCGCGCAGGCCGGCGAGCTGGTGGTGGCCAACGCGGCGCTGCGGGAGGTCGACCGAGTCCGTACCGAGTTCGTGCATTGCGTCTCCCATGAGCTACGCACTCCGCTAACCAACATCATCGGCTACGCGGAGATGATCGCGGACGCCGCCGCCGTGGGTCGGCTGAGTGCCGACGACGTCCACATGATCAACCGGATCAGGCGGGGTGGGGATCGGCTGCTGGCCATGGTGGAGGATCTGATGACGTTGGCAGCCGTGGACCTCGGGATGATGTCGTACCGGCACGGTGAGGTGGACCTGACGGTGCTGGTCGATCGGCTGCGCGCGTCACTCCACGAGTTGTTGTCCGCGCCGGGCCTGACAGTGGTGGTGGACATTGCCCCGACGGTGCGGCTGATCGGCGACGAGGTCGCAGTGGAGCGGATGCTGTCCAATCTGCTAACCAACGCGGTGAAGTTTTCCCCGGATGGCGGCACGGTCACCGTCACGGCTCCCGAGACGGCCACGGAGGTGTTCATCACGGTCACCGACACCGGGTTGGGCATCCCCGCAGCGGAGCAACCGGCGGTGTTCCAGCGGTTTTTCCGCGGCGCGGACGCGGTCAGACGCGTGGTCCACGGCACGGGTCTGGGACTGTCGGTGGTCAAGGCGATCGCGGAGGGGCACGACGGCTCGGTCGCGGTGCACTCCGAATATGGGACGGGTACGACCGTGACCGTAGCGTTGCCACGGTGGCCTCGGTAGGTTGCCGCGCGGCGGCTTCGACGCCGAGACCCGGACACATCTGGCCG
>JAVHVY010000199.1:0-4832 GCA_032160305.1 Actinoplanes sp.
GCCATCCACTTCTCGTTGCCCATGTAGGCGAGTACGTTGATCACATTGGTGACGCCCCGAGCGCGCAGGCGCAGGATCGTGTGGCGGTACATCGCGGCGAAGTCCTTGGCCTGCATGCCCGAGCCGGGGCGCGCGATCACGTCGTTCTCCGGCTCGTGGTGGAGCACGAGGAAGAACTTCCCGGGGAAGGTGGTCTTGACCCGGGCGGCGAAGGCGTCGATGCGCCCGTCCAGCGCGCCCGAAGCGACCTTGCCCCAGGTCGAACCGTAGGCGACCTTCCAGTTCAGCAACAGCACCCGCGGGTGCGCGGGGTCGGACGCCATCGCGATCTCCGACCGGGTCGGGAACAGTTCGTCGCCCTTGTGGTAGGCGTGGAAGATGGTCGCGGTTCGGCCGCTGAGCCGCTCCCAGTCCAGCAGCGCCTGGTCGCGCGGCGCGGCGGTGAAGCCACCCGCCGCGGCGCCCCACAGGGCCCCGCAGGACGGCACGAGCAGCGCACCGGTGACACAGCCGGCGGTGGCCGGGACGCTCGGCGCGGCAGTGCTCGGCGCGGCAGTGCTCGGCGCGGGGGTCGGCGACGGGGCGGGCGGCGACGTGTCGGTGGTGGTCGGAACCGGCGCCCGCACGGGCGGGGCGGCAGTGGTGTTGACGGTCAGAACCGGCCGGCCCGAGACGTCCTCGGCCGATCGGAAGCGGGTCACCGCGCCGGCCGCCGACTGCACGGCGAAGGAGTACGTGCCCGGGCCGGCGATCTCGCCGCCGAGGTTGAACGACAGCACCGAGCCGCGCACCGTGGGCGCTCCCTGGGCCAGGCCGATCGCGGGCGCGTTCGCCGAGGTCAGGGTGCTCTCGCTCCACCTGGTGTCGAGGACCCGGCTGAGCGTGATCGGCCCGGTGACGGCGCCGGTCGGGCTCAGGTCGAGGTGCGAGCCGGTGACCGTGGTGCCGGCTGGGACGACGAACGTCAGGTACGAGATCTTGGTGTCCCCGTCGAGGCGCCCGACCGCCAGCTTGTTCTGCTGGCCGAAGACCGTCGTGCGCCGCCCGCTCGACGTGTAGGCGTCGTTGGTCGCGGCGAGCTTCAGGTCGGCTCCGGCGGCGGCCTGGGCCGGAGCCGGTACCAGCAGCGCCGAACCGGCGCCGGCGAGCAGCGTGGCCAGGAAGGTTACGGGTGTCGGTACGATCGAACGGCTCAAGATGCTGGTCTCCCCCGCGTTTTCCAGCCGATGGTTCGGCCGGGCTGCAGTCGAGATTGCGGGGCGAACGGTGCGCCGTCCGTGCCCGCGCAGGTGCTTGCCGGTTGCGCGCCGGCCGTTCGGCGAAGAGGAGTCGGGCCTGTGACCGCAGACATCTCCCGGGTGCTGGCGGCGATGCCGGTCATCGACGGGCACAACGACCTCCCGGCGGCGTTGCGGGCCCGCCACGGCTACGGGGTCGACGGGCTGGCGGCCGGGCTCGACGACCTGCACACCGACCTTCCCCGGCTGCGCGCCGGCGGGGTCGGCGCCCAGTTCTGGTCCGTCTACGTGCCGTCCGACCTGCCCGAGCCGGAGGCGGTCGTGGCGACCATGGAGCAGATCGACGCCGTGTACCGGATGGCCGCCGCCTTCCCCGCCGACCTGGCGATCGCCTACTCGGCCGGGGACGTGACCCGGGCGATGGCCGCGGGCCGGGTGGCGTCGCTGATCGGCGTCGAGGGCGGGCACAGCCTGGCCACCTCGCTGGGCGTGCTGCGGGCGTTCGCTCGCCTGGGGGTCCGGTATGTGACCTTGACCCACAACAACAGCACGTCCTGGGCGGACTGCGCGGTCGAGGACCCGACGGTCGGCGGCCTGGACGACACGGGGCGGGCGATCGTGCGGGAGATGCAGCGCATCGCCGTGCTGGTCGACCTGTCCCATGTCGCTCCGGTGACCATGCACGCGGCGTTGGACGTCGCGGTGGCGCCGGTGATCTTCAGCCATTCGTCGGCCCGCGCGGTCACCGACCATCGGCGTAACGTGCCCGACGACGTGCTGGCCCGGCTACCCGACAACGGCGGCGTCGTGCAGGTGACCTTCGTGCCGCAGTTCGTCTCGACCGAGGTGATCGCCTGGCACGCCGCGACCGCCGCGGAACGCCGACGCCTCGGCCTGCCGCCGGAGCCGATCGTGCCGGGCGCGTGGCCGAGGGCCCCGCGGCCCGGCGAGTCCGCCGCCACCGCGGCGGCGGCCAACCCGCCGGCCGGGGCAGAACCGGAGGCGGCGCTGCGCCCCTGGCTCGCGGCGCACCCGTGCCCGGCCGCGACGGTCGCCCAGGTCGCCGACCACGTGGAGCATGCCCGGGACGCGGCCGGGATCGACCATGTCGGCCTGGGCGGCGACTTCGACGGGACGGACGCGCTGCCGACCGGCCTGGAGGACGTGTCCACCTATCCGCGGCTGCTCGCCGAACTGGCCGGCCGCGGCTGGAGCGAGCCGGAGCTGGAGAAACTGACCGGCCGCAACATCCTGCGGGTGCTCACCGAGACCGAGCGCCTGGCCGAGGAGCCGCTCTGGCCACTTTCCCCCGCCCGCTGACCGGCTACCGCTCGGGACGGTTGGGCGGCCCGTAGCGGTGCAGCGAGCGTGCTGACAGCGCGAGCGGCTGGAAACATCGGCCCCAGCAACGCCGTCTGCAGGAACGAGGCGTCACCCAGGAGCGATCCCGGGGCGCTTTCGCCATCCGCCCGTCAGTCGATCGGCGGCGGCCTGTCGTACGCGTCAAGACTGGCCTTGCTCGTCGAAGCGTTATCTACAGCATCGGGCGGGGTCTCAGCAGACCCGTCCCCCGGGGTACCGTTGCCGAGGCGGTCGGTTGTAGCGGCCGACCGCCGCCCTGATCGCTGCCAGGGACGTGACCTGTGGATCCTGCCGAGCCCGGTACCTTTGGTGCTGAGCTGCGCCGTCTCCGACAGGAGCGCGGTCTCTCCATCCGGGACCTTGCGGATCTCGCTCACCACTCCAGGACCGTCGTCTGGGAATGGGAGAAGGGCAAGAAAACCCCCTGCGAAGGCGACGCGACCGCCCTCGATGCCCTGCTCGGCGGCGGCCGGGCTCTCGCCGAGCTGCAGGCCGCGACGACCCGGCCCGACCCGCAGAAGGCCCTACAGCATGAGTCGGAGCGCCTCGCCGAGCAACTCGCCGCCGTGCAACCCGGTGACCTCGTCACCGACGCCGACCGGGGCACCGCGCAGCTCGCCGTCGACTACCTCAGCTCGCCGGGCGGGGAGCTGATCGGCGAGCTGGTCGACGCCCGGCATGCGGCCGTCGCCGCGCTGCGCTCGCGCCGGCTCCGCAACCACCATCAGGTGCGCTACCTGACGTCGGACGTCGGATACCTGTCCGGCATCCTCGCATACGCCGCCCTCGACGACGGGCACCCGGGGGCCGCGCTCGCGCACACTGATGCGGCGTGGCAGGCGGCGCAGCTGATCGACTCCGACCAGCTGCGGGCATGGGTGCGGGGCACGCAGTCGCTGATCCTGCGGTTCCTGCAGCGCTTCCCGGAGGCGCTGGTGCGCGCCGAGGACGGCCTGCGGTATGCGACGAGCGGTACCGCCAGGTCGCGGCTGCTCGCCGGAGTCGGGCAGTGCCAGGCGAACATGGGCGAGGCCTCGGCGGCCCGCCTCGCCCTGGCTGAGGCTCAGACCGCGTTCGACGTGCAGCACGGCGACGACGACGTCGGCGGCGTGTTCATGTTCTCCCGGGCGAAGTTGTTCTACTACTCCGGCTCGTCGCTGATCTGGTTGGGCGGCGGCGCGGACGCCCGGCAGGCTCGCGACCAGGCGCACACGGCGATCGACCTGTGGCAGGACGCGGGCCCGGAACGCTCGGTCGCCGACGAGGCCCTCGCGCATGTGTACGCGGCGACCGGCTCGCTTCAGGTGCGCGACCTGGAGGCGGCGGCCGCCGACCTGGAGCCGATCCTGTCGATGCCCGCCGAGCAACGGGTGTCGTGGATCGTGAAGCGCATGGACCGCATTACCGGCCTGCTCGGCGAATGGCCGTTCGACACCGATCCGCTCGCCGTCGAACTGGTCGAGAGGATCAAGGAGTACGGCTGACGCCCACCGCCCGCAGTCCGTGATTGCCGCTGCCACACCATCACGGACAGCACGCTCCTTCACCATCGGTAACCGGTCGTTGACGATCGAGTGTAGAGGCGGCGGGCGTTGGGCCGCGAGAACCCTGCTCGTCGCCTCCCCTTTCGACGACGGGAGCTGACATGCAACGGTGGATGTGGTGGCTGATGCCGCCGTACGGTGCGAAGACTCGGCGCCGGCAGGCTCTCGCGGAGCTGCACCGGTGGCAGGACGAGGAACGGGCCGCGGCCCGGGACCGGCTGATCGGCGTGGCTCAGATCCTCGACCAGCCGACGGCCGTTCACCCGACGGTGCGACCGCTGCTCACCCGCGGCCAGGCCGCCCGCACCGGCCCGGCCGTGCGATGACCGCGCCGAAGGCCGCCGGTCAGCGGCGGGGCCTGACGATGGCGTGCTGGATCGAAGAGCGCCGCGATACGCCCGAGCGCAAGGCCGCCTGGCACCGCGACTGCGTGGACCCCGGCCACTGCCCGTGCGAGGCCCACAAGGGCGACAAGCCGGCCGGTGCACCGTGACCGACGTCCACCCGGCGGCCCGGCCGTCCTGGGACTGCGCCGGCCACGGCCAGCCGCGCCCGTGCGATCCGGCCCGCGAGCGGCTGGCGGGCGAGTTCATCGCACCTACCTGACCTTGTTCCTCGCCGTCGAGGTGGTCGACACCGCCCGCGACAACCCGAGCATCCCGCCGGCGGAACTGCACAAGCGATTCCT
>JAVHVY010000228.1:0-3658 GCA_032160305.1 Actinoplanes sp.
TACGCCCGTCCGTGCCGCCCATGCCGGGGCAGAGGCGTCCGGATGCGATGGGGACGCCGCGTGATGAACACCTACCGCCGCGCCACCAACACCGGCACCGCCCCCGCCGCCCGCCCAGCACGACCACTCACCCCCGGCACCTACCTCGAAGCCCTACGCGACACCGACACCCGCGAACAACGGCCCTGACACGAAACCCTCGGCGCACCACTACAGCACCAACCGCTACCAGCACCAACCCACCCCGGCACCATCGGCTACAAGGGAGACCCCTGCCTGTGAACACCCGACCCGACCCCGGCGACCCCTACGACGGCGACGACTGGGCCGACCTCGACGCAGCCGACCTCGACGCAGCCAGCCTCGACCTCGACGACTGGCACCTCTCCAACGGCAACCCCACCCCCAACCAGCGCAACGAACACTGGTGGCCCCGCCTGATCGACCGACTCACCCTATGGCGGCTCACCAGAGAACCCGTCCTGCCGGTCCTACGCGAGGCCGGCAGGATCGTGCCGGCCCCCGCCCTGGCCGCGTTCACCGCCGCCCTGGCCCTCGTGGCGACGGTGGCCGCGCTGGTGTTGTGGCAGCTGCTCACCGGCCTGGTCCGGCTCATCACCGGAATCACCGCCGGCATCCGCGACACCGCGACCGGGGCCGCGCACACCGGCGCCCACGACGTCACCGTCGCCGGACTCACCCGCACGATCACCGAACCCGTACACGCCTACCTCACCCACCACGCGGCCGGCCTGCCCATCGGCGGCACCACCCTGTGGCTCACCTGGCTGGCCACCACCGCGATGCTGTTGCTGTTGTCGGCGCTCGGCTCCCGCGGCGCCCGGATCGGCTGGACCCTCACCGGCGCCGCCACCACCGCCATGGTCTACACCGCCACCAACCCCACCGCCCGACCCGTCGCCGCCGGCCTCGCCATCACCCTATGGGCGCTGCTGTCCGTCATCGCGTTCAACCGGATCACCGGCAACACCACGCCGAACCTGCACCTGAGCCTGCACGGCCTGCGCCGCGCCGACACCGACGACTAACCCCCCTCGGCTGTGGGCCACGCGCTGGCCCCGTCGATCTGCGGGCTTCCGCCACGACCGAACCCCGGCGAACCGCGCCCGGGGGGTCGGTCGTGTGCGGTGGCCGCCAGACAGGCGGCAGAACAGGAGAAACGACAGTGGCGAGCTACCACGGTGTCCCCGTGTATGTCGGCGGGAAGCGAGTTCCCCCGCAGGGGTCGACCACAAAGGACGCGATCAGGAAGCAGGGCGGCACGGCCGGCACGCCGAAGAAGGGCGGCAAGCGCTGATGACGAAGAAGAGTAACGACGAACGGATCGCTGCGGCGATGGACAAGCTGCGTGCCAAGGGCTGGGCGAACGATGTTCTCATCGCGGCCGGGCCGAAGAACGCTGATGCGATCCTCGCCGCTGTGACTCGTGGCAAGAGGGGCGGGAAGCGCTGATGGCAAAGAAGGACGCCTGGACGACGGGCTACCAGAAGACGCAGGCCGAGTACCTGGCGACCTTGAAAAGGGAACGCGAGGCCGAAGCCAAGAGGCAGCAGAAGAAAGGCGGCGAGAAATGACGAAGGCGGTCACTGAGCAGGTCGCGCAGGAGAAGAAACGCGCGGCGCTGGCCATGGGTCACTCGAAGGAGAAGGCCGAGAAGTACGCGCAGGAGGTCCGCAACTACGCGGCGAAGCAGAAGGGCGGTAAGCGCTGATGGCGAAGACGGGTGGTCAGTTCAACGGGAATACCGGCCGGGTGGAGTCGGGTCGGTACGCGAAGGGTCACAGCATCGAGGACTACGCCCGTACCAAGGACCGGTTCGCGCTGGTCAAGGACGCTCTGGCTCGGAGGAAGCGCTGATGGCATCGGACTCGGAACGGATCGAGCTTGAGAACAAGATCCAGCGCACGGCGCGCGAGATCGTCAAGCAGTACGAAGCGAAAAAAGCAGCCGAGCAGAAGAAGGGGAAGCGCTGATGGCGATGACCCCGGAACGACTCGCGGCCTGGAATGCGCTACAGGCCCGGTGGAAGGCCGAGCAGGAACGTAAGCGGGCTGAGCAGGCAGACAGCACAAAGAAGGGCCGGCGCTGATGTCGAAGCACGTGAACTGGGATGTCCGCAACGGCCGGGACGGCGCCACGTACATCACCCGCACGCAGGTGGACCGGTCAAGGAAGCCGGACGGCACTCGGGTAACGGTCGTGAAGACGGACCACACGAAGATCCGGATTCCGAAGGGATGCAGCTGATGGCACGCGAGAAGGACGCATTCGGTAGGCCGCTGTCCGCGGCGGACAAGAAGTTCTTCGCCCTGCGCGATGCGGGCTACAAGGGTCCGATCGACCAGGACGGCAACAAAGACACCACCAGCAAGGACGCGCAGATCCTGCGTCGGATGGCCCAACGGCGCGGTGAGCGCGTCGACTGGTAGTTCCGCCCGGCGCGCGGCCCCCATGGCCTACGAACCTGTGGCCGCGCGCCGTACCCCCCTCACCCTCAAGCCCCACCCCCTTGCCGGAGGTGCCGGGCTGTCTGCTTGGAGGAACGCTGAGTATGTCAGAGCTACGCCCGGTCGTGGAAGCGATCGCCACCGGCGATCCCGTCCTGAGCCGCATGGCTATGACCCGGCTCGGTCAGGCGATGCGCGCCGTGTACGACCGGGGCGAGACGGTGTGGTCGGCGGGGGCGCCGGCTGATTTCCTGGCCGCGACCCTGTATGCCAGTCCCCGCTTTTACTTGCGGTTGCATGCGCATGCGGTCGGCGCGACCGACAGTGATCTGCACAGCCATAAGGGCACCGTGTACTCCACGGTGTTGTCCGGGTTGCTGACGAACACGGCCGCGACCCCGATCATCGGTAAGGGTCGGGGGTTGGACGTGTGGCAGTGTTCCTGCCGCCCGGACGGCACCCCGGTGCAGGCCCGTACCGGCCTGCACGCCCAGATCGACCCGGACACGACCACCGTCACCGAACTGGGCGTGGGTGGCATGTTCACCGTCACACCGGGCGACTATCACCGCCTCGCGGTCAGCCCCGATCCGAGCGAACCAACCGTGACGTTGTGCCTGTTCGAACGGCTCGACCCGCACGCGGCGGACGCGTTCGTGGTGACCGCGCGGCCCACCCCGGTCCTCGCGGCCCGGGACATGACCGTGACCGCGGCCCGCGCTGCGCTTGCCCGGGTCCTCGACACGACACCGACGCCCGTTCTGAGCCCCACCCCGGTCTGACGCCGGCCCGACAGCGCGGCTCCAGCCGTCGAACATGCGCCGTGCCTGCTTCCCCTGGGCCGTCACGGCTGACATCCGGTCTCGCCCGGAATCCGTTGCGCGGCAACGGGTTCCGGGTAACGCCCTGGCAGCGCAATGAGCGCACGACTGCGACCAGCCCTGTCACGCCGACGTCCTACTCACCTTCGCCAACCCCCACGCTCGCACCACGACCGCCGATCGGAAGGGACCGCCCGATGACCACCACGTCGATCACGATCGAGTTCGACCCCAACCGGCTGACCACCTACACCGACAGCCACCTCGCGATGCTGTGGAGCCTTGCTCAGGCCAACCCCGACAACGGCTTCGAGGCCAGCACAGCAGGCGACCTCGCCGAACGTATCGGCCGCGTCATCATCGCCCGCT
>JAVHVY010000247.1:0-30379 GCA_032160305.1 Actinoplanes sp.
TGTCACTAACCGAGCCCGGCCTGTCACTAGCCGAGCCCGGCCTGTCGCTACCCGAGCCCGGCCAGTCGCTAACCGAGCCCGGCCAGTCGCTAACCGAGCCCGGCCAGTCGCTAACCGAGCCCGGCCAGTCGCTAACCGAGCCCGGACTGTGGCTGGCCGGCGGGCCCGAGCCGGCGTTCGACCGGATCCGCCCCGGCGCCGTACAGCGGGTCGGCGGCAAGACCCGGATCAGCACCGTCGTCACCACCTACCGGCCGGGCGCGGCGCTGCTCACCGCGATCCGGTCGCTGGCCGCGCAGAGCTGGACCAACCACGAGATCCTGGTCGTCGACGACGGTTCGGAGACCGGCCACGACGAGGTGCTGCGGCTGGCCGCCGCGCTCGACCCGCGGGTCCGGGTGCTGCGGATGCCGGTCAACGGCGGCACCTACCGGGCCCGCAACGCCGGGCTGGACGCGGCCACCGGCGATTTCGTCACCTTCCAGGACTCCGACGACTGGTCCCACCCGCTGCGCCTGGAACGCCAGGTCGCCCCGCTGCTGGCCGACGCCGGGCTGGTCGCCACCACCTCGGTGGGGATGCGGGTGACCGGTGAGCTGATCGTGACCCGGCCGGGCTGGGAGCGCGGCCGGTCGTACAACCTGTCGTCACTGATGCTGCGGCGCTCGGTGGCGCTGGACCGGCTCGGGTATCTGGACCCCGTGCGCAAGGGCGCCGACGCGGAGTACGTGGAACGGGCCCGCGCGGTCTTCGGCCGGTCGGCGGTGCGGCACGTGACCGGGGCACCGCTGGCCCTGATCCGGCTGTCGCCGACGTCGCTGTCCAGCGCGGACACCGCCGCCGGGTGGCTGCACCCGGCCCGGCACGCCTACCTGTCGGCGTTCCAGGCCTGGCACGCGGACCGCTGCGCGGACCGGATCCGGCCCCGGTTCCCGCGCCGTCGGGCGTTCGCTGCACCGCGGTCGCTCAGCGGCGATCCGGGCGAAACCCGGTACGAGGTCGTGCTGGCCGGGGACTGGACGGCCGGCGGTGCGGCGGCGACCGCCGCGGCCGGGCAGGCCCGGGCGCTGGCCGCCCGGGGACGCACGGTGGCGCTGCTGCATCTCGAGGCGCTGGCCCGCAACGGCCTGGCCAACCTGGACCCGGCTGTCCAGTCGTTGATCAACGCGGGCACGGTCGACCAGATCGAGCTGTGCGACGACGTGCACGCCGAGGTGGTCATCGTCCGCTCCCCCGCCGTGCTGCAGTTCGCCCCGGGCACGCCCAGCGCGGTGTCGGCTGACCGGGTGGTGATCGAGGTGGACGCCACCCGCCGCCGGCTGGCCGCCGATGTCTGCGTGGCCGCGTCCCGCCGGCTCTTCGGCGTCGAGCCGCAGTGGTCACCGGGCGGGCCGGCCGACCGGCGCACGCTGCTGGCCGGCCCGATCGGCGCCCAGCTGTCCCCCGTCGACCTGCCCGGCACCGTCGACACCGCGCAGTGGCGGCTGGAACGGCCCGGCCTGCGGTCGGACCGGCCGGTGGTGGGCAGCCGCTTCACCGGGGGCGCCGGCGAGTGGCGGTGGCTGGCCGACGTGTTGCGCGACTCGGGCCGGATGGACGTCCGGATGTGGGACGCCGTCGGGGACGCCCGCAGCGCGTTCGGGCCGCGGCCGCCGCGCACCTGGCTGGTCTACGGGCCCGACGACACCGACCTGCGCGGCTTTCTGCACCAGCTCGACTTCTACCTGCATTTCCCGGCCGAGCAGAGCGGCCGGGACGTGGATCCGGAGCTGCTCGCCGCGCTGGCCGCCGGGTGTGTGCTGCTTGTGCCGCACCGCTACGCGCCGACCTTCGGCGATGCCGCGACGTACTGCGAGGTCACCGACATCGAGCGGACCGTACGGCAGCTGCGCCGCACCGCCGACTTCCTGGAGCAGAGCAAGCGGGGCCGCGATTTCGTACGCCACCGCTACGGCCACGAGCGCTACGCGGACTCGGTCGGCGCTCTTTTCGCCGGCTGACAACGGCACCGCACCCGGGCAGCGCTCCCTTCGCCGGCTGACAACGGCATCGCACCCGGGCAGCACCCTTTCGCCGGCTGACAACGGCACCGCGCCCGGGTGGCACCCAGGCCGCACCGGAGTCCGGGTGATCAACCTGGCGGCAACTCAAGAGCGACGATGAGGCACCCGACCTCCTATCAGCGGGCCCGGCGGTACGCCGATCGGACTGGCGAACCTGGCGAACGTGACCAGGCGACGCCACCGAAAGGGTTACCGATGCGCTCCTCGATCCTCCGCCGTCTCGCGTTCCTGGCGCTGATCCCCGCTGCGCTCGTCAGCGTCGTCGTCGTCGCCACCCCGGCCGAGGCGGCCGTCACCTCGTGGCAGCGGCTGCAGTCGGACGTCGTCTCCTGGACGAACCACCAGCGGGTCAAGTCCGGCTGCAAGGCGCTGAGCCTCAATGCGGGCCTGACCCGGGCCGGCCGCGACCACAGCGCGTGGATGGCCCGCACCGGCACGTTCAGCCACATCGGCAGCGGCGGTTCCGCCTTCGACGCGCGGATCCGCACGGCCGGCTACCGCAAGCCGTCGGCTGAGAACATCGCCATGGGCTACCGCACCGGCGCCGACGTGGTGAACGCCTTCATGAAGAGCCCGGGGCACCGCGCCAACATCCTCAACTGCCAGTCGAAGACGGTCGGCGTCGGCGCCGTCTACTCCACCAACGGCACCCCGTACTACACCGAGGACTTCGGCTACTGAGCCGACGCTGATCTCGGGTCCAATCCCCGGGGCCCGAACGCGACCCCTGCCGTTCCCCCACGGCAGGGGTCGCGCTGTCGTCGCGCCCGGCAACCGGGCGGTGCCTCACATCCGCAGCCGGGCGTCCAGCAGCGGCGCCAGCATCGCCGCGTAGACGCTGGTCAGGTGGTTGGTGTCGCGGTAGACGAGGAGGTTGCCGACCACGGTCGGGCAGCGCACCCCGCACAGCCACGGCACCGGGTCGACGACCGTGGCGCCGGCGCGGGCGGCCGCGGCGTTCACGATGGCCCGCCAGTCCGGATCGCGCAGTACGGTCGCGACCGGTTCGGCGCAGCCGCGGACCGTCGCGCGCTGCCGGGCCAGGCAGTCGGCCGGGTCCTGGCTCAGGTCCGGGGTGTCGGCGAGCAGCACGACATCAGCGGCGTCGGCGCGTACCGTCGCGAAGAGCCGGGCCCAGGCGTTCGCCCACAGCGCGTCCGGGTCGGCCGGGTGCCCGGCGAGGCTACTGCGGTAGCCGGTGCTGGAGGCGACGACGACCAGTTGCGGCCGCAGGGCCCGGATCCGCTCCAGGGCCGCCGCCCGCCAGCTGTCGCACTCGGTGTAGTCCCGCTTCAGCTTGCTGTTCACCACCGGCACCGGGGCCGGGCTGCACGAGCTGCGGGTCAACGAGACGAGTGCCCAGCCGTGCCGGTTGGCCAGCTTCTCGAAGGCCGGAAACCACTGCAGCGCGTGCGAGTCGCCGAAGAGCACCACACTGCGGCTCGCGCCCGGCCGCCCGTAGGTGCACCGTGGATTGACCTTTGGGCTGGTCAGCGTCAGGTGACAGCCGTCGGTCTGCGGCTTCACCGCATCCGCCGAGGCGTCGTCCAGGCTCGGCGTCAGGTTGGCCGGCAGGTCGACCCGCCGGTCGGCGGCGGCGATCAGAGTGCCCAACGCCTCCTGCGGGTCCGCGGCGGCGGCGAGTACGGTCCGCGTGTCGGTCGCATCGGCCCCGACCGGCACGGCCGGCGGATTGGCCGCGACGACCAGCGCCAGCGCCGCCGCCACGCCGGAGAGTGCCAGACCCAGGCCGAGACCGCGGGCCGGCCGGTCGGTCAGGGCCCGGCAGTGCCGCACCGGGTCCTCCACAAACCGCTGGCTCGCGTACGCGAGGAGCAGCGCGGCCACGCAGAGCAGGAGCCGTCCGCCGGCGCCGACGCCACCGCCCAGCGCCGCCGGCACGATCACGAGTACCGGCCAGTGCCACAGATACCAGCCGTAGGACACCCGCCCGACGGACTGCATCGGCGCCCGGGCGAGGAGTTTGCCGACCCCGCCCGTGGTGGCGCACCCGGCGCCGACGATCCCGGCGGCGCCCAGCACCGGCGGCAGCGCGGCCAGCCCGGGGAACGCCGTGGCGTCGCCGTACGCGAGGACGGACCCGGCGATCGCCGCCAGCCCGCCCCAGCCGAGCACCGGTACGGCCCAGCGGGGCAGCCGCGACAGCCGGGCCGCCGCCAGCGCCACCAGCGCGCCCACGCCCAGCTCCCAGGCCCGGCTGGGCAGTCCGAAGTAGGCCCAAGGCGCGGCCCGGGTCAGCTGGTAGGCGCTGTAGGCCAGCGACGTGACGGTCAGCAGGGTCAGCACGAGGGCGAGCAGCCGGCGGCGCCGCCGGATCGCGAAGACGCCCAGGACCAGCAGCGGCCAGAGCAGGTAGAACTGCTCCTCGACGGCGAGCGACCAGAAGTGCTGGAAGGGCGACGGCGCGGCGTCGGCGAAGTAGTCGGTGCCGGCGACCGCGAGCCGGATGTTCACCGCGTAGCCCGCGCTGGCCAGGGCGTCGCCGGCGTATTCGGCGATCCGCACCGGCGACAGCCACAGCCACGACCCGGCCAGCGTCACCGCGACGACCAGCGTGGCTGCCGGCAGCAGCCGCACGGCACGCCGGGCGTAGAAGCGGGTCAGCGAGATCCGCCCGGTCCGGGCCAGCTCGCGGACCAGCAGCGTGGTGATCAGGAAGCCGGAGATGACGAAGAAGACGTCGACCCCGACGTAGCCGCCGGCGAAACCGGCCACCCCGGCATGGCTGAGCACGACGAGCAGGACGGCGACCGCGCGCAGACCCTCGATGTCCCGGCGGTGCGCAACCGGTGCGTCCAGGACGGACGGCGTCCGGCGAAGCGTCGTCGCGGACCGGGCGGTGCCGGACCGGGCGGTGCCGACAGCGTGGTTCCCGGCCACCGGGCTCAGGACGGCACGGGCGCCGGCTGTCCCGAGCGCCGGTAGGAGAGCACGGCGTGCCGCCCGAGCAGCTCGTGCTCGCGGGACAGGCCGGCGAAGGTCTGCGTCCAGCTGGCCAGCGCGGCCTGCTCGCCCTGCCGGTTCGCGTCGTCGATGACGATCGTCGCCAGGCTGGAGAGCCGCTGCTCGAGCGCGTGCATGGCCGGGAACCGCGCCGCCGGGCCGGTCGCCTCCGGGGGGCCGTCGACCAGCAGCAGGTCGATGCCGCGCAGGTCGGCCAGCTGGGCGACGTCGTACCACTGGTACTTCGTGCCCGCAATGGTGATCGGCGTGAGCGGAGCATCGCGTACTTCGGCGACCCCGGCCAGTCCGTGCGCGGCGAGCAACGCCCGGGTCTTCGCCGCGTACCCGGCGTCGTGGTCGAGCGAAATGAGCCGGCCACCGGTCTTCTCCAGCGCGTAGGCGATCCACACCGACGACGTCCCGCTGCCCAGCTCGACGACCAGCCGCGGCTGGTGCAGGTGGATCAGGTGCAGCAGTTCGAGCAGGTCGGTCGGGTTGAGCGCGAAGTCGCCGGAGGACGGCATCGGCGCGCGCGGCGTGAAGCCCTGGAACAGCTGCAGCATTGCCTCGATCTCCCGGCTCTGCGCGCGCAGCAGCAGATCGCCGCTGCGTTCGAGGAGCCGGTGGTTGCGGGCGAGGGTGTCGGTCAGCTCGGCCTGCCGGTCGCCGCCGGCCAGCCGTTCCTTCTCCACCGCGGCGACCAGCCGGCGCTGCATCTGCTCCACGGTGGTCCGCAGGTCGCGCTGGGCGGCCAGATTGGCCCGCTGGATGCCGCCGACCCGGCGGACCAGGGCCAGCAGCCCGGCCAGCAGGCCGGTGATCAGCACGGCGAGGACGGCCAGCGCGGTGCCCTGATGCCGGGTCAGGGCGGCGCCGACCGCCGTCAGACCGAGCGCGCCCAACAGGGAAAAGGCGGTCGCCTGTCGCCGGGACAGCATCCGCAGCCGCTCCGCCCCGCGCCGCCCGATTCTCCTCAGGCTGCTCATCCGCGTCCTCCAAGCCGAGTGGTTCGTACGCCAAGGCGCATCACTTCGGTAACGCCTGCGGTGATCAGGCCGTTACGGCCCGGTGCGCTGCAGCGGCGTGACCGTCGCCGGCGGCCGGAGCAGCGACGCCACCCGGTTCAGGTACGCCCGGCGGTGGTGGGCGTTGCCGGCAACGAGCCGGGCGCGGCGGCTCTGCTCGCGGTAGCGGGCCCGGTCGGCGGCGTACCGGTCGATGGTCTCCTGTGCCTGATCGGGGGTGCAGTAGACGGCCGCGTCGCCGAACGTCCCGGCGAAACGCTCCGGCAGCAGCACCACGCAGCCGGCGGCGGCCGCCTCCAGCGCCGGATGGCTGGCCGTCTCCACCGCCCGCGGATGCGGGAAGTGCAGGTAGAAGTCGAGCTGGTGGACGAAGGTGCGCGGCTCCAGGTCGGTCGCGGCGTAGCTGAGCCAGGCGCTGGAGCCGGCGTCGCCGAGATCGCCGGGGCGGTCCGGGCGGCGGATCCGAACGTCCACGCCGCGCAGCCGGTGCAGGACGGCGAGCGCGTCGGGCACGTCAGCCGGCCAGCTCGCCGCGTCGGCCAGATCGGTGCCGACGATCGGCGGCTGCCCCGACCCGGTACGCGGCGCCCGATACCGGGTCGGGTCGACGAGCGTCGGAAAGTCGAACGCGGTCAGCTCCACCTGCGGCCCGGCCGCGCGCAACGCCTCGCGCACCTCCGGGTCCTGTGGGCACCAGTGTGGCTCCACCTGGAAGAGCGCCCGGACCGTGGCCGTGCCCTGCGCCATCGTGTACCGCCGGTCGACGCCGTCGCAGCGGCTGGGTGCCCGGTCGGCGACGATCAGCGCCCGCCGCGGCCGAATCGCGCACGGCTCGTCGGAGGGGAACTGCAGCGCCGTCGGATGCCGGACGATCAGCAGGTCCGCCACGACCTCCTCGTACGCCAGGATCTGGTCGGCGATGCCGTCGTTTACCAGATCCTGCACGGCGGCGGCGATGCTGCGCCGCCGGATCGTGAGGACCCGGTAGCCCTCGAGGTGCAGGATCGCCACCCGCAGACCCTCCCCGGCGAGGGCCCGGATCTCCTCGATCGCGGCCTGCTGGGCGCCCTCGATGACGCGCCAGTCGGCGGCGACCACCACGTCGTAGTCCCGCTTGCGGCTCGTCCCGTCGAGCAGATGCGCGGCCACCGGGAACGGCCGCCGCGAGCCGTCCTGGGGCCGGTAGGCCGAGGCGGCGGTGCCGGCGGCGATCCGCTCGTGCCAGAGCTGGAAGGCGGACAGGTACCCGGCTCGGGACGGGTGCATGTAGGACGCCCGGATCTCGGACCGCGACAGCGATCCCGCCGAGAGCCGGATCAGGGCCAGCGGCGCCGCGTCGACGTGCCGGATGGCGTGGTAGCCGAAGACCGCCTCGATCCGGCCGATGTACTCGGAGTCGGCCGCCTTGCGGAGCCGGTCGAAGTAACCTATCCGGCCGAGCACGGCGTTGCGGCGTAGCAGCAGCGAGGACGGGTTGAACCGGCCGCTGCGAAAGCCCGGCCGGGTCAGTACCAGTTCGTCGGTGACGCTGAGCCCGTCCGAGGTCGTGGCGACCAGCTTCTTGTCCGCCAGCAGCGGCCGCACCTGCAGCTCGAGCCGGCGCGGATGGGACCAGTCGTCGGAGTCCTGGAAGGTGACGAACTCGCCTTCGGCCGAGTCCAGGCCGACGTTGCGGGCCGCGTAGGTGCCCTGGTTCCCGGGCAGCTGGATCAGCCGGATCCGGTCCCCGAGGGCGACGGCCTCGGCGAGGATCGCGTCGTACTCGGGCGGCGAGGCGTCGTCGACGATGATCACCTCGACGTTGCCCCAGCTCTGCGCCACGATCGAGCGGACCGCCGTGATCAGCCCCCGCTCCGGCCGGTAGGAGGTGACCACGACCGATACCCGGTGCGGGCCGGCCACCTTCGCGGGCGGCTCGGGCGTCAGCAGCCGGTCGAAGGGTACCGGTGCGGTGTCGTCGTCGCTCAGCACCGGCCGGGGCGGCGGCAGGATCTGCCGGAACGCCGTGAGCCAGGCGGCGGCGCCGGCGGCGGGGCCGGCCTCGGCGTACGGGTTGAGCAGGTCGACCCGCAGCCCGGTGGCGGCCGGCTCGGGCAGCCTCGGGTAGCTACGCAGCAGTTCCTGGGCCCGGGCCGGCCCTTCCCACACATAGGCGAGCTGCACGTGCAGGGCGCGCTGCGCCGGAGTCATGCTCCGCCGGCCGCACGCCGCCCGGATCAGCCAGAAGAGCGCGAGGGCGTCCCGCCGGTCGGTGGACAGCAGATCCTGCAGGGCCAGCGTCTGGGCCAGCGAGCCGAGCATGGCCGGGTCGACCCGCCGGCGGATCCGGGCTAGCCACCGCCGGTCGCGCCCCCGTGCGGCGGTGAGCAGCTCGTCGAAGGTGCCGGCCGTGCCGAGTCCGGCCCGCGCGATCAGCGCCCGGGCCGCGACGGACCGGTTGCGGATCGCGGTGGACGACAGCGGCAGGCGCAGCGCCGGTCCGGCCACCGTGATGTAGTCGTCGAGCAGATCCGTCATGCGTCCCCAACCGCCGCCAGTGTCACTGGGGCAACGCATCGACGGCGTCGGAGGTGACGCGGACTCAGACCGCGGCGAGCACCGCCTGGCCGACCCGATCCCGCTCGGCCGCGTCCGCCCATGCGCCGACCAGGTAGAACGCATCGACGACGTCACCGCCGAGGGTGGAGATCCGGGCGGCGCGCACCTCGGCTCCGGATTCGTCGAGGGCCAGGGCGACCCGGTAGAGCAACCCGGGCGAGTCGGCGGCGCGCAGTTCGAGCACGACGGCGTCGGTCGCCGCGCCCCGGTTCCAGACCACCTTGGGCGCGGCGCCGTTCTTCACCCCGGCTGAACGGGCGCGCAGCCGCTGGGTGACCGAGACATCCCCGGCCGCCACCCGGCGCAGGTCGGCCGCGAGCGCGACCGGATCGGCCGGCGACCCGTACCGCGGTGAGGTCCAGAACTCGACGATCGCCCGGCCGTCCACGGTCGACGCGTCCGCCGCGATCACGTCCAGCCGGTGCATGGCCAGGCACGCGGCCACCGAGCCGAGCAGGCCCCGGCGGTTGGCCGCGGCCACCGCCACCCGGTCCCCGTCCAGGTGTACGGCCGGGAGCTCGCCCTCGATCAGCTCCGGGTCCGGTTTCGGCGGGTCGGGCAGCTCGCCCGTGGCCAGCGCCGTGTGCACCCGGCGGACCAGCTCGGCCATCAGCCGGCCCTTCCAGTCCGACCAGGCGGCCGGGCCGGTGGCGTGCGAGTCGGCCCGGGCCAGGGCGTGCAGCAGATCCAGCGTGGCGGTGTCACCGACCGCCGCGGCCACCGTGGAGATGGTCACCGGGTCGGACAGGTCGCGCCGGGTGGCCACGTCCGGCAGCAGCAGGTGCAGCCGGACCAGCTTCTCGACGGTCGCCACATCGACGGCCGGCAGGCCGATCCGGGTGGCGATGTCGGCCGCGATCGGCGCCCCGACGGTGCTGTGGTCGCCGTCGAGTCCCTTGCCCACGTCGTGCAGGAACGCGCCGATCAGCAGCAGGTCGGGCCGGTCCACCTCCCGGGTGTACGCCGTCGCCTCGTAGGCGGCCTGGACCAGGTGCCGGTCCAGGGTGAAGCGGTGCACCGGGTGATGCTGCGGCAGGCTGCGCATTCGGGCCCACTCGGGCAGCCAGGCGTCGATCAGGCCGTACCGGTCGCAGGCCTCCCAGGTGGGCAGCAGGCCTGGGCCGGAGCCGAGCAGCGAAACGAGGGCGGCCCGGGCGGCCGGGGGCCACGGCATCGGCAGCGGCGGGCAGAACGTGGCCAGCCACTCGCAGGTGGCCCGGGCGATCGGCAGCTGAGCGGTGGCGGCCGCGGCGGCCACCCGCAGCGACAGTGTCGGGTCCGGGACCGGGCCGATCGCCGTACGGGCCAGGACCAGCTCGCCGTCCTGCTCGACGACGTCGCGGGCGACGGGGCGGCGGATCGGGGCGCCGGCCGGCGTGCCCCGGCGGCGGCCGGTACGCAGCCGGTCGGCGGCCCGCCAGGCGTCGTCGAGCGCGTGCGCGATGGTCCGGGCGTCGCCGGAGAGCCGGCGCAGCAGGGTGTCGCCGTCGTCCAGGTCGAGCAGGCCGGCGACGGTGTCGCGTTCCTGGGCGACCAGCCGGTCGACCCGGCGGCCGACGGCGAGGTGCAGCGCGTCGCGGGTGTCGAGCAGCCGTAGGTTGGCGGCCCGGACGGCCGGGCGCATGGTGTCGGCGACCCCTGCCCGGCCGATCCCGCGCAGGATGGTGACGTCGCGCAGGCCGCCGGCGGCTTCCTTGAGGTCGCCCTCGAGCAGGAAGGCGAGCTCGCCGTGGGTGGCCCAGCGGGCCGTGGTGATCTCCTTGAGCTGCGGCAACTGCCGGACGGCGGTCCGCCGCCACTGGTCGCTGGTCGCGGCGATCAGCTCGGCCGACAGCGTCGCGTCGCCGGCGATGTGCCGGGCGTCGAGCAGGCCGAGCGAGACCTTGACGTCGTCGTGGGCGACCGACAGCGCCTCGGGCAGCGTACGCACCGAGTGGTCGAGGCCGAGCCGGGCGTCCCAGATCGGATACCAGAGCGCCGAGGCGATCCGGTCGATCCCGGCCGTGCCGTTGTGCAACAGCACCAGGTCGAGATCGCTGTACGGGGCGCAGTCGTGCCGGCCGAGGCCGCCGACCGCGAGCAGGCTGACTCCGGGCACGTGGGCCGGGAAGAGGGTCTGCAGCCAGCTGTCAAGCGCCGCCGCGCGCTGTGTGCGGGCGGCGGCGCCGACGTGTTCGCGAAGCATGTCCAGTGAGCCGCCGGACGGGCTGGTAGGCGGGGCCGCCGGCTCACTGACCACGTAACTCATTCAGCAATTACAGCGCGTCGAGTCCGCGCTCGCCGGTGCGAACCCGGATCACGTCTTCCACCGACGTCACCCAGACCTTGCCGTCGCCGATCTTGCCCGTCTTCGCCGAGGTCACCACGGCGTCCACGATCTTCTCGACGTCGATCTCGTCGGTCAGTACCTCAACCTTGATCTTCGGCAGGAACTCCACCGCGTACTCGGCACCCCGGTACACCTCGGTGTGGCCTTTCTGCCGTCCGTAACCCTGCACCTCGCTCACGGTGAGGCCGGCCACGCCCAGGGCGTGCAGTGCCTCTTTCACCGCGTCGAGCTGGTACGGCTTAATGACCGCGGTCACCAGCTTCATGCTCAGTCCCTCCATCGGAGCCGTCATAGGGGAGATTAACCGGCGACCTTCTGGCTGACGTCAGCCTTGCCGTCCGCGTCGACCGGCGAGCCGAGGCCGGCGATGGCGAACGCGCCACCCCCGCCGCCGGAGGGCGTGAAGTCGTACGCCGTCTCACCGTGGTCGGCGATGTCGATGCCACCGACCTCGGCCTCCTCGTCGGCCCGCAGTGCCCCGGCCGCCTTCAGGATCAGGGCGATGACCGCGGCGACCACGAAGGAGTAGACGCTGACCGAGGCGCTGGCCACGAACTGCCGCCAGAGCTGGTCCACGCTGCCGCCGAAGAACACCGACTTGTGGGTGACGACCGCGTTGACCCCGGCGGTCGCGAACAGACCGATCCAGAGCGAGCCGATCCACCCGCCGACGAAGTGGACGCCGACCACGTCGAGCGAGTCGTCGAAGCCGAACCTGTACTTCAGGCTGACCGCCAGGGCGCAGACCGCACCCGCGACGATGCCGAGCAGGATCGAGGCCAGCGGCGGGATGAAACCACAGGCCGGAGTGATCGCGACCAGGCCGGCCACGGCACCCGAGGAGGCACCGACCATCGTCGGCTTGCCGTCCCGGATCCACTCCACCGCGCACCAGCCGCAGAGCGCGGCGGCCGTGGCGAGCTGGGTGTTGACGAACGCGGCCGAGGCGATCGTGTCGGCGGTCAGTTCGGAGCCGGCGTTGAAGCCGAACCAGCCGAACCACAGCAGGCCGGCGCCGAGCGCGACGAACGGCACGTTGTGCGGGCGCATGTTCTCCCGCGGCCAGCCGACCCGTTTACCCAGCACAATCGCTACCGCCAGGGCCGCCGAACCGGCGTTGATGTGGACCGCGGTACCACCGGCGAAGTCGAGAGCACCGAGGTTGAGGCCGATCCAGCCGCCGCCCCAGATCCAGTGCGCGACCGGCACGTAGACGAGGGTGAACCAGCCGATCGCGAAGATCACCCAGCCGCCGAACTTCAGCCGGTCGGAGAGCGAGCCGCTGATCAGGGCGACGGTGATGATGGCGAACATCATCTGGAAGGCCAGCACGACATAGGTCGGGATGCCGATGCCGGTGCCCGCGACCATCCACTCCTCGCCGATGAAGCTGGTTCCGGTGCCGGCGTACTGGGTGAAGCTCCCAATGATCTTGTTCAGGCCCGTGCCGCTGTTCGTGCCGAACGCGAGCGAGAAGCCGTAAAGTGCCCAGAGTACGGAGATGAGCCCGATGCACGAGAAGCTCATCATCATCATGTTCAGAGTGCCCTTGGACCGGTTGAGGCCACCGTAGAACAGTGCCAAGCCCGGGGTCATGAGCAAAACGAGCGCGGACGACAGAAGCAACCACGCGGTGTTGCCAGTATCGACGTGCACGCTGCCTCCTCTCGGAAGGTTTAGGTGTCCTCACCACACGACCTACGGAGGCAGCATCGCCTGTCGGCCGGTTCGTGGCAGGAGCCTTCCGGTCTGCTGTTTCGAGCACGGTCTTCGCGCGATTTCCGGCAGGTGACGGGTTGTTTCGTACGTGTGAAGAAACTCTCACAGCCTACCCGCCGAACCGCCCTGAACTGGGACAATAGGCCCGAGTTGCCTCGTGATTATGGTCATCAACTCGCTACCGTCGGGTCACCGCAGTGCGTACTCCAAGGTGTGCCGCTCGTAATCGAGCAGCCGGAGATCTCGCATCGGACGCCGCAAATGCCCCTTGTGCACGATCCGTACGAACGCCGGGTCGCCGGCCGCCGCCATCCGCCGGATGCCCTCGACGTGATCCACGATCCGCTTGCGGATGGTCCGCACCAGCCGGTGCCGGTCCCGCGGGATCAACCCGTAGGCGTCGGCGAACAGGCGCAGCCGGCGCGGCCGGTTCGGCCTCTTCCAGCCCAGCGTGTAGGAATCCCGGTCGCTGAACAGCGGCACCCAGGTCCAGGCCGCGTAGGCCACGTCGTAGATCCGGGCGCCCGGCGAGGCCAGGTCGAAGTCGATCAGCGCGAGCGTGCCGTCCGGTCGCCAGACCACGTTGTGCGGGGCGGCGTCGTGGTGGCAGATCACCTCGGTGTCCGGCGGCGGCGGCCCGAACGAGCGCCACACCGCCCCGGGCGGCGGCACGAAGCCGTACTGGGCGTCGTGGAACATCCGCAGCATGGTCCCGACCGTGACCAGCGCTTCCTCGGTCACCCAGTGCGGGGCCAGCGGATACTCACCACACTCGCCGTCGAGATACGACAGAACCTCGCGGCCGCGATCGTCCATCCCCAGCGCGTGCGGCGAACCGGTGAAGCCGACCCGCTGCAGGTGATTGAGCAGGGCGTGCACGGCCGGGGTCCAGGGACCGGCGTTGCGGCGGACCGTGTCGCCGGCCTTGGAGACCGTGCTGACGTTGCCGCCGTGCAACGGGATCTCGCGCACCGGCTCTTGCGTCACCCACGGCCTCCCGAGTCCCATCCGACCAACCCCGCCCGTCGCCCGAGAGACGGACCGCGGGCAAATCCGAAGCCGAGCCTACGCGGCGGGGCCAAGCAGAGCCTCGACGAACGCCGCCGGCTCGAAGGGCGCAAGATCGTCCTTGCCCTCCCCGAGACCGATCAGCTTGACCGGAATGCCGAGCTTGCGCTGCACCGCGATGACGATGCCGCCCTTGGCCGTACCGTCCAGTTTGGTCAGCACCACGCCGGTGACGTCCACCACTTCGGTGAACACCCGGGCTTGCTCGAGACCGTTCTGGCCGGTGGTGGCATCCAGGATCAGCAGCGTCTCGTCGACCGGGCCGTGCTTCTCCACGACCCGCTTGACCTTGCCCAGCTCGTCCATCAGGCCGACCTTGTTCTGCAGCCGTCCGGCCGTGTCGATCAGCACGGTGTCCACGCCCGTGTCGATACCCCGTTTGACCGCGTCGAAAGCCACGCTCGCCGGGTCGCCGCCCTCCGGCCCGCGCACGGTCTCCGCGCCGACCCGCTCGCCCCAGGTCGCCAGCTGCTCGGCGGCCGCGGCCCGGAACGTGTCGGCCGCCCCGAGCAGCACCGTACGGCCGTCGGCGACCAGCACCCGGGCGATCTTTCCGCAGGTCGTGGTCTTGCCGGCGCCGTTCACCCCGACCACCAGCAGCACTGCCGGGCGACCGTCGTGCGGGGCCGTCCGCAGACTACGGTCCAGCTCCGGCTCCAGGGCGGCGGTCAGCTCCTCGGCGAGCTGCGCACGCACCTCGGCGACGGTCCGCGAGCCGAGCACCCGGACCCGCTCCTTCAGCCGGGCGACCAGCGCCTGGGTCGCCTCGACCCCGACGTCGGCGGAGATCAGGCTGTCCTCGATCTCCTCCCAGGCGTCGTCGTCCAGGTGATCGCGGGAGAGCACGCTGAGCAGGCCCCGCCCGAGGACGCTCTGCGAACGGCTGAGCCGGGCCCGCAGCCGCACCAGCCGGCCGGCCGTCGGCTCAGGCTGCTCGACCAGCGGCTGCTCCCCCGGCGGCTGCTCGACCTGCGGCTGCTCGACCTGGGGCTGCGCGGCGACCAGCGGAGGCAGCTCCGCAGGCAGCTCCGGGAGCCCCGGAGCCTCCTCGGCGGTCGTCGGCGGGCGCTCGACGGTCGTGCTGCCGCCGGTCCCGGCGGGCGGGATCTGCCGCCGGCGCATCCGGGGCACGACCAGGCCGACGGCCCCCGCCACCAGCACCACGAGCAGAACGACCGCAACGACGACGTATTCCATTCCTGAAATCCTGACAGATGCGGTGCCGGAGTGTGGCGTCGCCGTCCCCGGTTGTCATGGATCTTGACTGGCGCGACCCCGGCGAGGTGGGCAGGATGAAGTCCCCACGCCCGTCCGGAGGTCGGAATGCGCAGCGCCCCGAAGGTTCTCCGGTGACCGCGTACCTGCTCATCGGCCCGGTGTTGCGGCGGGTCGTGGGCGATCAGGCCACGATCTGGGTGGAGACGAGCGCGCCGGCCGTCGTGCGGGTCGAGGTCGAGGGCGGCGGCGCCGGATCCGCCCCGACCTTCTCCGCGTACGGGCACCACTACGCGCTCGTGGTCATCAGCGGGCTCCGGCCGGACGCGGCCAGCGCGTATCAGGTGCTGCTCGACGACCGGCAGGTGTGGCCGCCGGCCACGTCGACCGACCCGCCGAGCGTGATCCGCACCCGCCGCGAGCAGGACAGCGACCAGGCGGTCAGCCTGGTCTTCGGCTCCTGCCGGGAGGCCATCCCGCACGCCACCGGGCGACGGCTGCCGCCGGACGCGCTGGACGCCTACTCCCGCCGGTTGATCGCCGCACCGGACGACCCCGGGCGGCGTCCCGACCTGATCGTGCTGCTCGGCGACCAGGTCTACGCCGACAAGACCTCGGCCAAGGTGCGCCGCTTCCTGCGCCGCCGGCGGGCGGACGGGCAGCACGGACCCGAGAACGAGGTCGTCTCCTTCGACGAGTACACCAAGCTGTATCTGGAGTCGTGGCGCGACCCGGAGGTGCGCTGGCTCTTCGCCACCGTGCCGAGCGTGATGATCTTCGACGACCACGAGATCATCGACGACTGGAACACGTCGGCGTCCTGGCGCGAGGACATGGCCCGGCAGCCCTGGTGGCGGGAGCGGATCTCCAGCGGGCTCGCCTCGTTCTGGGTCTATCAGCACCTCGGCAATCTGAGCCCGGCGGAACTGGCGACGGACCCGCTCTTCGCCGAGGTGCGCTCGGCCGAGGACGCGACGGACCTGCTGCACGACTTCGGGCTCTCCGTCGACCAGCCGGCCTCGGCGGAGAACACGGACCGGCCGTACCAATGGAGTTTCGCCCTGGACATCGGCCGCACCCGGCTGGTGATGCTCGACAACCGCTGCAACCGGGTCCTCACCCCGGGCCGGCGCGAGATGCTGCCGGCCGCCGAGTGGCAGTGGTTCGTCAACCAGTCGTGCGGCGACTACGACCACCTGGTGATCGGGTCGTCACTGCCCTGGCTGATGCCCCCGGGCATCCACCACCTCGAGGCCTGGAACGAGCGCACCGCGGATTCCGGGCGCCCGCGCACGGCCGCCCGGGCCGAGAAGCTGCGCCGGGCCGTCGACCTGGAGCACTGGGCGGCGTTCACCCGGTCCTTCGACGCGCTGGGCGAGCTGTTCCGGCGCCTCGGCGAGGGCGACGCCGCGGGGCGCCTCGGTGACGGCGACACCGGCGGACGGGTCGGCGAGGGCGACGCCGACGGGCGCCTCGGCGAGGGCGCCACCGGCGGGCGGGTCGGCGCCGGGCCGGCCTATGCGGCCCCGGCGTCGATCAGTGTGCTCTCCGGCGACGTGCACCACTCCTATGTCGCCCGCGCCGACCTGGGCACGGCGACGAGCACCCCGGTGCACCAGCTGACCTGCTCGCCGATCCACAACCAGGTGCCCGCGTTCATGCGGCCGCTGATGCGTGTCAGCTGGTCCCGGGCGGCCGCCAACGCCATGCGCGGGCTGGCGAAAGCGGCCGGGGCGCCACGCCCGAAACTGCGCTGGGAACGGCTGGCCGGGCCGTACTTCGGCAACGCGATCAGCACCCTGCGCCACGACGGCCCGCACGCCGTCGTCACGGTCGAGGGCACCACCAAGGAAGGCACGCTCTTCGAGGTGGCCGAGGTCAGCCTGCACGACTAAGACCGGCTGCGAGCCGCCCGACCCGGATGCGGGATGACCCCACGACTTCCTGGATCGGTCTACTCCTCGGGTTGCCGGTTGAGCCGCTGGCTGATCACCTGGGTGACACCCGCGCGCATCGTGACGCCGTAGAGGGCGTCGGCGACCTCCATCGTGCGCTTCTGGTGCGTGATGATGAGCAGCTGGCTCTTCTCCCGCAGTTGCTGGAAGAGCGTAATCAGCCGGCCGAGGTTGACGTCATCGAGGGCCGCCTCGACCTCGTCCATGATGTAGAAGGGGCTGGGGCGGGCCCGGAAGATCGCCACGAGCATGGCCACCGAGGTGAGCGAGCGCTCCCCGCCGGACAGCAGTGACAGCCGTTTGATCTTCTTGCCCGGCGGCCGTGCCTCCACCTCGACGCCGGTGGTCAGCATGTCCTCGGGATCGGTGAGTACGAGCCGGCCCTCGCCGCCCGGGAAGAGGGTCTGGAACACCGCCTGGAATTCGTGCGCCGTGTCCTGGAAGGCCGAGGTGAACACCTCGAGGATCCGGTCGTCCACATCCTTGACCACGGTGAGCAGATCCTTGCGGGTGGCGCGCAGATCCTCCAGCTGGTCGGCGAGGAACGTGAACCGTTCCTCCAACGCGGCGAACTCCTCCAGCGCCAGCGGGTTGACCTTGCCGAGCAGGGCCAGGTCGCGTTCGGCCCGGTTGGCCCGCTTCTCCTGGGTCGGCCGGTGGTAGGGCACCGGGTCGGGGACCGGCTCGCCCGCGGCCTCGGCGGCGTTGACCTCGACCTGGGTCGGCGGCACCCACTGCTGCGGGCCGTACTCGCCGATCAGCGTGTCGACGTCGAGCGAAAAGTCCTCGGCCGCCTTGGCTTCCAGCTGCTCGATCCGCATCCGCTGCTCGGCGCGGGCCACCTCGTCGCGGTGTACGTCGGTGGTGAGCCGGTCCAGTTCGGCCGCCAGCCGCTTGGCGCTCGCGCGCACCTCCTGCAGTTGGGCCTCGCGGTTGCTCCGGGCGCGGGCCAGCTCATCGCGTACCTCGACGGCCGCGGCCAGCGACACCGCGACCCGCCGCATGGCCCCGGCGGCGCCGCGTGCGACGGCCTGGGCGATCTGGGCGCCGCGGGCCCGCTGCGCCCGGCGGGCGGCGGCCCGCTCCCGGGCCTGCCGCTCGGCGTTGGCCTGGCGCATCAGCGAGTCGGCCCGACCGGAGATGGACGAGACCCGCTCCTCCGCCGTACGCACGGCGAGCCGCACTTCCATCTCATTCTGCCGGGCCTGCGGAACCAGCGCGGCCAGCGTGTCGCGCTCCTCGGTCGACGGTTCCTCATCGATCGGGGTGGCCTCGGCCAGCCGCAGCCGTTCCGCCAGCTCGGCCAGGCGGAACAGATCCGCCTCGCGGGCCGCCTCGGCTTTCTGCCGGGCGGCGCCGAGCCGCTCAGTCTCCGCCTTCGCCGAGCGGGCGGCCGCGCCGAGTTCGGCCAGCCGACGGGCGGCCGCGTTGCGCTCGCCCTCGGCGACCCGTTTGGCCTGGGCGGCCAGGTTCACGGCGTCGGAGTGCTCCGCGACCTCGGCGCGCGCTTCGGCCAGCTGGGCGCGCAGCTCGCCGATCGCCTGCTCGGCACTCTGTTTCCGGGTGCGGGCCTCGTCGACGGCCGCCTGCACCTCGATGTAGCTGGTGGCCTTGCCGGAGCCACCGGCCGCCGAGTGCGCGCCGAGCACGTCGCCGTCCGGGGTGACCGCGCGCAGCTCCGCGTTCCCGGCAACCAGGGCGACCGCGGCGGCCAGGTCGGGAACCAGCACCACGTCGCGCAGCGCCCGGTTCAGCGCCGGCCGGATCGCCTCGGGGCATCCGATGACGTCGGGGGCCCAGACCGCGCCGGCGGGCAGGGCGGGCCGCAGCGCGTCCATCGGGCCCTGCATCCCGGGCGCGGCCGGGGCGGCGATCACCAGCGCGGCCCGGCCGGCGTCGGCGATCTTGAGCGTACGCATGGCCTCGACGGCCTCGTCCACGCCGCTCAGCGCGACCGAGTCGGCCAGCGCGCCCAGCGCGGCGGCCAGCGCCGCCTCGTGCCCCGGCTGGACGGCGAGCATCGAGGCGAGGCTGCCGAGCAGGCCGGGCACCTGGCCGGCCCGGACGAGCAGCGCGCCGGCGCCGTCCTTGCGCTTGAGGCCGAGGGCGAGTGCTTCCTCCCGGGCCTTGAAACTGGCGGCGTCCTTCTCCGCGGCACGTTCCGCGTCGGAGAGCTCCTTGACCACCGCCGCGGCCCGCGCGTGCCGGTCCACCGCCGCGGCGTGTCGTTCGTCCAGCTCGACGTTGTCCCGGTCGGCCTCGGTCGACTCGGCGGCGACGGCGTCCACCTCGGCCTGGGCCGCCTCGGCCCGCGACCGCGCGTCGTTGTGCGCGGCGGCGAGGCGTTCGATCTCCTCGGCCGCACTGCCGGTACGGGCCCGGGCGGCGTTCACGTTCCCGGTCAGGGTGGCCAGGCCCTCGCGCCGGTCGGCGATCGCCTTGGCCGCGGCCCGCAGGGCGCCTTCGGCCGCGTGCAACTGCCGTTCCAGCTCCTGACGGTGCTCGACCGCCTCGGCCAGCCGCATCTGGTCGTCGGTCAGCGCCTCGCGGAGCTCGTCCTCCTGCTCCCGGACGCGCTCGGCCTCGGCCTCGAGTATCTCCGGGTCCCGCCCCGGCCGCTCGTCGTCCAGCGCCGCCGTGAGGTGCCGAAGGCGTTCGCTGGCGAGTTGCTCGGTCGACCGGAAGCGTTCCTGCAGCGCGGAGAGCTGGTACCAGGTGTCCTGGGCGGCCTGCAGCAGCGGCGCATCCTCGGCGTGCTGGGCCTCCAGATCGGCCAGCCAGCGCTGGACCTCGGTGCACTGGGCTTCGACCTGCTGGCGGCGCTCGCGCATCGCCGACTCGTCGGCGATCTCCTTGTCCAGCGTCATGCGCAACGTGTGCAGGTCGTCGGCGAGCAGCCGGAGCCGGGCGTCGCGCAGGTCGGCCTGGATGCCGGCCGCGCGCCGGGCCACCTCGGCCTGCCTGCCGAGCGGTTTGAGCTGGCGGCGCAACTCGGCGGTGAGGTCGTTCAACCGGTTGAGGTTGATCTGCATCGCGTCGAGCTTGCGAATCGCCTTCTCTTTGCGCTTGCGGTGCTTGAGAACGCCGGCGGCCTCCTCGATGAAGGCGCGGCGGTCCTCGGGCTTGGCGTGCAGCATCGCGTCGAGCCGGCCCTGGCCGACGATGATGTGCATTTCCCGGCCGATACCGGAATCGGAGAGCAGCTCCTGGATGTCGAGCAACCGGCAGGAGTTGTTGTTGATCTCGTATTCGCTCTCCCCGGACCGGAACATCCGGCGGGTGATCGACACTTCGGTGTAGTCGATCGGGAGCGCCCCGTCGGCGTTGTCGATCGTCAGGGTCACCTCGGCCCGGCCCAGCGGGGCCCGGCCGGCCGTCCCGGCGAAGATGACGTCCTCCATCTTGCCGCCGCGCAACGCCTTGGCGCCCTGCTCGCCGAGAACCCAGGCGATGGCGTCGACGACATTGGACTTGCCTGCGCCGTTCGGGCCCACCACGCAGGTGATGCCCGGCTCCAGCCGCAGCGTCGTCGCGGAGGCGAAGGACTTGAATCCCTTCACCGTCAGGCTCTTGAGGTGCACGGATCTCCGAGGGTCGGCGGGCTCGTTGCTTGCCCCGCAGGCTACCCGCAGCCGACGGGGCGGGCCGGATACGCCGCACCCAGCGCGTAGGCCGCCGCCAAACCGGACAAAAGGCTACCTGCCAACCAAACGGCAAATCGGGCAAAAAGATGCGCGCCGCCACTTGGTGCGTGGAGGCGCGCGTTGCGGGTGCGTCTATCGAGTGCGAGGGGATGCCGGGCGTCCGGTCGGAACGGCCCCGACGGGAGCTCTCAGGTCAGCGCCGGCTCGGGGAGTCGCAGAAGATCGTCGGTCTCCGCGGCGGCTGCCGCGAGACGATCATTC
Source organism: Actinoplanes sp. (assembly GCA_032160305.1). GTDB lineage: Bacteria > Actinomycetota > Actinomycetes > Mycobacteriales > Micromonosporaceae > Actinoplanes. The sequence goes on from JAVHVY010000247.1 coordinate 20,842, forward strand.
TCCGCCCGCAGCCGGGTGATCTCGAACTCCAGGGCCTGCACCCTGGAACGCAGTCGGGTGACCTCGTCGAGCAGGCGCCGGTCGGGCGCCGCAGCTACGTGGCCGTAGAGGGCCTTCGCCATCTTGACTCCTTGTGAGACGATGCGTCTCCTTGTTATGCGCTGCCGGAAGAGCCGGCCAACGCGCGCCCTGAAGTGGCACGACATGAGCTCACGGGCACGCGTGAGCACAGCATCGTACACCCGGAAATGTCCTTTTCGGTTGCAGATCCCCCGCCCGGCCTCATCCCGCAATGTCTGGTGTTTCCGAGATGTGAACTGGGCGCAACTGGGCGCGACTGGCGACCCTCCTATAGTCGCCCGATACCCACCCTCCGTCAAGCGTTGCGCACTGTGACGCTGCTGTGAGCTCAGTGAATCTCGCCACGCCGGCCCGCCTTCATCGAGACTTATTTTTCCCTTAGCTCGTTTGCCGCCCCACCCGTCCGCTGCTTACCGTCACCCGGGTCGAAACCTCTCGATCCCTTGGGGAGCGCGGAGGCAGTGCGTGTACGGGCCAGTCGAACTGACAGGAGAACAGGGACAGCGGTCGACAGGGCCCACCCGGCAACGCCGGGTCAAGCACCGGATGCCGGTGCCGGTAGTTCTCGCGCTCTGTGTGACCGCCCTGCTCACCGCCTTGGGCGTCGGCTCCGCGCTGCTTCCGGCGCGTTTCACCGGCCCGGGCACTCCAGCGGAGCTGTCCGAGGCCGCTGTCGCCGCTCTGGCGCCGGATGCCGGTGGCGGGGTATCCGGCGGCGGAGCGGCGACACGGCCGGCCGTTTCCCCCGTTCGGCCGGAGTCCGCGAGCGCGCCGGCCGCGGCCCCGAAGCCGCCCGCGAAGGCGCCGAAGACCGCGAAGACCGCGAGAAAACCGACAAAACACCCTACTGCCGTCAAGCCCCTGGTCGCACCGGGGCTGGCCGGGCAGGAAACCGAAGTCATCGGGCTGGTCAACGTCGAGCGCGGCCACGCCGGCTGTGGGTCGGTCAAGCTCAACACCGACCTGCGTACGGCGATCCGGCTGCACGTGCAGGAACTGGGCACGCACGGCAATCTCTACATCAGCCACGTCAGTGACGACGGGCGGACCTTCGTCGACCGGGCCAAAGACCAGGGCTACAACGACCCCGGCGGCGAGAACGTAGCCCGCGGGCAGCAGAACGCGGCGGACGTGATGAACTCCTGGATGAACAGCGAAGGCCACCGGGCGAACATCCTCAACTGCGACTTCAAGGCGATCGGCGTAGGCGTCGCCAAGGGAGTCGACAACACGCTCGTCTGGGGTCAGATATTCGGCCGTTCCTAGCCGCGAACGCCTAGCCGAAGGCATAGGCAAGCACAGGTTCCTGTCGCTTAACCGACAGGATCTCGTTCCCGGGGCCCCGCCGGGTCGTTCTGTCCAACGTGACCTCACTCTCGTCGCGCCCGCGATGCTGAGCGCCGGCGCGCGCGTCTGCCTGCTCACCGGCGGCTATCCGTACCGCCGCAACGCGCTCGCCGGCTGGTGCGATGCCCTGGTGCGGGGACTGCCCGGCAGCACGTTCGAGCTGGTCACGATCACCGACCGGGAGCCGGGCCAGGCGCTGGTACGGCACCTGCCCGGCAACGTCGCCCAGGCCCGGGCCGTCGTGCTGCCCCACGACCGGCACCGCCCGGCCGAGGCGACCGAGGCCGCCCTCGCCGCCGCCCAGTTGCTCTGCCGGGGGCTGCTCATCCCGGGCCCGATGGTCACCGACGGCCTGCGCCGCCTGGCCACCGAACCCGCCACCACCAGCCACCCGGCCTACGAGACCGGCACCAGCCCAGCGGCCCGGGAGACCGGTGCGGGCCGAGCGGTTCGGGAGACCGGTGCGGGCCGCGCGGTCCGGGAGACCGGTGCGGGCCGCGCGGGCGGCGGCTTCGGTGGGGGGCGGTTGCCGCTGGACGGGGTGCCGCTGGCCGACGTGTTGATGGACGCGTGGCGGATCAGCCGGGCGGCGCCGGACCGGCCCGAACTGCCCCGGCTGAGCGTTCGGGACGCCCGGAGCGCTGCGGCGTTGCTGCGGCATGCGGTCCGGGCGCTGGCCGTCGCGCTGCCGCCGGCCGATCTCGTACACTGCGCCGGCGGGACCACCCCGGTGCTGGCCGCGCTCGGCGATCACTGGCGGACCGGCCGGCCGATGCTGCTCACCGAGGCCGGCTCCGCGGTACCCCGCCGGCGACCCGCCGAGGAGCGGCTGTCACCGGCCGTACGCCTGGTGCTGGACAGTCTCCGCAGCTCGGTGCTGCGGACCGGCTATGCCGAGGCCACCCTGATCGCCCCGATCAGCTCCTACCACCACGGCTGGGCGCGGGCGCACGGCGCCGACCCCGGACGCCTCGTCGCCGTGCCCGCCGGGGCCGACCCACGGGACTTCCCGGCCGCCGCCGAACCCGAGCACGCCCCGGCCCTCGTCTGGGCCGGTACCGGCGGCCCGGACAGTGGCCTGGCGCCGCTGCTCGAAGCCTTCGCGCACGTCGCGGCCGCCTCGCCGACCACCGTGCTGCATGTGACCGGGGTCACCGCGGCGCACCGGGACCACGCCGCCGAGCAGGTCGGCCGCACCGGGCTGGGCCGCCGGATCCACCTGCACCACCGAAGCGCCGAACCCCGCGACCGGTACGCGGCCGGCCACGTCGTGGTCCACGTGCCCGGGGCGGGCGACCCGCCGCAGCGGCTGATCGAGGCGATGATGTCGGGCCGGCCCGTGGTCGCCGCGGACGTCGGGCCGGTGGCCGAGACGTTGGGGGACGCCGGCGTACGCGTACCGGACAATGATCCTGCCGCCCTGGCCGCCGCCTGCCTGGCGCTGCTCCGCTCGCCCGGCCGTCGACGGGCTCTGGGTGACGCGGCGCGGCGCCGGGCGCTGGCGTGTTTCACCACCGACCGGATGGCCCGTGCCTACGGCGCGCTCTACGCCGACCTGGCCGGACCACCGCCCGCGACCGCCTTCGAGCTGGCGCTGGCCGTCGCCGAGCCCCAGGTGCCACTGCCTGCCGGGCAGCATCCGCCGGCCGGACCGGGCTGATCGGTGCGGCTCGCTGCGGACCTCGACCTCGGCTTCGCCGGTCCCGCGCTGCGACGGTGCGGGCTCTATCTCGGGCCGCTGAGTGTGGCGATCGCCGCCGCGGACCTGCTGGACCGGGTGGTCTGGCTGGTGCCCACCGGCGTGCTGCTCGTCGGCTGGGCGGCGGCGCAGGCCCTGACCAGCGTCGGGACCGCGGTAGCCGACCGGTACGGACCGGCCGCGGGCGCCCGGCTGGCCGGTGCCGGTTTCCTCGGCGCCGCGGCGCTGTGGGCCGCCGCGGTCTGGGTCGCGCCGGCCGCCCTGCTCGGCGGCGATCGCTGGCTGGCGGCGGGGATCGGCGCGGGCGGGCTCGCCGCGCTGGCCACGATGACCGCGGCGCTGGTCACCCGGGCCGAGACGGCAGTGATCGGCTGGAGCGTGCCGTGCTGGGCGCTGGCCGCGGTCGCCGGCGCCGGTGGGTTCGACGGCAGCCGCCTCGGACCGCCCCTGCTCGCCGCCGCGATCGCGGTCGCCCTGCTGCGCGCCTTCCGGCCGGCGTTCGCCCGGCGGCTGCCGCAGCGACCGTCGCCGCAGCGGGCGCAGGTGCGGCGCAGTCTCGGTTTCCTGATCGTCGGAGCGGCCCAGGCCCTGTGCCTGGTGCTGCTCTGGCGCTCGGGGCGGCCCGGTCCGGCCGTGCTGCCGGTGCTGATCGCCGTGCCGCTGCTGGAAGGGCTCGTCGGCTGGCACGTCCGGCAGGTCGACGCCGGGCTGGATCTGGCCGAGAGTAGCGCCGGCCTGGCCCGGCACCTGCGCGGGGTGGCTCTGGTGACGGTGGCCGCGCTGCTGCCGCCGCTGGCCGTCGGGGGCACCCTGGCGGTGACCGCCTACTCGCTGCCGCCGGGGCTGGCGGCGCTGCCCGGAGCCCGCGCCGGGGTGCTCGCTCTGGCCGCCGGCACGCTGCTCGGCGGCGTCTTCACCGCCACCTGCCTGCTCACCGCCCGCGGCCGGGTCGGCTACGCCGCCGCCCTGGCGGTCGCTCCGCCGGTCGCGGTCGCCGCGCTGCCGATGCTGCCGGCCGTCGCGCTGGACCGGATGACCCTGCTCGTCGTCGTGCTGACGGCGACCCATTTCGTCGGCCTGCTCACCGTCGCCAGCACCGCCGCAGACCATCGCAGAACGCCGTGAGAACCTTCTTCCCGCCGTACACGCGCCCTGCCCCCGAGCCGGAACCCCCGAGCCGGAGCCCCCGAGCCGGAACCCCCGAGCCGGAGCCCGGCCCCGGAGCTGGAACTGGACGCGGAGACCTGGATCGGGCTCGCGGCTCCGGGCGGACGCCGCCGCGCCCGCCAGGTGCCCGGCCGGTCGCCCTGGAGCGGGGCGAGCGTTCGCCCGTACGTCAGCGCAGCGACCGCCGCGGGCGCGGTTGGCAGCGCGGGCAACTGAACGACGACCTGTTCATGAACTGCTCCCGCCGGATCGGCGTGCCACACCGCCGGCACGGCTGCCCCGCCCGCCCGTACGCGTTCAGCGACCGGTCGAAGTAACCGCTCTGGCCGTTCACGTTCACGTAGAGCGCGTCGAAGCTGGTGCCGCCGGCCATGATCGCCTCACCGAGCACGTCGCGCACCTCGGCCAGCAGCCGGCGCGCGGCGGGCCGGGTGAGCTGGTCGGTCGGCCGGGCGCCGTGCAGCGCGGCCCGCCACAGCGCCTCGTCGGCGTAGATGTTGCCGACGCCGGAGATCAGGGTCTGGTCGAGCAGCGCCCGTTTCACCTCGGTGTGCTTGGCCCGCAGCCGTTCCACGAAGTCGGCGTCGGAGAAGAGCGGGTCCATCGGGTCGCGGGCGATGTGCGCGATCTCGGCGGGCAGCTCCGCCCCGTCCTCCGATACCGACAGGCCGCCGAAGGTGCGCTGGTCCACGAAGCGCAGTTGCGGCCCGCCGTCGGTGAAGGTGAAACGGACCCGCAGGTGTGGGCCGTCCGGCTTCTCCGCGGGCTCGATCAGCAGCTGGCCGCTCATCCCCAGGTGGCCGATGATCGCGTCGCCGGAGTCGAGCGGCAGCCACAGATACTTGCCCCGGCGGCAGACGTCGAGCACCCGCCGACCGGTCAGCACGGCGGCGAAGTGCTCGTCGCCCGGCAGGTGCCGGCGGGTTGCCCGCGGGTGCCGGACCTCGACCGACTCGATCGTCCGGCCGGCCACCCAGGTGGCTAGCCCCTGCCGGACGGTCTCGACCTCGGGCAGCTCGGGCACGGTTCGCAGCCCTTTCGGAGAAGATCAGAGCGTGTAGGGCCAGACGACGACCAGGTAGGCGCCGTACCAGAGCCCGAACGCCGCCCAGGCGATGATCGACAGCACCGCGACCCGGGGCCGGGCGCGGGCGGCGGCGACGGCCGCCGGCAGCAGCGTCAAGAGTACGGGCAGCAGCAGCCGGGGCTTGGAGTGGTAGAAGCCCGCCTGCCCGTAGACCAGCACCATCGCGGTGAGGCCGTAGACCGCCAGCGGCAGCCACGGCCGCCGGACCAGGGCGATCACCGCGGCCGTGGCCGCGACCAGCAGGATCAGCGCGACACTGACCGGGACCCAGCCGTCACCGCGGCTCAACGTCATGTCGAGGAATCTGAACGTGCTCGCGCCGTAGTCGAAGGACGTGCCCCACCCGGCAGTCTGGATCTTGAACCAGGCGTCCGGCTCACCGACCCGCAACGCCACCCAGCCGAGGAAGGCCGGCACCCCGGCCAGCGCCACGATCGCCGCCAGCGCCGCCTCCCCCTTGCGGCGCGCGCCCGGGCGGCGCCACTCCAGCAGCACCGCGACGGCCAGGGCCAGCGCGGCCGCGGCGCCGGTCGGCCGGGTGAGCGCGGCGCCGAGCCCGAGCAGCCCGGCCACCCACCACACCTTGCGGTGCGCGGCGACCAGCATCCCCGCGACCAGAGCCAGAAAAAGACTTTCCGAGTACGCCATGGAGAGCACCACAGAAGCAGGTGCCGAGCAGCACAATGCCACCAGCGCCCAGCCCGCCCGCCGCCCGTACAGGCTCGTGCCGAGCAGGTGCAACGCGACCGCCGCCCCGACCGACGCCAGCCAGGCCACCGCGATCCCGGCCGTACCCGGGTCGGTCCCGAGCGCGTCGAGGCCCCGGATGAGCATCGGGTACAGCGGGAAGAACGCCAGCTCATTGGCCTGCAGCACGTGCTCCGTGTCGAAGGTGTAGCCGTGCGGATAGCCGTTGACGGCGACCCGGTGGAACCACCCCGCGTCCCAGACCAGCAGCCGGCCGCGCAGCCCGACCCCGTCGCCCGCGGACGCGCCCAGCCAGAGCAGCATCGCCAGCTGGCCGATCCGGGTCAGCGCGAGGATCCCGACGGCGATCCCGACGCCCCGCCACCGGCCGGCCAGCTCCCAGAGCCCGGCCGGGCCCACCGCGGGCGCCGCCTCGCCGACCTTCTCGTCCCAAGCGACGCTCACTCGACGTCGACCGCCGGCTCGGCTCCGTTCTCGAGGTGACCGCCGCCGGCCACCGCGGGCGGCGGCGCCGCGCTCGTGTCCGACTTGTCGGTCAACATCCGCCACGCCGCGGCGGCGGCCCGCTGCTCGGCCTGCTTCTTGCTGCGCCCGTCGGAGCCGCCATAGCGTTCCCCGGCCACGACGACCCAGGCGGTGAAGGTCTTCGCGTGGTCCGGCCCGGAATCGTCGATCAGGTAGTCGGGCACGCCCAGCCCGAGCGCGGCGGTCAGCTCCTGCAAACTCGTCTTCCAGTCCAGCGCCGCGCCGCGCCCGGCCGATTCGGCCATCAGCGGGTCGAACAGCCGGTGGATCACCTCACCGGCCGTGTCCAACCCGTGCTCCAGGTAGATCGCACCCAGCAGAGCCTCCAGTGTGTCGGCCAGGATGCTCGCCTTGTCCCGGCCGCCGGTGGTCTCCTCGCCCTTGCCCAGCAGCATGTGCGGGCCGAGGCCACCCGGGCCGATGGTGCGGGCCACGTCGGCCAGCGCGTGCATGTTGACCACGCTCGCACGCAGCTTGGCCAGCTGACCCTCGGGCAGATCCGGGTGGTCGTTGAAGAGCGCCGAGGTGATCACCACGCCGAGCACCGAGTCGCCGAGGAATTCGAGCCGCTCGTTGGTCGGCAGACCACCGTTCTCGTAGGCGTACGAGCGGTGGGTCAGGGCGCGTTCGAGCAGGCCGGGTTCGAGCGGAACGCCGAACGCCTCCTCCAGCGGCAGGGTCGGCGGCCGGTACTTCTTCGCCCAGGTCATGCCGGGCCCCCGTCCGCGGGGCCGGGGGGAGGATCGTTTCGCTCACTCATGGGACACCTCGTTTTGCGAAATGAGTCCGGCGATGGCCGCGACCGCGGCGTGCCGATGCAGGTGGGCGGCGAGGGCGATGCCGGCCGCGAGATCGTTGGCGTCGGCCGCGCCGTGACAGACCACGACGGTGCCGCCGACGCCCAGCAGGATGGCCGCCCGGGGCGGCGCCTCACTCGGATGCGGCGGCGGCCCGACCAGCGCGTACGACGTTTCCAGGCCCTTGAGCAGGACGTTGCCGGTGAAGCCGTCCGTCACCACGACATCGGCGGCGGCGCCGAGCACGACGTCGTGGCCCTCGACCAGGCCGATGAAGCGGGCCCCGGCGGGCAGGTGCTGAGCAGCGAGCACCGCCGGGGCGGCTCTGCGCAACTTGTCACCTTTGCCACTTTCGGTGCCGATCGTCAGCAGGCCGACCCGGGCGGCGGCGATCCCGTGCACGGACATGGCGTAGGCGGCGCCGAGGCGGGCGTGCATGGCCAGGGTGGCCACGTCCGGGTCGACGGAGGAACCCACGTCGAGCAGGACCAGACGGCCGGCGGCGGTGGGCAGCACGGCAGCCAGCGGCGGCCGGCGGACCCCGGGCCAACGGCCCAGGCCGAGCGCGGCCGACGTGACGGTGGCCCCGGTGTTCCCGGCCGAGACGACCCCGTCGGCCAGGCCCTGCGCGACCGCCAGCACAGCCGTACGCACCCCGGACTCGACCCAACCCTCGGCCGACCTCGGCCGCCGGCCGCCCGTCGCGACCTCGCGCCGGTCATGCTCCGACCGGCTGTCTCCCGGCGCCGCGCGGTCGCGACTCTCCCAGGCGATACGCTCGCGGCGGGCCAGCGCTTCTTGTTCGACGAGCGGGACGGCTTGTTCGGCGAGCGGGACGGCGCGTACCAGGTCTGCTCGCTCGGCCGGCGCGGCCATGGTGCTGACCCGTTCGCGCTCGGCCGGACCGAGCGCGGCAAGAACCGCGCCGGCGGCTTCGACCGTGCCGACGAGAAGCAGGTGTAGGGCCGGATCGGCCTGGCAGGCGCGCAGAGCGCCGTCAACCACGACGGCGGGGGCATGGTCCCCGCCGAGGAGGTCGACGGCGATCCGCGCGGTGCACGGCTCCGGCACAGACCCGGCTGACAAGCCGTCCTGCGCGCGGGCCGGGTCACCGATGGTTCGCCGCAGCCCAGGCGCGACCCGCCCGTAGTTCGGGCGTGTCACTCCTCGTTGCTCAGACCTCGAGGACCTGACGGCCGTTGTAGGTGCCGCAGACCGAGCAGGCGGTGTGCGGCAGCTTCGGCGACTTGCACTGGGGGCAGGCCACGGTCGATACCGCGGTCGCCTTCCAATTCGCCCGGCGGGACCGGGTGTTGCTGCGCGACATCTTGCGCTTCGGGACGGCCACGGTACCTACTCCTCAGTTTTCCGAAAGATTACGCAAAGCGGCCCACCGTGGGTCGACGTCCTCGTGGCTGTGGTCAGCCGGGAGGTCGGCGAGATGCGCCCCGCACTCGGGGCACAACCCTGGGCAGTCCGGCCGGCAGACCGGGTTGGTCGGCAGTGTGAGCACCACCGCGTCCCGTACCGCCGGCTCCAGGTCCAGCAGCTCGCCTTGCATCCGGCCCACCTCGTCCTCGTCCGTGGTCTCCTCGGTCGTGCTGTCCGCATATGCGTAGAGCTCGCCGATGTGCACGTCGAAGGACTGGTTGATCTCATCCAGGCAGCGCCCGCACTCGCCGGACAGCGTCCCGCGGACGGAACCGCTGACATAGACACCCTCGGACGCCGACGTGAGGCTCAGATCGAGCTCGAGGTCGGAGTCCTTGAGCACCGAGATCAACTCCACGCCGAGGTCCGCCGGTGCCGGCACCACCCTCTTCAGGGCACGCATCGCCCCGGGCTGGCGCGGGAGCGTCGTGGTGTCGACGACCAGCGGCTGCCTGGGATCGAGATGATTCCGCGTTTGCTTGGGCATAGTGAACTCCAGCCGGTGGTCAGGCCGACAGGAAAGGTTACCTGAGCCGGTGGGCCAGCGTCGAATCGGGCTCGTCCGGCCCGCGGGGCCAGTCCGCAGTGCCGGCCGGCGGGGCACCGCATCGGGCCGGCCGGAGGGGCCACCCCGCCGGGCCGGCCGGCGGGGTCAGTCCGTTGAGCCGGCCCGCGGGGCCACCCCAGGGATCAGAC
>JAVHVY010000300.1:0-5947 GCA_032160305.1 Actinoplanes sp.
CGGCAGGTACGTCATCGCCGTGAACAACACGGCTCGACGTCGACGGTCGATCGTGAACCCGTAATCCTGGTAGTAGCGGATGAGCCGCGCCCCGCGGGTGATCAAATGGATCGGGGTCTGCCGGTCATCGGCCATGGCCAGGCCGAACGTGACCAGCTGCCCGCCGATCCCACCGCCGGTGGACACGAAGTTGGACGCCGCCCACGAGCCGTCCCGGCGGTGGCGCAGCCGGATGAACGCCCACCGGTCACCGTCACGGCACCAGATGACAGCCGGGGCATCCGGCCGAGTGCGTCGCAGCTGGTGCCCCACCAGGAACGGCGTCACGAAGAAGATCGCCAGCGGCCCGACTACGGCAGTCAGCGCATACTTGATGTCGAGAGGTGGCGGTAACATCAACGCGCCGAGGATTAGGATCGCGACGAGGACCGCGAGCAGGGACAGCGGGCCGCGAATTCCCGCGTGGCACCATCGACGCCACAGCATCCGCGGATATTGCGACCGCAGTTGACGCCGGAAGTCGTCCGGCGGTGGCCCGAGCGCGACCTGAAGCATGACCCGCTGCCCTCCCCGCCGACACGGGCGCCCGAGGCCACGATTGCCACCCAACCTGCGAGCGTCCCAATCAGGATCGGTGCATCGTCACACCCCGATGAGCCTGTCGGCCTCCACCGTCCGGCCACGATCAGCGGCAGCGAACCGGGCACCGGCGGCAGCAGATACTCATCCATCCAGTTGGATGGCCAGGTCCGAGATGCCGGACATGCCCGCGCGAGTCGGGACATGCGGGGAGATCCGGAGTGGGGGTGCTGGGTGTCGTCGGTGGCGAAGCGCGGCCTGTGCCGACAGAGGTAGCAGGATCGCGTCCGGCGGTCGAGACATCGGGCACGGCCGTTTCTAGCAGTAGACGACCGCACCGAACAGGGCGATCTCCAGCACCGCGAGAGCGCCGATCACGTCGAACTCGCCGGCGTCGTTGGCCCGATCACCCGCGAGCAATTGCTGCCGCAACCCGTGCGACAGATACAGCCGTTCCCAACTATCCGGGTGCACATACACGGCGTCACCGGCGCCGCCCGGCGCGCACCGGTCGGGTACACCGTCGGTCGCGACGAACGCGCGGCGGATGATCGCCATGCCGCGGGCGATGGTGTCGAGGTCCACCCGCCACGTCCGTCCGTACCCGTCGTCACCAGGTTGCAGGTACCGGTCGGCGACGATCGCGTACGTGCCGGCCGGGTCACCGCCCGGCTCCGGCTCATACGTCTCGCAGGTGGGAAAGCCATACCCGCCGTGCTCGATCGCCGTGACCAGCACGTCGGACAGAAACCTGACCCGTTCGCTGCTCCGGCGACCAGTCACGGCAGAACCTCGTCGTCGGTGCCGGCTTGTCGGGCCGGGCAGCCACAGCCATCGTCGGCGTAGCATTCGCCGTCGCTCGGGTGATCGTGCTCCCACCGCAGGAGGGTGTAGTCCCGATCGTCGGCGATCGGGTAGTCGGCGAGCGCCTCGACCCACCGCTGCACCGCCCGGAGGGCGAGTGCGTCGTCGGCGCGGACCTGAATGGTGTGGATGCTGCCGCCCGGCCACAAGTCGACCCGGTAGTCGACGGGCATCCCGGCCACCTGCCGCAGGTCGTCGAGGATCACCCGGTAGTTGCTCCCGGCGAGGGGGTTGTCGCCGCGCCCGTTACGGCTGAACGGTGTGACCAGCCAGAGGTCGTCCGGCTCGTCCGGCCGGTAGTCGTACCGGCGGGTCATCCACGACCCGTCCACCTGGCCGGTGTGCTCCCGCAACTGCTCCACGATCGGCAACACTTGGGCGATCCGTTGTGCCCGGCGCTGCCGGGTCGAGCGGCGGGCCATCACCGGTGGTCCAGTTCGGCAGGCCGTTCCCGGGCGATGGTTTGGGTCTCGGACAGCCACCACTGCAACGTCGACGCGGTGACTTTCCGGAAGAGGTCCCCGGTCATGTCCCGCTGCCGCTGGTGGTTACGCACCCAGTAGGCGCGGATTCCGAGGGCGGTGCCGATACGCAGCAGGTATCCGACGTAGTCGCCTTCGGCGAGATTGCCCGACTCGCGTTCGGCTTTGTCGAGGCCACGTTGTACGCGGGCGAAGACGGCAGCCATGCTGCGCGCCCGCTCGGCGCTGTCGACTCGGTACGGGGCGAACTCGTGGCCTAACCCCCAAAGTTCGCTGCGGTCGGAGTCGGTGTGGACCTCGCTATGGCCCAGGTAGCACTGCACCTGGAAATCGGCGTATTCCCGCCCGTCGCCGCTGTAGTAGCGGTCCCATAGCAGGTTCAACAGGTCGCCCTCGCTGTTGGGCGTGACGACATGCGCGCGAATGAACCGCGTGCCGTATTGCTCTTCGACCTGCACTAGCCACGCCAACGTCGACCGTATGCGGGCGGCCACTACCGGTCACCACCATTGACGTCGGCCGCCGACAGCTCGGCGACCACTTCGACCGCGCCGGTGACCAGGCGCACCTGCGGGATGTCGCGCAGGGCGCGGTGGCAACCGGCGGACATCGCCGAGGTGACCGGGCCGGGCACCACCATCGCCGGCCGGCCCGCCGCCACGCTATGGCGCAGGGTGCTGATGGCGCCGCTGACCGCGGCGGCTTCGACCACCACCGTGCCGCACGCAAGGGCGGCCAACAACGCCCGGTTGACGACGGCGCGGTCGCGGCCCGGCTCGGATCCGGGCGGCCACATGCTGACCAGCAGCCCGCTTCCGGCGATCCGCTCGAACAACGACTGATGCCCGGCCGGGTGCGGCCGGTCGAGGCCACACGGCAGCGCGGCAACGCCCAGACCGTGGTCGGACAGCGCGCCGCGCTGCGCGGCGCCGTCAACGCCGAACCCGCCGCTGTTCACGACAGTCCAGCCCCGGGATGCCAGCTCGTACCCGAATTCTTGGGCCACGTGTAGGCCGTACGCGGTGGCGGCGCGGGCGCCGACTACCGCGATCGACGTCTGGAGCACATAGGCGAGCGTCCAATCCCCACGCACCCACAAACACAGCGCGGCGGACCCGGCGGGGGCACGGCCGGGGTCAGACAGATCGGCCAGGCCGGCTGGCCACTCGGTGTCTTCGGGTACCACCACCCGCATGCCGGACGCCGCGGCCTTTGTGACGGCCGCGGCGGCGCCCGCGCGTAGGGCTGCTGGTGTGTAGTGGCGTATCTCGCGCCGCACGCCCGACGCTTCGGTCAGCGTCTGGTCGGTGAGTTGATCGATGCCTGTGAAGGGCAGTCGTCCGTCGAGCAGGTCGCGCAGTACCGGTGCGGCGGGGTCGAACAGCCACGCGAGGCCGGCGCGCGCCGCGCGTACCTGATCGATGTGGCCGCTCAGCCACGCCGCAGGTGTCGGCGGTGCCGGCTGGGGAATGGGCCGTGGTGAACGTCCGTAGTGACTAACGTCGGATGTGGACATGTAGCAGCTCCTCGCGTCTGGTGTGGATGGTGTGGCGGTGTGCGCAGCACCGATGCGAATCCGAGAGGGGAGGGGTCATCGGGGGCGGATCAGACCGGCGATGACCGTCGGGGCGATCCCGCGGTGCAGGGCCTGGACGAGCAGACCTGCGAGCCGGTTGGTGGGGTCGGCGGCCAGCGCCCGGTCCAGCGCGCACCCGGCGAGGGCGCCGTTGCCGGCCTGCATGGCGCACAAGGTGAGCAGGATGCCCGGGGTCGCCGCGAACCCGGGCTCGGCGTGGCGTAGCAGATCGCTCCAGAGGCTGATCTGCCAGCTGTCATCGGTGGTGCCAGCGATCGCCGCCTCGCGCACCGGCGGCAGGCTCAGCAGCACAGTGAGCATCGCCGCCTCGGGTGTGGCCAGGACCTGCCCGGCTCGGTAGACGACCAGTGCGTCTCGTACCGCCTGGTGCCCCTGCCGGATCAGCGAACCGGCAGCGGTGCTACCGAAAAGGCTGGCCAAGGCGTCCGGTCCCGCGGTCGCCGTCGCCCGGTCGATGCGGCCCATAAGGCGGATCAGCGCCGAGCGGGTGGCGACCGCGAACGCCATCCGCTGAGCACCGGCGATTGGGGCCACCTGGGCTTGAAGGGCGGCACGGTCCGGCAACGCGACCAACCCGGCCACCGTCGCCGTGGCGGCGGCCACGGTGCTACTCGCGTTGAACGGCGTGCCGGCCGGCGGGCAGCAGCGCGAGTTGCGGCACTGGGGGTTGAAGATCCGGCCGGCGTCAACCCGGAGCATGTGCGGGATCGGTAGCCGCGCCGCGCGGATCGCGTCGGTCGCGACCCGCAACGTCGAGCGGACCTGACAGTTGGATCCATACCCGACCAGCGCGACGCTGGTCGGCCGCTGACGGATCATGACCTCGACAAGGTGCCCGACCGCCGTGGCGATTTCGTCCTGGTTGATGCTGTCGGTCAACGACGCGCACGCGGTGAACGCAACACGCGGGCCGGCCAGCCCGAGCGCGACCAGACTAGGCGGGCTCGGGTGATAGCCGAGCAGGTAAGGAACTACTGCGACGACGTCGGCAGGTGCGCGGAGCCGGATGTTAGCTGGATGTTGCATGGCAACCGTCCTTCCAAAATTGGGTAGTTCAGGGACGTGGTTCGCCCGCTGACCGCCATGACCCGGCGGCGCGGGGACCGCGGAATTCCGAAGGTGCGCTGAGGGTCAGCGGGCGTGCCCCGGTGGGCGGTCGATCGCGGGGACCGGCGCGGACCGGGGGTGCGCCATGCCGGGCTGGTAGTCCGTTAGCCGGGTGTGCGTGCGCTTCGCGTGGTATAAGGCGATGTCGGCTCGCCGCAGCCCTTCGGACCAGTCCACGCCGCTGGTGATGACCGCGATGCCGGCGCTGGCTGCTAGCCCGTGATCGGCGGCCGTGGGGGACAGCACCGTGAGCATCCGTTCGCTGATCCGCGCCGTCTCGGCAGCCCCGCGGGCAGCAACGAGCAGGACGAACTCGTCCCCGCCGAGGCGGCCGGCTACTCCATCCAGATCCGTGGCGGCGTTGGCGAGCCGGGCAGCGAACCCGGTCAACAGGGCGTCGCCGAGCGGATGCCCGAAACAGTCGTTGACTGCCTTGAACCCATCGATATCCACCAACAGCAACACCAACGGCCGGCGCCACTCGGTGAAGCGCTCGCGCAGACCAGCCCGATTCCACAGGCCCGTCAACGGGTCATGACTCGCCCGGTGCTCCACCTCAGCCAGCCGAGCCTGCAGCCGGCGCGCCAGCGGAACCGTCGCGGCGACGCCCACCAAGGCGCCACCAGCAACCAGCACCGCCGCGTGGCGCCACGCGGCGACCCTTGGGGCAATAATGCGGTTCATGCAAAGTCCTCCAAACGAGGAAAGGGCCTGCCGAAAAGCGCAGACCCTGGACAACACGAAACGTCGATGCCATCCGGCGAGCGAGCGCCCACCCGGATAGCCGTAGCCGGGTGAGCTACCGCCCGGGCTCGGGGAATCGTGGAACGGCGGTAGCCGGCTCCGACCGCGGCGGCACCGTCAGCCCGTTGACCGTCACGACCATTGGGCGAGCATTGTCCGTGGTCACCTCGATATGGATCGCGCCGTACCGATCGACACACACCACGACGGTGTCTTCTCCATCGACCTCCACGCGGGCGCCGGGCAAACCACACGGGGTCGTCGCGTCTAACGGGTCCACCACCGGCAAGTCATGAACGTACGGACGAGTCGTGTCCTGCACGATCACAGCGATCGCCCGGAATGCGTCCGGACCGCTGTCGGTGGAGTTCAACACCGCGCAAATGGCGTCCATCGCATCGGCATCCGTACGCCGCCGGACCTGCTCCGTCGGCTCGGCTTCTACAGGTGTGGTCATCGAGATCGCCTCCCAACCAAGTCGTGATTCCAACAAAGAACGCCGCATCGGCGGCGCACTCTCGCGTCGCACCGGCCCGCACTGCCCCTGATGGGCCACCCTGAGCGGGCGGTAGAG
>JAVHVY010000307.1:0-3274 GCA_032160305.1 Actinoplanes sp.
GTTCCCGCCTGGGCCGCGCTCGCCCACGCCGTTATCGGTGAGGCAGCGAGCCCCTTCAACGCACCGGCCCGTAAGGCAGCCAAGAAGGCGGCTCCACCCACGCCCGCCGCCAATTCTCGGGAGTGACTACGGCAGCCAGGGAGAACGAGGTCACGTCGGATCCGGACGCATGGCGGACCTGGGCGGCCGCATCGGCCTGGCGACCAAGCCGGTTTTCGGGTGGTGGATCGCCGAACGTGGCAGCGGCACTACTTCCGGAATGAGCGCGTTCGCGTCCGTGACCAGGAATACCCGCCAGGCTACGTCGCCGGCGAGAGCTTCCAGTTGGCCGGCGGTGTAGGGCCCGAGGCCGGGGTCGTTGCCCTTGGACGCGAGCACCAGGTCCAGGTGTACTGGGCAGTCAGTCGACGGGACGGGCCAGCCGTGCTCGGTGCGGATGGCGACCGCGTGCGCTGTCACCCAGATGAGGTAGTCCAGCGCCTGCAGTACCAGGGTGCCGTCCGATCCGACTTTTGTTTCCACCACGTGCAGTTGCTGGTGCCGGTCGATGCCGAGAAAGTCAATGGACCCGGGACATTCCATCGGCCGCCAGACCGGGTACTCCCGAGATGCCGGCCCGACCAGGTCGAGGCCCGGCATGTGCGCGCGGGCCAGGTTCGCCTGCATCCGATTTTCCAGATTCGCCTTGTCGATGCCGCCGAGTCGGTCGGCGATGGCCTTCTCCATGACCTGCGCGATGTGAGCTGTTTGGCGGGGCGACAGTGCCTGCGTCACCTGCTCTGAGTGCGGATACTGCTGGCCTGCCGTCGGTTTCCGATACTGCACCCCGGCGATGAGTTGGACCGTTCCACCAATTCGCTGCAGCTGCAGTACTTTACGCCCTGCGCAATGCCATGCCTGGTAGGCGGCACGGTGAGCGGGAACCAGCGCCGGGTTGTTGGCCGCCGCGTCGGTCAGCGCGGCAACCCACGCGCCAAGGTCTCCGAGGTCATGGTCGGCGCGTCGGCGCAGCGGCCATCGCCCGGCGACAGCGAGGATCTCCTCGCGAGCGGGTATCACCGCCGGCTCCGGCCGGCCGCCGGTCTCCGTGGTCCAGACGTCGACCGATGTGGCGATCCAGGGCAGCCGATACAACACCGCCGGAGCCCGCTGTTTGGGCAGGACGAGGGTGAGGTCGTCATCGTGTTGCCAGGCGAGGGCGTAGGCGAAGGCCTTGTCCGTGGCCAGTTGAGACGCGTCCTGGTCGACCACGACGACGAGCCGCTGGCCGCCGGCACGGAACCACGCTGAGTTGCCGGGCAGGAGCTTGCCCGGGTCGAACCGGGTGACCGGCCCGGCGACCATCCCGGCCACTGCGATCGCGGTGACAGCCACCCCGGGCGCAGATGGCTCTGCGGCGTGCATGTTGCCGACGGCGCCTGCCAGCGGCGGGGACTCATTGAGCTCGGATCCCCGGGACTCCCGCGGCTTCTCGCGGGTGGCGCCGCGCTCGACGAGCCAGTTGCTGAGGTCGGAGATCGTCTGATGTGCGCTGACTTCAGCCTCGCTGACGCGCCGTTCCAGGGGAAGGCGAAAGACGTACTCGTAACCGCCGTGCACGTTGTTCGCCGTACAAATGTTGATCGTTTGTGACGTTCGTGCGCCAGTCTTGACAAAGACTCGTCGATCCCCACGAAAACAATCATGGAATACGCTCCAATGGAACATTGGCCGCGCTTTAAAAGAAGGCGACAGGCGTAATTAGTTGCCCGCTCGGTTCGCGGGACGAGTGGTCAGGGCCGGCCCGTAGCAGCTGCTCGGCTGCCGGGATCGTGGCGTCGCCGGGCGCCCCGACGCCGACCGGAGACGGACGTACCACGCTCGCGCCCAATGCCAGCTGGGCCACCCATCCGCCTTCTGAGATGTTTCGAGTGTCACTGCAAACGCATATGAACATCCACGGCTCGGCTTCGTCGGCGTTCCTTTCCTCGGCGGCGTCCATCAGTGCGCGGCAAGAGGCGAACAGGTCAGCAACCCCGTGCGGTGGCCCGCGCCCGGTCCGTATAGACCCCGCCCCATCCCGCTTGGGCGAACAGGGCAAGGCTCCGATAGACCAGGTGATAGTTGACCGCGTATGAGTTGACGCCGTGTCCGGCATGGCTCACCGCGACGTAGTCAGACACCGGACGGGTGAGCACCTCACGAGCCGGGTCCTTGAACAGGTACATGTCCATGGCGGAGATCGGCCGGGTAGACCAGCACCATCGGTCGATCTCTCCCAAGCCAGGTCGTAATCCGGTCGGGATCGGCGGCTCGGCCAGTCCGGCTGCCTCAAACGTGGCCGCCATCGCCGCCCAACTCTCCATTGCGGGATCGGAGTCCTGCGCCGTCATGAGTGGGCTTCCTTCCTGCCAGCGCCAGCCGGCCCGAACCTGTTTTCAGGCTGGGTGGACCGACTGATGTTCGCCCCCAGCGTGCCGGTTGGGTGGGCGGCTCAGGCGAGAAAGGCATCGAATCGTCCGGATCGGTCCGTCGTCACGCTGCGGCGGCTGCGTGCCTGGCGGTTATCGCCGCCGACTGCCCGTCAAGGTCCGCGTCGTTCATGGCAGGTCGACCGTTATAGACCAGAACGTACGGCGTGGAACAAACGAATCGCCAGCGTGCCGGGCCCACCGCTTGCTGGAATTGCAGAGTGCAGTCACGAGACGAGGGTGGAGTCACCGAGTTGCCGAACGCAGCGGCCACCGAGGGGTTTCAGCATGCCTCGACGCCCGGTGCTGACGTCCGCGCCGCGCTGCAGACCTGGCGGGACAGCCTCGTCAATCTGACCGGCAGCAACCGGTTGATCAACTTTAAGCGCAGCCGGACCGGCATGGTCGAGATCATCGGCCCGTCGGCTGCGACGATCCTGGAGGGTCTACGGCAAGGAAGGACATGGAAGTTCTCCGGGGAAGCCGGCGCCGATGTGCCGGCCACCGGTTCGCGGACGTCGGTGGGGGACGTCCTGCATAGTTCGATGGCCGAGAAGGACCTCGGAGCCGCCCTGCACAGGCTGCTCAAGAGGTCGACGCAGGAGTATCTGGACCGCGGTGTGTCGATCCTCTACGTCGCCACCGGCATGCTGCACTGGCGCGACGAAGACGGGACGCCGTACGCCAGCCCCATGCTCCTGTTGCCCGTGGAGCTCACGGCGCTGGGCCCTCGTGACGTTCCGCGGCTGCAGGTGCGCGACGATGACCCGCTGGTCAACCCGGCACTGGGCCTGCGACTACGCCAACTCGGCGTCACCCTGCCA
>JAVHVY010000370.1:0-2637 GCA_032160305.1 Actinoplanes sp.
GGGCAGGCAGGCGACGGCACCGCGGTGCTGATTCTGCTGCAGCATCTGCTCGGAAAGCCGGGCGCAGCGGACTACCTGACCAAGCTGCAGGCGAACAACGTCGGCCCGTCGTCGTCCACCGGAAAGCTGCAGCCCAAGGTGAGCAATGGCGAGTTGCTCGTCGCCAACGGCGATGTGCAGATGAACCTGGGTTCGATCAAGGACGACGGCTCGAAGTTCAACATCTTCGTCCCGGCGGTGGCGGACGGAAAGCGAACCACGGTGTCACTGCCGTACGTCGCAGCCGTCACCAAGGGGGCGCCGCACGAAGCCTCAGCCAAGAAGCTGTTGGAGTTCCTGCTGTCCGACGACGTTCAGAAGACGGTCGAGCCCGACGCGCTCGGCATCCCGGTGCGCGACCAGATCCGCACCACCGCAGGGGGTTCAGCCGCACCGAACACACCGGCGGCGGTGCTCGACGGCGTCGACGTTTGGGTGCCGGACTGGAACATCGTGCTCGCCGAACTGGACGCTGACGTGGCTGCCTACCAGAAGGCGACCGGGAACTGACGTGACCGCCCGAAGGCATGCGCGAGTGAGGATCGCAGCGAGGCACGAGCGAGGACCGGAGCGAGTGGGAGCCGAGGCATGAGCCGAGTCGGGGTCGGCCGGCCGCGAACTACCGCACAGCAAGCCAAGGTCGAGGAAACCCGGACGTCGGCAATCATTTTCGATCGCGTCGGCGTGTCCTACGGCCGGGGCCGCAAGGTGACGAAGGCGCTGATCGACTTCAGCTTGCGGGTGGCGCCGGGCGAGACGGTCGCACTGCTCGGGCCGAGCGGGTCGGGCAAGTCGACCGCGCTCAATGCGCTGGCCGGGTTCGTCCGGCCGACATCGGGCACGGTCCGGCTGGCAGGCCGCGACGTCACCGACCAGCCGCCCGCGAAGCGGGGTATCGGCGTGGTTGTCCAGTCGTACGCGCTGTTTCCCCACATGCGGGTCGCCGACAATGTTGCGTTCGGGCTCAAATCGCATCGGGTGCCGCGAGCGGAGATCGGCCCACGCGTCGCCGAGGCGCTGGACATGGTCGGCATGTCGGCTTACGGAAGTCGTCTTCCCCGTGAGCTTTCCGGCGGTCAGCAACAGAGGGTCGCCATCGCCCGCGCCCTCGCAATCAGGCCGAAGGTGCTGCTGCTCGACGAGCCATTGGCAGCGCTCGATGCCCAGCTTCGCCACTCGACACTGGCCGAGCTGCAGCGGCTGAAGGAATCGCTGCCCGACACCGCGATGCTCTACGTGACCCACGATCAGGCCGAGGCGCTTGCGCTGGCCGACCGGATCGTGGTGATGAACAACGCAAGGCTGATGGACGTCGATACCGCCGAAAGCCTGTGGAAGCGGCCGCCCACCAGCTTCACGGCGGCATTCCTTGGCGGCGCCAACCTCATCCCGTGCACGGTCGGAAGGGTCATCGGCACCTCGGCACTGGTGGCCATCGCGCACAAAACGGTCAGTGCGGAGGCGCCGCAACCGACCGTCGGCAAGATCGATTGGGCGCCGGATTCCAAGGCACTGCTGTGTATTCGGCCCCATGCCATGCGGATCGTCTCGCTCGGCGAGCGAGATGCGCTGCGCGCCACGGTGACCGCCTCGGTGTGGCGCGGCGCCACCACGCGCCTGGTGCTCTCGGTCGGCGGCCTGCCGGATCAGCTGATCGACATCGACGTACCGGGAAATGCCCAAATCGGGATCGGCACCGAGGTGGGCGTTCGTCTGCCGGAACCTGCAGGCGTGCTGGTTCAGGCGTCGTGACAGCCGTACTCGACCGGCCCGCAGCGGAGCCCGACGCTGAGGCGCGCCGGGCGCCGACGTCGTCGCGTGCGGTGCTGTGGACCCTCGCGCCGCTGCTCGTGGTGTTGGTCTGCGCCGTGTATCCGCTCGTCCGGGTGTGCCTGGAATCGACGAAAGTCGGTGATACCCAGCGTGGTTGGTCGACATGGTCGGATGTGCTGGCATCGGAGATGTTCCGTGGCGCGTTGTGGCGAACCGTCGCGATCGCGGCCACATCCACGGCCGGTTGTCTGGTGCTCGGCACATTCCTGGCGATCGTTCTCGCTTTCGTCCCCTTCCCTGGTGCCGTGCTGGTCGGCAGGCTGATCGACACCGTGCTGGCGCTGCCGTCGTTCCTTATCACGTTGGCGTTCACCTTCCTTTACGGAAGCGCAGGCGCGGTGAACGCCGCGATCGCCGGCATCACCGGAACATCGCAGGTGCTGAACTTCCTCTACACGCCCGCAGGTGTGATCGCCGCCGAGATCACCTTCTTCACGCCGTTCGTCGTGCGCCCGCTGCTGGCGTCCCTTGCGGTGCTGCCCCGGGCACAGCTCGACGTCGCCGCCAGCCTCGGCGCGTCACCGCTGCGGGTGTTGCGGTCAGTGGTGATGCCGGAGGCGTGGCCCGCTCTGATGGCAGGCGGCAGCCTGGTACTTCTGTTGACGCTCAACGAATTCGGCATTGTGCTGTTCACCGGGGCCAAAGGAGTGATCACCCTGCCGGTGCTGATCTACACCCGCGGCATCGTCACGTTCGATCTACCAGGGGCGGCGGTGATCGCCACAGTGCAGATCGCGCTGTCGCTGGTGCTCTACGGGCTGTACC
>JAVHVY010000445.1:0-12632 GCA_032160305.1 Actinoplanes sp.
TGAACGGTATCCAATGCAGGCCGGTTCATGGGGGAATCCTGGCCCGTTCGACCCGCCGACTACGATCGGTCGCTGACGACGTGCAACGAAGAGGAGCCCCACCATGGCGAAGAAGTCCCGCAAGAAGAAGGCCCGTAAGAAGAGCGCCGCCAACCACGGCAAGCGCCCCAACAGCTGACATCAGGAAGGCCGGCAGCAGACGCTACCGGCCTTCCCCCTCTGCAGACCTTCATCCGTACGCGGATCAGGGCAGGTATTCGCGCGTCTCCACGTCGATCACCAGCTCGTTCAGCTTGACCCGCAGCCGATCGCGCAGCTCCTGCGGTGCGCGCTCGTCGCCGCAGCACCGGGCCACCAGCGCCTTCACCTCATGCTCGATGCCGTACTCGTGCAGGCAGTGCGTGCAATCGTCGAGGTGTTTCTTGATCAGCATGCGGCGTTCCTCGCTGCACTCGAGATCCAGGTACAGGTAGACCTCGCTGATCACCACGTTGCAGTCGGTCTTCTGGGCGTCGTCCATCACGATCGTCACGCCTCCTGCGGTGCGGGCGCGTCGGACGGAGTACGCATGATGCCGCGATCGACCGCATACCGCTCCAACTGCTTGCGCAGATTGCGCCGGCCGCGGTGCAGACGGGACATGACGGTCCCGATCGGCGTACCCATGATGTCGGCAATCTCCTTGTATGAGAAACCCTCAACATCAGCGAGGTAGACGGCGAGCCGGAACTCCTCCGGCAGAGACTGCAGGGCGTCCTTGATGTCGCTGTCCGGAAGCCGGTCCAGCGCCTCGGTCTCCGCCGAACGCAGACCCGCCGACGTGTGCGACTCACTCGATGCGAGCTGCCAGTCGGTGATCTCCTCCGTCGGCGCCTGCACCGGCTGCCGCTGCTTCTTGCGATACGAGTTGATGTACGTGTTCGTCAGGATGCGATACAGCCACGCCTTGAGGTTCGTGCCCTCCTCGAACTGGTGGAACGCGGAGAACGCCTTCAAGAAGGTCTCCTGCACCAGATCCTCGGCGTCCGCCGGGTTGCGCGTCATCCGCAGGCCAGCGGCATACAGCTGGTCCACAAAAGGCAGCGCGTCGCGCTCGAAACGCGCCCGGCGCTCCTCGGTCCGTTCCGTCCGCTCTGCTGGCGTCACCCGCACGTCTCCCCTCGGCCGCCCCGCCGAGGATACGGGTAGTGCCCCACCCGCCGCTTCGAGAACCTCCGGTGTGCTGACGCTCACCGATCCCGTCACGGGCGCGGACCCGGCGACCGGCCACTCGGGGGAACCCAGAATGTCCCGCACCCGGCGTTCTTGCGCGATGTCCCGCTCCCTGAAATCCGTTCCGGCTCGCACCGAGTAGCCCCTTCCCACGCGCTCACTGCTGCTCGTGAGCTTCAACCATGTGCAACTGGCGGCCATTCCCCGCCACCTGGCCTTCGCTGTCGTTCGGCGGCGGTTACGCCACGTTGGCCCAGCCGTGGGCAGTCAGCCACCGCAGGACCAGCTGGGCTGTTCCCGGGAGGTCTTTGCGGAGGTCGTGGGTAGCTCCCGGTCGCACGATCACCGTTACGTTGAGCTGCGGATCCGGTACGCCGAAGGGGTCTCGGTCGCCGTTGACGACCAGGGTGGGGATGGCGGTCGGCAGTTCGTCGGCCCGGGACATCTCCGGCCGTCCCGGTGGGTGCAGAGGAAACGCCAGGGCCAGCACTCCGGCGGCTCCCAGCGAATCCGCCGTTCGGCAGGCGACTCGCGCTCCGCTCGATCGGCCGCCCAGGATCACGGGCAGCGGGCCGCCCTTCCGCTCGTTCCCGATCACGTGGGTGACCACTGCCGTCCAGGCCTCGTCCAGCTGGTAGGCGGGAGCGGGGGCCCGGCGGCCGGCCAGCCGGTAGGGCTGCGTCACCAGGGCTACCCGGATGCCTACCGCGACCGCCGTGTCGTGGACCTTGATCAGGTCGGGGGCGTCGATGCCGCCACCTGCCCCGTGGCCCAAGATCAGCACAGCTGACGGTGGGCCGGCGGGCTCCGTCAGACGGATTCCGGCCGGGCCGCGCGGGGTGTCGATCTCTGAGCTGGTCTGCACGGCTTCCATCTTCGTCGGCCGAGGCGGCTCTCGACGCCGATAATTCCCGAAGTCAGCTGGTCAGCACCTCGAGCCGGCCCTGGACCGGCGAGTGGGGCTGGACCGGCGAGTGCGGCTGGACCGGCGAGTGGGGCTGGACCGCGCGGCCCACCGGAGCGGTGTTCCCGGGCCGGTGGGCCGGCGGGTCAGCCGTTGATCGGGACCAAGGTCAGGAGGCGGCGGTCCTCCTCGTTCGGATCGCTGTCGACCGGGTCGCCGTTCGGGTCGACTCGTTCGCGCCAGGCGACCAGCATTGCCCGGCGTTCGCGAGGGGTGGTCCCGCCCCAGACGCCGTGGCAGTCGCCCGCCTGCAGGGCCCAGGCCAGGCAGGGGCCCTGGACGTCACATCTTCCGCAGAGCGCGACCGCGCTCTCGGAAGGCTCGTTGGGTGCCGGAAAGAACGTCTCCGGATCGACGCTGCGGCAAGCGCCGCGCGTGCGCCATCCGTCATCGGTCCGGTGTTCTTCCATTGCTCCAAGCAGCCTCGGGTCGCACCTTGCAATGGCGACCTCGTGCGGACGCGGCGTACGTGCCCGTGTCATCAGCCCACCTCCCCCGTGGGACCGGCAGAAACCGTGGCTACGCCGTCCGCCCCGTGCGGACCGGGCACCACACCGGCGCTGGTTTCTATCGCACCTGAGGAGATCAGAACAAGAGGCTTATCTATCTCGCAACAAAGTTTGCATCAGGAAGACCTACACAAACGGCATATGCCCCGGGCGGCGAGGCGCCCGCAGCCGAGAAACGGGCAATCAGAAGAGGGTCGGCGCCGTCCGCTCCTCGTCTCGCGGGGCGATCAGATCCGGACCATTCGTCCGGACGTTTCCGACCTCGGGACCGACCGGGCGCACCTCGATCGCCGCCAGCTCGGCCGGAGTCATCGGACGCAGCAGCTCGGCGCCGTCGCCGCCGGCCAGCCACCGCGCCCAGCGTGCGGGCGGCAGGATCAGCGGCATCCGGTCGTGCACCTGGACCAGCGCACCCGCCGCCGCGGTCGTCAGCACGCTGCAGGTAAGCACCGGCTCCGGACCCCAGGCCGACCAGATGCCGGCGAGGGCGAGCACCGATCCGTCCGCCGGCGTCAGGTAGTAGGCCTGCTTGGCCCTGCCGTCGCGAACCCACTCGAACCAGCCGTCCGCCGGGACGAGACACCGGCGACGGGCGAACGACGGGGCGAAGGCCGGCGAGGTCGCCACCGTCTCGGCCCGGGCATTGATCATGCGGGCGCCGCCGCGCAGATCCGGCGCCCAGGGCGGGACCAGGCCCCAGCGGGCGGTGTCGAGGACACGGGCGCCACGGGTCCCCGAGACCCGAACCACGGGCACCGGGTCGGTCGGGGCGACGTTCCAGCTCGGGGCGAGGCTCTCCGTCACGTCGACGGCGTCGAAGAGCAGGGTGAGGTCGGCGTCGCTCCGCGTCGTCGCGTACCGGCCACACATGGGCGTGACCTTACGCCGGTGGCCGAGATCCCGGGGGGCGGGAAGTCGGCGCGGGAATGTCGTACCCGAACGGCAGAATGGGCCGGGTGAGAGAGTGGATCGCGCCGAAGGCCGCGGGCCCGGTCAGTTCGACCCTGCGCCTGCCCGGCTCCAAGTCGATGACCGCCCGGGCGCTGGTGCTCAGTGCGCTGGCCGACGGCCCGTCCGAGATCGCGCGCCCGCTGCGGGCGCGCGACACCACGCTGATGGCCGACGCGCTGCGTTCGCTCGGCGCCGGCATCGACACCAGTGCGGACGAGCGCTGGCTGGTGCGACCCGGCCCGTTGCGCGGCCCGGCCGTGATCGACGTCGGCCTGGCCGGCACGATCATGCGGTTCGTGCCGCCGGTCGCCGCGCTGGCCGACGGCACGATCACTGTCGACGGCGACCCGCACGCCCGTAACCGACCGTTGCGCCCGATCGTCGAGGCGTTGCGGGCGCTGGGCGTGGTCATCGACGCCTCGCCCACCGGCGGCCTGCCGCTCGAGGTGCGCGGCACCGGGCTGGTCGAGGGCGGCGAGACGGTGATCGACGCCTCCGGCTCCAGCCAGTTCGTTTCCGGGCTGCTGCTCTCGGCACCCCGCTTCACCAAGGGCCTCGTGCTGCGCCACCAAGGGCCGCCGGTCCCGTCCGCGCCGCACCTGCGGATGACGACCCACATGCTCCGGGCGGCCGGTGCGGTCGTCGACGAGAGCGTTCCGGACGTCTGGGCGGTCGAGCCGGGCGTCCTGCACGGCCGCGGCTGGGAGATCGAGCCCGACCTGTCCGGCGCGGTGCCGTTCTTCGCGGCCGCCATGGTCACCGGTGGTTCGGTCACCCTGGCGGGCTGGCCGGCCGACAGCTGGCAGCCCGTGGGCCGGCTCACCGAGCTGCTCACCGACTTCGGCGGCCTGGTCACCCAGGGTCCCGAGGGGCTGACCGTGCGCGGCACCGGCGTACTGCGCGGCATCCGGGCCGACCTGTCCGAGGTGAGCGAGCTGACTCCGGTGCTGGCCGCCCTGGCCGCGCTCGCCGACAGCCCGTCCGAGCTGCGCGGAGTGGCGCACATCCGCGGCCACGAGACCGACCGGATCGCCGCTCTCGCCCGCGAGCTGACCACGGTGGGCGCCGGTGTGGTCGAGCATCCGGACGGTCTCGAGATCACCCCGGGCCCGCTGCGGGCGTCCGCTTTCGAGACCTATGCCGACCACCGGATGGCGCACGCCGCCGCCGTTGTCGGCCTCGCCGTCGAGGGGGTCCGGCTCAGCGACGTAGCGTGTACCTCGAAGACATTGCCCGAGTTCCCTGAGCTCTGGGCGGAACTCGTGGCGAGGAGCTGACCCTGCCGGACCGCAAGCGTGAGTATGACGAGGACGACGTACGGATCCGGCCGGGCCGTTCTTCCCGGCCGCGCACCCGGACCCGGCCGAAGCACGACGATGCCGTCGACGCGCTGGTCATCACCGTCGACCGGGGCCGCTACGGCTGCTTCCGGGAGGACGGCGCGCCCGACGACGAGATCATCACGGCGATGCGGGCGCGGGAGCTGGGCCGCAAGTCCGTCGTGGTGGGCGACCGGATCGCCCTGGTCGGCGACACCTCCGGCGCGCCCGGCGCGCTGGCCCGCATCGTGCGGATCGCGGAGCGCACGTCCGTGCTGCGCCGTACGGCGGACGACGACGACACCACCCCGGAGGGCCGCCTCGAACGGGTAGTGGTGGCCAATGCCGACCAGCTGGTGATCGTCAGCGCGCTGGCCGACCCGCCGCCGCGCACCGGCTTCATCGACCGGTGCCTCGTGGCCGCCTACGACGCGGGCATCGAGCCGCTGCTCTGCCTGACGAAGGCGGACCTGGCCGGGCCAGAGGCGGTCCTCGGCTACTACGCCGAGCTCGACCTGCCGCACGTCCTGGTGCGCCCGGACAGCGACCTCGCCGAGCTGCGCGACCGCCTCGCCGGCCAGATCTCGGTCATGGTCGGCCATTCCGGGGTCGGCAAGTCGACACTGGTCAACCGCCTGGTGCCAGACGCGCTGCGCAAGGTGGGCGTGGTCAGCGCGGTCGGCAAGGGGCGGCACACCTCGACCAGCGCGGTGGCGCTCCGCCTGCCGCCGGTCGGCAGGTCCCGCAAGGACCCGGGCTGGATCATCGACACGCCCGGCATCCGCAGCTTCGGCCTGGCCCACGTGAGCGCCAACAGCCTGCTGCACGGCTTCTCCGACCTGGTCGAGGGCACCGTCGACTGCCCGCCCGGCTGCGGACACACGGCCAACGACGCCGAGTGCAACCTCGACGCCTGGGTGGCGGCCGGAAAGGCCGACGAGCGCCGCCTGGCCTCGTATCGAAGGCTCCTGTCCTCCCGTGCCGGCGAGGGCGACCCACGCGACCAGCCTCCTCCGACCTGAAAGCCGGGCGATCACACAGGGTCGCTCAGCAGGGTCGGCCGGGCGTCAATCTTCCTCTCGTACGGCCTCCCGTTCGGCTGCCATCAGCGCGCTGAAGCTCACGAACGGCTCCGGGGAAGAGCCAGAGCGTGGGACGTCGCCGAAGCCGGTGGGGTGGGCGGCGCGAGGCGGATGGCGACCGTGGTGGCAGGTGGACGGGGGATCATCGGCTAGCGTTCCGGCATGGCCGGGTATTCCGACGATCTTTCTCTTGCCCATCTGCTTGCCGACACCGCCGACCGGATTTCGATGGCCCGGTTCCGGGCACTCGATCTGCGGGTCGAGTCGAAGCCCGATCTCACCCCGGTCTCCGACGCGGACACCGCTGTGGAGAAGGCCATTCGCGCGACGCTGGCCCGGGCCCGGCCCCGCGACGGTGTGCTCGGCGAGGAGTACGGCATGTCCGAGGCCGCTGCCGGCCCGGGCAGCCGGCACTGGGTGATCGACCCGATCGACGGGACCAAGAACTTCATCCGTGGCGTGCCCGTCTGGGGAACGCTGATCGCCCTGATGGAGGGCGACACGCCGGTGGCCGGGCTGGTTTCCGCGCCCGCGCTCGGACGGCGCTGGTGGGGCGCCACCGGGCATGGCGCCTACGCCGGGCGGCACCAGGCCGGCGCGACCCGGATCCAGGTGTCGGCCGTCAACCGGCTGGCGGACGCCTCGTTCTGCTACTCCAGCCTGGGCACCTGGGAGGAGACCGGGCGGCTCGAACCGATGCTGGACATCATGCGGCAGGTCTGGCGCAGCCGGGCGTACGGGGACTTCTACGGCTACATGCTGCTCGCCGAGGGCGCGCTGGACGTGATGGTCGAGCCGGAACTGTCGCTCTGGGACGTGGCCGCACTGATCCCGATCATCACCGAGGCCGGCGGCCAGTTCACCGACCTGGACGGCCGCCCCGGACCGGGCGGCGGCAGCGCGATCGCATCGAACGGCCACCTGCACGAGGACGTGCTGGCCAAGCTCACCCGGAAACACTGAGCTCACCCGCAAACACAGAGCACGCCGCAAACACAGAGCACGCCGCAAACACTGAGCGCGCCCACGGCCACCGCGGGGACCAGCCCGCCGGCGAGCGCTCACCAGGTCGGCGCGCACGTGCCTGGGGCCTTTCGCACCCGCACGGGCCGCGCGTGGGTGTACGGGCGGTGCCGGGGCTGATCCAGGTCTATTCTCGCCCGGTGAACTCACCCGGCTGGCTCTGTCTCGCGGCGATGATCGCGGCGTACGGCGTGGCCAACCTGTTGCAGTCGGTCGCCGCCGCGCGTACCACCGTGCACCACACTTTCGATCCCGGGCTGCTCGTGCGGCTGGCGAGCCAACGCCCGTACATATGGGGTGTGCTCTGTCAGGTCCTGGGTTTCGTCCTCGCCTTTCTGGCCCGCCGTGACCTGCCGCTCTTCCTGGTCCAGGCCAGTGTGGCCGCCGGGCTGGGCGTGACCGCGCTGCTCGGCGTCGTGGTGCTGAAATGGTGTCTGCCGGCGGCCGAGATCGGGCTGCTCGCACTGCTGCTCACCGGGATCACCGCACTGGTGCTGTCGGCCCGGCCGGCGCATTCCCGGCCGCTCGGCGCCGCCGGGGTGCTCGCGCTGGCCGGCGCGGTGCTGGTGATCGCGCTGCTCGGGTCCTTCGCCGTGCGGTTGCCCGGGGTGCTCGGCTCGGTCGTTCTGGGCTCGCTGGCCGGCGTCGGTTTCTCCGCCGCCGCGATCGCCGCCCGCCCGCTGACGAACGAGCACAGCGCGGCCGGTTTCTGCACCAATCCGCTGCTCTACCTGCTGGTCGTGCATTCGCTGACGGGTCAGTTGCTGCTCGGGCTGGCGATGCAGCGCGGTTCGACCACGGCGGCGGTGGCGGCGATGGATGCCGCGGGCGCGGTGCCGGCGGCGATCGTCGGGCTGCTGCTGCTCGGCGACCGGATCGTGCCGGGCCGGGAGTGGCTGGCCGGAGCCGGCTTCGTCGTCACCCTGGGCGCGATTCTCGCCCTGACCCGGTATGCCGAGCCCCAGCATCATCATGCGACCGCCGTGGGCGGGCCGGCGGAGGCGCGGATCGCGCTGCACCCGGCCGGCAGCGCAGGCTAGTCGCCCGTCGTGCGCATGGCCGACCGCCGGTGGGGTACTTGCACGTCGAACCATCGGCACACATCTCTCGTGTCTCGGATAGGACAAGCGAACTGCGCCGACGTGCAGGGGTCGGTGGCGATAGGCACAATGGAGCGATCATGCCGAGCGAGGTTGGTCATCTGGTGGACACCGGGCAGACATATCCCGTCGTCCGGCTCACCGGGGTTCTCGACGCCGACACCGCCGCGACCGTGTGGTCGGTGCTGGTCGACGCGCTCGCCGGCGGCCCCGAGGCGCTGATCATCGACGTCGGCGAGCTGACACCTGACGGCGCAGGCGCCCTGCAGGTGCTGCGGGACGTGGCCCGGGAGAACGACGACTGGCCCGGCTCCCAGCTCGCGCTGTGCTGCGCGGACGCGGGGACCTGGCGCGATCTCGGGCTGCCGGTGTGGCCCAGCCGGGCCTCCGCGTTCGCCGCCCTCGGCACACCTGACCGGGAGGGCCGGCTCGATCTCGCCCTCGAACCGGTGCTCAGCGCCGCCCGCCGGGCCCGCGAGCTGGTCACCGAGGCGTGCGGTCGGTGGGACCTGGCCGGGCTGGCCGGCAGCGCGAGCATCGTGATCACCGAAATGGTCAACAACGTCGTCGCGCACGCCCGCACGCCGATGACCGTGCTGCTGGCCCGGCACGGCGACACGATCAGCGTCGCCGTGCGGGACCACTCCTCGGCGCAGCCGCGCTTCACCGGGCCGGTCGCCCCCACCTCGTACGGTGGCCGGGGTCTGCTTCTGATCGACTCGGTGGCCCGGCGCTGGGGCAATCTGGCCCTGGTCGACGGGAAGGTCGTCTGGGCCCTGCTGAAGCCGGAGGCGCTGGACAACACAGGCATGCCCACCCCGGTCCGCGGGTAATGTCCGAACCATGCGAGACAACGACTATCCGTCCGAGGTCACCGACCCGGAATCGTCCGGGCTGCCGGAGACCGCGGACGACGATTCGAATGCGTACGACTCGGTGGAGAGCAGCCGGTGGGCTGACGGGGCCGACCCGGCGGCGCTGGCCGGGACGGGCCCGGGCGGCTCGAACCGCTTCGGCGACACCGCGGAGGAGGCCCGGCAGGGCGAGTCGCTCGACTACCACCTGCGCCAGGAGGAGCCCGACTACGGCGCCGAGGACCCGGACCCGCCGGCCCGCGACCCGATCGACGAGACGGTCGACAGCTCCGAGCAGCGCACCTTCGACGCCGACGTGTGGGGCGAGGGCCCGATCTCGGACCCGAAGAGCCAGATCTCCCTGTACGACGACGGCCAGCTCGACGCCGAGGACCCGGGCCCGGTCGGCCGGCTCGTGGCCCCGGACGAGGGCTACGGCTTCGACGACGAGGCCGACAGCGTGGCCTACGACGCCGGGGCGGCCGGGGGCGGAGCCAGCGCCGAGGAGCTGGCCATGCACGAGACCACCGCGCCCGACTCCGACTGAGCCCCGACTCCGACTAAGCCCCGACTTCGACTGAACGCTGACTTCGACTAGGCGCTGACTTCGACTAGGCGCGGCTGGATCAGTCGAGGCCCTGCTCTATCGCATAGCGGGTCAGCTCGACCCGATTGTGCAGCTGGAGCTTGCCCAGGGTGTTCTGGACGTGGTTCTGCACCGTTCGATGTGAGAGGACCAGGCGTTCGGCGATCTGGCGGTAGGACACGCCCTTGGCGACCAGGCGCAGGACCTCGGTTTCGCGTTCGGTCAGTTTCGGGGTGGCTCCGTCGGCGGCGGGCGGCTCGACCGCCAGCCGGCGGAACTCGCCCAGGACCAGTCCGGCCAGCCCGGGAGTGAAGACGGTGTCCCCTGCCGCCGTGCGGGCCACCGCATCCAGGAACTCGGCCAGGCCCGCGGATTTCAGCAGGTATCCGGAGGCGCCGGCCTTCACCGCGTCCAGGACGCTCTGCTGTTCGCCGCTGGCCGAGAGCATCAGGACCCGTACGCCGGGGACCGCCTCGAGCAGGCCGTGGACCACCTCGACGCCGGACACGTCCGGCAGCTGCAGGTCGAGGACGACGACGCCGGGGCGGGTCGCGGCGGCGATCCGCACCGCCTGACGTCCCTCGCCGGTCGCGGCGACCACGTCGTAGCCGGCCGCTTCGAGGTCACGGCAGACGCCCTCGCGCCACATCGGGTGGTCGTCGACCACCATCACCCTGATCTGTTCCACGGCGTTCACGATAACGGCGCCCGGGGGACGGCCAGCTCGACCTCGGTGCCCTGCCCGGGCGCGGACGTGATCCGGACCGTGCCCTTCAGGTCGGCGATCCGGCCGCGGATCGACTGCGCGACCCCGAGCCGGCCCTGGTCGACGGCGTCGGCGAGCCGGTCCGGGTCGATGCCGCAGCCCTCGTCGCGGACGCTGACGGTGACCTGCGCCGGCTCGTCCTCGACGAGCACGAACGCTTTCGTCCCCGGGTCACAGTGCCGGGTCACGTTGTCGAGCGCCGCTGCCACGGCGGCAGTGATCTCCTGCGCGGTGCGGGCGGGCAGCCGCACGGCCACGGCCGGTGCGGCGATCGAAACCGTGCCAGATGCGTACGGGCCGAGCAGGGTCATCAGGTCGACCTCCGCGTTGTCGTCCACTGCCGACCCCGTCGGCCCGGTGACCAGGGCTCGCAACGCCGCCTCCTGCTCGCCCGCCAGCCGGGCCAGCTCGCCCGCCTCGCCGTCGAGCCCGGCTCCGCGGCGCTGCACGAGGGCGAGCACCTGCAGCACGGAGTCGTGGATGCCGCGGGCCAGCCGTTCCCGTTCGCGGGTGGCGGCCTCCAGCTCGATGGCCCGCTGCAGCCGGACCTGCGACGTCTCGGCGAGCCGCACCAGCGTGCCTACCGCGTAGGCGGCGAGCGCCATCAGCACCGTGCCGGTGAAGGAGGCCTGGTCGTAGTGGGCCCGGACGACCAGGTCGGTCGCGCCCATGGCCAGCGCGGCCACCAGCCCCCAGCGCCGCCCACCCGCCACCGCCCAGGCGATCACCGGTGCGACATGCCAGGCCACGGCCAGGGTGGGCCGGCCGGCGTCCAGCGCGGCCCGGCCGACCACCCACCCACTGGAAGCCAGCACGCCCATCACGACCAGCAGGTCGGCCACGAGCAGCGGCGGGCGGCGCCGGCCGGGGTCCGCATAGGCATAGGTCGTGACGACCGTCCAGCCGGCCGTGACCGCGAGCACGGGCCAGGCCAGCATCGGCCGCTCGTAGGCGGGCACGTTGCGTACGTCGAGAATCGCGACGTAGCCGAGAGCGACGATCCGATAGACGGCGATCGCCCGCCAGAAGGGCCCCTGCAGGCCGCGTGCCCGCGCACCCGAATCCGTCATCCCTCGACGATCCCACACCGCCGGTGCGAGCTGTCCCGCTCGGCCAGCGGAATGATCGGCCGTCCCTTACCGTCGGAGGATCACGGAAATGTTGCTGGCCGAAGCGTTCGACCGTAGCCGGGTGACCGCGCTGCGACACGCTGTCACGTCCGCCGCCGCGAGGGCCGGACTGGACGGCGACCGGCTCGACGATTTCGTGCTGGCCGTCAACGAGTTGCTGACCAACGCCGTCCGGCACGGTGGCGGCGCCGGGCGGGTCGAGCTGTGGCGCTCCGGCACGGCGGTCGTCTGCGAGGTGAGCGACCATGGCGGCGGGCTCGACGCGGCCGATCGGCGGCGGCGCCCGGCCCTGGACGAACCGGGCGGCTGGGGACTGCTGCTGGCCCGCGAATTGACCGATGAATTGGCGATCAAAAGCGGCGAAGACGGTACCGCCGTACGGATCGCCAGCCGGCTTTTCTGAAGCTTCTTTTAAGTTTCCCCGGCCAGCTTGCCACAGCGGTTCCGATCTACTTGAGTCTCTCCTGCATCACCCGTCTCCCCGGGCAGCGGGTGGCCGTCAACGGCGCCACATACGACGTGGTCGTCGTCCATACATCCTTGCCCGGATGGGAACCGCGGTGGGTTCCCGGCCATGTTCAGGGTCGTCAGCTGCCACTATTTCGAAAAGCGTTATCCGCACCGTCTCCATCGGTCTCCTTGACTGACGACCCGTGAACCTTAAAGGTTACTGACCGATACTGCCCTCTCCTCCCGGAGGACCATCCCCCATGCGCAAATCCCGGATCCTGCTGACTGCCGGCGTCATCGCCGTCACGCTGGCCGGCGGTCTCGTCGCCGCCTCCCGACATGACAATGCCGATGCGGCAATCGGCGGTATCACCTGGTCGGACGAGTTCAACGCCGGGGCCGGCACCCCGATCGACGCCTCGAAATGGAAGTTCGACCTCGGTGGCGGCGGCTTCGGCAACAACGAGCGCGAGTACTACACGAACTCGACGGGCAACGTGGTCCAGGACGGCCAGGGCCACCTGGCGATCACGGCTCGCAAGGAGAACCCGGCCAACTACCAATGCTGGTACGGAAGCTGTCAGTACACGTCCGGTCGGGTGCTGACCGCCGGCAAGTTCAGCCAGGCGTACGGCCGGTTCGAGGCCAGCATCAAGATCCCCAAGGGACAGGGCATCTGGCCCGCC
>JAVHVY010000001.1:0-8804 GCA_032160305.1 Actinoplanes sp.
ACTCCGCCCTGCCGAAGGCGGAGGGCACGCCGGTCTTCCCGACCGACGCCCAGACCACCAAGACCAAGGAGTACCTGGCCGCCAACTGGCAGAAAGCCGTCAGCTGAGCATGACCCACACCACCGGCACCCCGGATCTCGTGACCCCGGCCCCGCTGGGATCGCGGCCCGAGATCCGGGCCGGCCACCGGGTCGGCATCGCGCAGCTGCGCAGCCTGCTCGGCACGGTCCCCTTCTTCGCGTACGTCGTGATCTTCCTGGTCATCCCGACGCTGGTCGTGGCCATCGGGGCGTTCACCGGCGACGGCGGCTTCACGCTGTCCAACCTCAGCGCACTGGGTGATCAGTACATCGTGGACGCCTTCGGGCGCAGCATCACGCTCTCCGCGGTGACCGCCGTGATCGGTGCGGTCCTCGGCGCCCTACTGGCGTATGCGCTGGTCACGACCAGGCCGGGCGGGCTGCTGCGCCGGGTGGTGACGGCCGCTTCCGGCGTGCTCGCCCAGTTCGGCGGCGTCACGCTCGCGTTCGCCTTCGTCGCCACCGTCGGCCTCTCCGGCTTCGTGACACTCTTTCTCTCCGACCACCTGGGCATCGACATCTACGCCAACGGCGTCTGGCTCTTCGAGCTGCCCGGCCTGATGCTGGTATACACCTACTTCCAGATCCCGCTGATGGTGATCGTCTTCCTGCCCGCGCTCGACGGCATCCGGCCGCAGTGGCGCGAGGCGACCGAGAGCCTGGGCGGTACCACCTGGCAGTACTGGACCCGGGTGGCAGGGCCGCTGCTCGCCCCGGCGTTCCTCGGCTCGACGCTGCTGCTCTTCGCCAACGCCTTCTCCGCGTACGCGACCGCGGCGGCCCTGGTCAGCCAGGGCAACCCGATCGTGCCGCTGCAGATCCGCAGTGCGCTGACCAGCGAGGTCGTCCTCGGCCAGGCCAACCTGGGCAAGGCGATGGCGCTCGGCATGGTGGTCGTGGTGGCCCTCGTCATGACTCTCTACGCCCTGCTGCAGCGGAGGACGTCGAAGTGGCTGGGCTGATCGCGCGCCGGGCCCGCAAACAGCGCGCGTTCCGCTGGGTCGTGCTCACCGTGCTCGGGGTCTTCTCCCTGCTGCCGCTGGTGGCGATGGTCGAGTTCGCCGGCCGCGGCGGCGGGCAGACGTGGAAACTGCTGCTCGACTGGCCGCAACTGAGCGCGGACTATCCCGACCTGGCCGCCGGCATCGTCGCGTCCCTGGAACAGGCGGCGCTGACCGCGGCATTGATGCTGGTGCTGCTCGTGCCGACCGCGGTGTGGGTGCGGCTGCGGCTGCCCGGGCTGCGCCGGCTGGTCGAGTTCATCTGCCTGCTGCCGCTGACCATCCCGGCGATCGTGCTGGTGGTCGGGCTGGCCCCGGTGTACGCCTGGGTCACGTACTTCCTCGGCGGCTCGTCGCTGACGCTGACGTTCGCGTACACGATCCTGGTTCTGCCCTACGCCTACCGCGCGATCGACGCGGGCCTGTCGGCGATCGACGTGAAGACGCTGGCCGAGGCGGCGCGCAGCCTGGGTGCGAGCTGGGGCACGGTGATGTGGCGCGTCGTGCTGCCCAACATCCGCTCCGCGGTGCTGTCGGCGGCGTTCCTGACCGTGGCCCTGGTGCTCGGCGAGTTCACCATCGCCTCCCTACTCAACCGCACCAACCTGCAGGTGGCGATCCAGTTCCTCGGCAAGAGCAGCGCGACGATGTCGGTGGCCGTCTCGTTCGCCGCGCTGCTGCTCGCCTTCGTCCTGCTGTTGCTGCTCTCCCTGTTCGGCGAACGTCGCCGGGCCATCCCGAGGTTCGGCGAACGTCGCCGGGCCATCCCGAGAAGAAGGGCCTCCCGTTGACCGGCGTCGCGGTCCACCTCAACGACCTGCGCCGCAGCTTCGGCGGCCTGCACGCCCTGGACGGGCTGGACCTGTCGATCGAGCCGGGCGAATTCGTCGCCCTGCTCGGGCCGTCCGGCTGTGGCAAGACCACCGCGCTGCGGGTGCTGGCCGGGCTGGAGGACGCGGACACCGGTCGGGTCCTGGTCGACGGCAAGGACATCACCGGGCTGCCGGCCAATCACCGCGACATGGGCATGGTCTTCCAGGCGT
Source organism: Actinoplanes sp. (assembly GCA_032160305.1). GTDB lineage: Bacteria > Actinomycetota > Actinomycetes > Mycobacteriales > Micromonosporaceae > Actinoplanes. The sequence continues at coordinate 2,125 of JAVHVY010000001.1, forward strand.
ACAGCCTCTTCCCGCACCTGACCGCGGTGCAGAACGTCGAGTTCGGCCTGAAGCTGCGCGGCCGCAAGGCCACCTCGGCCCGGGCGAAGCAGATGCTCGACCTGGTCGGCATCGGCGGCTTCGCGGACCGGTACCCGAATCAGCTCTCCGGCGGCCAGCAGCAGCGGGTCGCGCTGGCCCGGGCGCTGGCGATCCAGCCGAAGGTGCTGCTGCTCGACGAGCCGCTGTCGGCCCTGGACGCCAAGGTGCGGGTGCAGTTGCGTGACGAGATCCGCCGGATCCAGACCGAGGTCGGCACGACCACCCTGTTCGTCACCCACGACCAGGAGGAGGCCCTCGCCGTGGCCGACCGGGTCGGCGTGATGCGCTCCGGGCAGCTCGAACAGCTGGCCACCCCGGCCGAGATCTACCTGCGACCGGCGACGGCCTTCGTGGCCGACTTCGTGGGCCTGAGCAACCGCCTGCCCGGCCGCCTCGACGGCGACGCGGTGACCGTCTTCGGCGCCCGCCTGCCGCTGGTCGCCCCGGCCGGTGCCCGCCCGGACGTGGTCGCCCTGGTCCGCCCGGAGGCGGTCGACGTGCTGCCCGACCCGGGCGGTCCCGGCAGAGTGCTGACCACCAGCTTCCTCGGCCCCACCAGCCGGGTCACCGTCGACGTCGGTGGCACGTTGGTGATCGCCCAGATCGCCAGCGACCGGGTCGCGGAGCTGACCACCGGCACGCCGGTGCGGGTGGAGCTGCGCCCGGTCCCGGTCGCCCTCGAAGCGTCCGCCTGACTCGTCGGGTCAACGGCCGCCACAGCTAGGTTGCGCCGTGCCATGGTCATCGCCCTACCTCGGCATCTGGATGCGGGCGTCGGTCAGGATTACGGATCGGGTGAGCAGGCGGGGACGGTCCGGGTCGAGACCGCGGTGGGCGGCCAGGGCGAGCGCGAACCGCTGCGCCAGGACCAGCTGTGCAAGCGGGTCGAGCCCGTCGCGGTAGGCGGTGGCGCCGGCCGCGCGGGCCACGTCGTCCAGCCCGGCCGCGACCGCGCCGAGGGACCAGACCAGGCTGCGGGCGCCGGCCACCGCGACCGGCCCGTGCCGGAAATCCATCGCCGGGTACGACTCCGCGTGGGCCTGCGCGGACTCGCGGGCCTTCAGGGCCGCTTCGTGTGCCAGGCCCACAGTCCACCCCGTGCCGAGAAAGACCAGGTGGTCGATCTCGGCGGGAGCCGCCGGCAGCGGCGCGGCCAGAGCGGACTGCCCATCGCGTACGAGGTGGGCCAGATCCTCGCCGAAGGCCGCGCGGGCCAACGCGAGGACAGTGGTCGGGAAGCGGGTCTGCACGACGCTGGCCTCGTCGGCGAAGTCGAGCAGCAGCCGGCTCTCCGCCAGCGCGTCGACCGGCATCCCGGCGACCGCGGTGACCGCCACCCGGTGCGTGCCGCCGGGCACCTGCCGCAGCGCGTCGAGCACCTCCGTCGAGGTGCCCGAGCGGCTGATCGCCACGACCCGGTGGTAGTGCCGGCGGGGCACGTACTCCGAGGCGCACACCGCGTCGGTCTCGCCCAGGCCGGCGCTCTCGCGCAACTCGGCGATGCACTGGGCGACGAACCACGAGGTGCCGCAGCCCAGGACGAGGACGCGCGCACCCGGGGCGGCGAGCTCGCGACGGGCCACCCCGGTCAGGGCGAGGCCCTGTTGCCAGACGCCGGGCTGACTGGCGACTTCCTCCGACGTGACGTTCTTCATGGTCGAGGATTATGCTCGTCTGCTGTCGCGTTCCAGCTCTCCGCCGCCACGATCCGCCGCGACCTGCAAGTGCTCGAAGATCAATGACTGCTGTCGCGTACGCACGGCGGCACGGTCGCCATGGGATCTTGGGATCAACTCCAGCGATTCGCTTCAGGACAAGGGGAGGAAGGACTGGGCCCACGGCGGGCGGGCCGAGGGCTGGATCGAGTCGACCCATTTCACCCACCAGAAGCCGCGGCGGCCAGGGGCGACGATGCGGGCCGGGAAGCCGTGGCCGTAGGGCAGCAGTTCGCCGGCCAGGCGAGTGACGAGCCAGATGTCGTCGAGGGTCGCGGTACCGAACCAGCGGGCGTAGCCGGTCGTCGAGCGGACCTCCACGCTGCGCGGGCCGGTAGTCGCGACGCCGCCCGCGGCGAGCAGGACGCTGAGGCGTACGCCCTCCCACTGCTGGGCGCTGTACCAGCCGCTGGTGCAGTCGAGGACGGCGGTGAACCGCTCGTGTGGCAGGGCGGTGACGGCGGCCAGGTCGAGGGTCGCGGAGCCGACCCGGATCGTCCACGTCGCCGGGTCCAGGTGCGGGACAGGATCGTCGAACCAGTTGGTGACCTCCAGGGCGGGTTTGGGCACCGAGCCCGAGAAGCGGCGCGTGGTGGCCCCGGCCAGGTCCCAGGCGACGGTGGCCACGGCGGCGCCCGCGGCGAGGGCCGTCAGCCGCAGGAGGGCCCGCCGATCCGCGTCCGCGCGCCTCGGGCGTACCGAATGGATCAGGAAGTGCGCGACCAGCGCGCACAGCGCGCCCACCGCCGATCCGACGTGGATCTGCATCAGCGTGAGCGGGCCGACGAACTCGGCGTGCCCGGTCGAGTGCAGCAGACCGCTGCCGATCGTGAGCAGCACGAAGACGGCCAGGATCAGCGAGAGCGCCTTGGTGGAGCGCCGGCGCCGGGGGCGTTTCAGGCCGCGCCGGATGACGAGGTATTTCCACGGGGCGATCAGCAGGATCGCCAAGGCGGCTCCGGCGTGCAGCTGGATCAGGTCGAGCGGCCAGTTCACGCCGATCGTGTTCGCGGCGCTGCCGGTCAGGACGGCGGCCAGGAGCAGCAGGCCGAGGGCGAGATCGACCCGCCGGCCGCCCTGCCTGCTCCGCAGCCGCACGGCCTACCTCCGCAAGCCTTGGGCTAACAGTTCGGCCAGGTGCATCGGGCGGTGCCCGGGGGCCAGGTCGTTGACCTGCGTGCGGCAGCTGTAGCCGTCGGCCACCACCGCCGCGCCGGGGGTGGCCTGCGCCAGGGCGGGCAGCAGGTGCAGGGCCGCGACCCCTTCGGAAACCTGCTCGTGGCCGCGTTCCATGCCGAAGTTGCCGGCCAGGCCGCAGCAGCCGTCGACGGTCCTGGTGACCGTCGCGCCGGCCGCCGCGAGGACGGCCAGGTCGTCGCCGAAGCCCCAGCCGGACCGCTGGTGGCAGTGCGGCTGCAGGGTGACCTCGGTGCCGGTCAGGTCGACGGTGTCCGAGCCCCGCAGAATCTGGGCCAGCGACACGACGCGCTCGGCCAGCCTCCCGGCGCGGGGATCATCGGCGAGCAGCTGGGGCAGCTCCTCGCGCAGCGAGGCCGCGCAGGACGGTTCGAGGACGACGATCGGCGCCGGCGAGTCGGGGATGGCGTCGGCGCTGCGGCGCAGCACCTTGCGGGCGTGGTCGAGCTGACCGGTGCTGATCCAGGTCAGGCCGCAGCAGACGGCACCATCGGGGACGGTCACGGTGTGCCCGGCCGCTTCGAGGACCTGGACAGCCGCCCGCGCGATCGCCGGGTCGAGGTGGTCGGTGAAGGTGTCCGGCCAGAGCACGACCTCGCCCGCGACCGCGGTGGGCGCCGGGGCCGGGTGCCGGTCGGTGGCACGGAACGACTTCGCCGGGATCGCCGGTAGCGTTCGGCCGCGGGCCAGGCCGCCGAGCCGCATCGCGAGCCGGCCCAGCGTCGGGCTGGCGCTGAGCTTCGCGGCCAGCGGTCCGGTCCGGTGGCCCAGTCGCAACCAGAGCGGCAGCCAGCCGAGGACGTAATGCGACCGGGGCCGCAGCTTGCCCTTGTAGTGGCGTTCGAGGACGGACGACTTGTAGGCGGCCATGTCCACACCGGTCGGGCACTCGGTCTTGCAGCCCTTGCAGGCCAGGCACAGGTCGAGGGCCTCCAACGCCGGTTCGTCGGTGGACGCGCCGGTGACCAGATCCTGCAGGAGCCGGGCCCGGCCGCGGGTGGAGTGCCGTTCGTCGCGGGTGGCCTGATAGCTCGGGCACATCAGGCCGCCGGAGGAGGTGGCGACGCACTTGCCGACGCCGACGCAGCGGTGCACCCCGGCGGCCAGGTCGCCCCGGTCGGCGTGCAGGGTCAGCGGGGCCGGCATCCGCACCGTCACCGGCCGGGCCGGGGCCAGGTCGCGGGTGATCGGCGGCGGGTCGACGACGATCTCCGGGTTGAGCCGGGTCTGCGGGTCCCAGATCGCCTTGAACCGCGCGAAGGTGTCCAGCAGCTCGGGCGAGTACATCTTGGCGAGCAGCGCCCCGCGGGCCCGACCGTCGCCGTGCTCGCCGGAGATGCTGCCGTGATGCTTCACGATGAGGTCGGCGGCCTGGTCCATGAACGACGCGAACCGGTCCACCCCGTCGCGGGCGGCGAAATCGAAGTCGAGTCGAATGTGGATGCAGCCCTCGCCGAAGTGCCCGTACGGGGAGCCGGTCAGGCCGTACTCACCCATCAGGCCGCGGAAGGCACGCAGGTACTCCCCGAGGTGCTCGGGCGGCACGACCGCGTCCTCCAGCCCCGGCCAGGCGGCGGCACCGCTCGGCGCGCGGGTGGCCCGGCCGGCCCCGTCCGCGCGCAGGGCCCAGATCCTGGCGCGGGCCGGCCCGTCCAGGATCACCGCGCAGCCGTCGTCCCCGGGCTTGACCCCGACGGCCCGCATCAGCGCGGCGGCGTGCTCGGTGACGGCGGCCGCCGACTCGCCGCCGACCTCGACGAAAAGCCAGGCCCGGCCGGCCGGGAGCAGCCCCTGCGGCGGGGTGTCGCCGAGCAGGTCGGCGGCGAACCCCTCGACCGTGTACGGCCGGTGCGGCAGCAGGGCGGGCACCGCGTCGGCGGCGGCGACGTCATCCGGGAAGCCGAGCACGAGCAGGCCCAGCCGGGCCGGGATCCGGACCAGCTTGAGTAGCGCGCCGGTCACCGGCGCGCAGCCGCCTTCGGTGCCGACCAGCGCCCGGGCGACCTGGAAGCCGTGTTCGGGCAGCAGGTGCTCGAGGCCGTAGCCGGAGACCCGGCGCGGCCAGGGGGTCAGTTCCGTCCGCAGCAGCGCGAGGCGCTCGTCGGTGAACGCGCGCAGCGCCTGGTCGAGCTGGGCCGGGGCGCGACCGGCGCCGACCCGGGTCACCTGGCCGTCCAGCACGATGTCGAGGGCTTCGACGTTCTGCGCGGTGGTACCCCAGCGCACCGAGTGCGAGCCGCAGGCGTTGTTGCCGATCATGCCGCCGAGGGTGCACCGGTTGGCGGTGGACGGGTCGGGAGCGAAGCGCAGGCCGTGCGGGGCGGCGGCCTTCTGCAGCGCGGTCAGGACGACGCCCGGCTCGACGTGCACCGTGGCGGCCGCCGGGTCGAGGCCGGTGATCGCGGTCAGGTGGCGGCTGGTGTCGACGATCAAGCCGGGACCGATCGCGTTGCCCGCGATGCTGGTGCCGGCGCCACGCATCGTCACCGGCACGCCGGCGCTGCGGGCGGCGGCCACCGCGTCGACCAGCCCGGCCACCGTCCGGGGGCGGACGACGGCGACGGGGCCGACCCGGTAGTTCGAGGCGTCCCGGGCGTACGCGCCGAGCGAGGCCGGGTCGTGCAGCACCTCGGCATCGGTGTCCCTGCGGAGGGCGGTGAGGAGACGCTCGTGATCCATGACGAGAACGCTAGGCCGACGCCCCGGACGGCCCGGTCACGGGGGTCCGGCCCGTCCTCATTGCAGGAAGGTGCCGAGCCTGGAGAGCAGCAGCCGGCCGAGCAGGGCGGAGATCTCGTCGAGGCGTTCGCTCTCCTGGGCGACCCGGGCCAGATCGTGCCGGACGGCCCACACCTTCTGGGCATTACGCCACGCCACGTTACGCGAGTATTCCACCATTTCGCCCTGCCACCAGTCGTCCAGGTCGCCGTTCATCGTGTCGATGAGCAGTTGCACCTTGTCGAGGTAGCCGCGGCGCAGATCCGGGATCGCCTCGGCGAAGATGTCGTTGATCTGCAGGTAGTCATGGTGCTGGTCGCTGTCGTCCAACGGCGGGATATCCAGCTTCTCGAACGTCTTGACCAGGGCGAACGGGAGGTCGAAGTTGATGTGCGCGTTCACCCCGGCGACCGCGGACGGCAACGCCCGCACGTCCGGACCGGCGATCCGCTTGAAGATCACTCTCCACACCCGCGGGCACCGCGCCTGGGCCGTCGTCCAGAACCGCAGCGCGTCGAAATAGCGGGCGGCGAACTGCACGTCCAGCTCGGCCAGGAACCGCGGGTCCCGGAAGCGGTTGGTCGCGAGCCGGTCGAGCACACTCGCGGTGATGGTGCGGTAGAGCTTGTTGAAGTCGGCGAGCGGGTTGCTGCCGAGCAACGGCGGCACCCGGTCGAGGCAGATCTGCAGCTCGGTCAGGTGGGCCACGACCGCCGGCACGTCGGCCGGCCGGGCGTCGAGCAGCGTGCAGATGTCCTGGTGCGCCGGTCCCCACACGGACTGCGGCAGCGCGATCTCGTCGGCCATGATCCATCCCCCCGGATCTCCGAGCCGAACAATGCCACCACCGTACGGCCGCGGCGTCGACGCGTCGGGAATCTGCCAACTTGTTATCGACGCTCCGGCAGTCGAAGACCTGCTCACCGGTACCGATTCAGCAGCTGGGGAGCCCTGGATCCAGCGCGATGA
>JAVHVY010000031.1:0-9682 GCA_032160305.1 Actinoplanes sp.
CGACGGATGGCCGCGGCCGACCCGCGGTGCCTCGGACGGCCGCTCGACCCTGGCTGACCGGCCGATCCCGGTGCGCCGTCCGGCTTTAGTCCGACGCACCCGAGACCACGTGCAGACAGGGTGGACATGACCTGGCAAGCTTCCCGCCATGACCTTGCACCTGCGGTGGGCGGCCGTCACCGACCAAGGACGCGTGCGGAGCAGTAATCAGGACTGCTACTACGCCGGTGGGAATCTGCTGGTCGTCGCCGACGGCATGGGCGGCATGGCCGCGGGCGACGTCGCCAGCCGGATCGCCGTCGACGCCATGACCTCGCTCGACGTGGCGATCGACAACGAGCAGCAGATGGATGCGCTGCACAAGGCACTCGAAGTCGCCAACGGCAGGATCGCCGAGACCGTCCTCGAGGACGCGGCGCTGCAAGGCATGGGCACCACCCTGACCGCCGTGATCTTCTCCGGTGACCGGGCCGCCCTCGCCCACGTCGGCGACTCCCGGGCCTACCTGCTGCGCGACAGCCGGCTCAACCAGCTGACCAAGGACGACACCTACGTGCAAATGCTGGTGGACCAGGGACTGATCCGGCCGGAAGAGGCGGGCAGCCACCCCCGGCGCGCCGTGGTGACCCAGGCGTTGCAGGGCGAGCCGGTCAGCCCGTCGTACGTAATCGTCGAACCGGTCCCCGGCGACCGCTGGCTGCTCTGCAGCGACGGGCTCACCTCCGTGGTCTCCCAGGAGGAGATCGAGGCCGAGCTGCTCGCCCGCAGCGACCCCCAGTCGGCCGCCGAGGGCCTCGTCCGGCGTGCCCTCGAGGGCGGCGGCCCCGACAACGTCACGGTCATTGTCGCGGATCTGACCGCCGCGGACTGAGCGTCGGCGCCCGTACGGGCCGGCGGGAATTCTGTCCGGGCGTCAGCTGCGGTACCTTACTGCCAGTCGCGAGGGGCGGTCCGCGACACGGCTGCGGGTGGTGATTTCGACGGCACGGCTGAAGGTCTGGCTGCCGGTGGCGCTGGCGCTGGTCGTGCTCGTCACGGCAACCGGCCAGTTTCTCGTGCCCACCGGCGCGGACCAGCGGCTCTACAACGACGTGCTGCAGACGCTGGCCGGGGCCGGCACCGTGGCGGCCTGCCTGCACGGCGCGCGGTCCCGGGCCGGCGTGCCGCGGGTCTGGCGCCTGCTGGTGGGCCTCGGCGCGGCCGGCTGGACCATCTCCCGGCTCTCCTGGACGATGCAGGACATCGTGCGACCGGAGCGGTCGACGGCCGTGTCGGTGGCCGACATCGGATTCCTGTTCCTGCCGGTCGGCGTCTTTCTCGGGCTTCTCGTCGGAGCGAGCCGGCTGAGCCGGCCGCCGCCGACCTCGTCGCGCCGCGACCGGGTGGTGCTGGTCCTGGACAGTGTGCTGATCACCGGGTCGGTGCTCGCACTGACCTGGTCGGCGGTGCCCCCGGGCGTGCTGCGCCGGGCCGGGGAGGGCCTGTGGGTCGGCGCCGTGGCGACGGCCTACCCGATCCTCGACGTGCTCCTGGTGACGATGGCGGTTCTGCTGCTCACCACCCGGCCGACCGTGCCCCGGGTCCGGTCGCCGCTGCGGCTGGTCGCCCTGGCGATGACGGCGTTCGCCTGGTCCGACACGGTGCGGCTGATCGGCCTCGACGCGACCGGGCCGGACCCGCTCGGCTCGGCCGGCTACCTGCTCGGTCTGGTGCTACTGATCGCCGCCGCGGTGAACCGGGCCCCGGCGGCGCGGGAGATCCCGGTCGCCCGCGCCGAGGCCGACTGGCTGCACCTGCTCCTGCCGTACGTGCCGGTGATCGCAACCGGCATCGTCATCGCCGTGCGCACCGGGGCGGGCCAGCAGCTCAAGCCGTTCGAGGCGTACCTCGGCTGGTTGGCCCTGGGTCTGGTCGTGGCCCGGCAGATGTTCACGATCGTCGACAACACGGTGCTGCTGGCCCGGGTTTTCGAAGTCAAGCGACGGTTGCACCATCAGGCCTACCATGACTCGCTGACCGGGCTGGCCAACCGCGCGCTCTTCCGCGAACGGCTGGTCCTGGCGCTGGACGGGCACCGGCACCGGGGCCGCCCGATGGCACTGCTCTTCGCCGACCTGGACGACTTCAAGCTGATCAACGACAGTTTCGGACACGCGATGGGCGACCGGGTGCTGCGCGCGATCGGCGAACGGCTGCACCGTGCGGTGCGGCCGGAGAATCTGGTCTCCCGGCTCGGCGGGGACGAGTTCGCGGTGCTGGTCGTGCATCGGCCCGAGGAGGCGGAGGAGATCGGCCACCAGATCCTCGAAGCGCTGCGGGATCCGTTCCAGATCGACGGGCACACCGTCGGGGTGGGCGCGAGCATCGGCCTGGTCGTGCCCGAACCGGGAGACCTGGCGCTGACCGCGGACGCCCTGCTGCGCCGCGCCGACGCCGCGATGTACGCCAGCAAACGCCGGGGCAAGGGTGCGCTGGCCCGCTACGTCGGCGGCTCCGACGGCGGCCCGAACGCCGACCTGCCGCACCTGCTGGCCAAGGCCCTGGCGAGCGACCCGGAAGCGGCCGGCTTCTCCGTGTACTACCAGCCGATCATCCGGTTCACCGACGGCGCCACGGTCGCGGTGGAGGCGCTCGCCCGCTGGACGCACCCGGTGGCCGGCGCGATCGACCCGGACGTGTTCGTCACCGTCGCCGAGCGCACCGGCCTGGTCGCGGCGGTCGACGACTTCGTCCTGGACCGGGCCTGTGCCGACGCGGCGGCGCTGGCCAATGCGTACGGGCGGCCGATCGACGTGCACGTCAACGTGTCGGCGGCGCGGCTGGGGCAGGACGGGCTGGAAGAGTCGATCGCCGCGGCGCTGGGCAGGCATGCGGTCCGGGCGTCCCGGCTGGTCGTCGAGATCACCGAGACCCGCCGGATCCCGGATCTGCCGCGCGCCGCAGCGGTGGCGTCCCGGCTGCGCGAGCAGGGCATCCGGGTGGCCTTGGACGATTTCGGCAGCGGCTACAACGCGCTGGCCCAGCTGCACTCGCTGCCGGTGGACATCGTCAAGCTCGATTCGACCCTGACCGATGTGGACATCTCGCCGGAGCGGGCCGGGGCGCTGATCCGGTCGGTGCTGGCGATCTGCGCCGAACTGGGCATCGTCGTGGTGGCCGAGGGGATCGAGACGGTGGCCCGGGCGCACGCGATGGCCAGCCTGGGCTGCCCGCTGGGGCAGGGCTACCTCTTCGGTCAGCCCCGCCCGGTGACCCGGCTGGCCGGGGCCGCGGTGCCGACCCAGGTCGGAGCCGCGGCGCCGACCGTGCCCGGGGCCGGGGTGTCGGCCCTGCCCGGGGCCGGGGTGTCGGCCCTGCCCGGGGCGGGGGTGTCGACCAAGCCCGCGGCCGGGGTGTCGACCAAGCCCGGGGCCGGGGTGTCGACCAAGCCTGGAGCCCCGACGCCCCACCTAGCCTCCTAGGACGCCCTGGTGGGTGACCCCGACCAGTCCGGGTCGGCCCGGCGGTCGGCCCGGCAGTCAGGGTCGGCCCGGCAGTCGGCCCGGCAGTCAGGGGCGGCCCGGCGTGCGGGGCCGCACGGTCAGGGGCGGCGGTTGGTGCGGCGGGTCGGCTCGGCGGTGGTGGGGTCCTCCGGCCACGGGTGTTTCGGGTAGCGGCCTCGCATCTCGGCCCGGACCTGCGGGTAGGCGTTCACCCAGAAGGACGCCAGGTCACTGGTCACGGCGACGGGCCGGCCCGCCGGGGACAGCAGGTGCAGGCGCACCGGCACGCGTCCGTCGGCCAGCAGCGGCGCGTCCCGCCAGCCGAAGGCCTCCTGCACCTTCACGGCGAGCACCGGAGCGGCCGGATCCGTGTAGTCCACCCGGATCCGCGAGCCGCTGGGCACCGGCAGCCGCTCCGGCGCGACCTCGTCCAGCCGGCCGGCCACCGACCAGGGCAACCGGTGACGCAGGGCCGAGGCCACGTCGATCTTCCCCAGGTCGGACCGGCGGCGGGCGGTGTCGAGCGGCAGCCAGTCGCCGATCGTGGCGAGCAGCGCGTCGTCGCTGACATCCGGCCACGGCGGCCCGATCGCGGCGTGCGCGAAGGCCAGCCGTTCGCGCAGCTCGACAGCGGTCCGGTTCCAGGTCAGCAGGGACAGCCCCGCGCGGCGCAGACCGTCGAGCAGGGCGGCCCGCACCAGATCGCGGCCGGGGTCGTCGATCCGGCGTTGGAGCAGGGTGATCGCGCCGAGCCGGGTCATCCGGCGGGCGACCACGTCGCCGTCGGTCCAGCCGATCTCGGTCGCCTCGGTGAGCAGGGTCGCGGCGGCCTCGCGGGCGGTGGCCTCGTCGAGCGCGGCGGCGGCGCGGATCCGCGCGGTGCGCGCGCCAGGCGCCCGGTCGGCACTGGCGACGGCCAGCCAGGGACTTCCGGCCAGGCCGCTGTCGGGCGCGAGGTCCGCGGCGGTCCCTCCGGCCATCAGGTACGTCCGGCCGCCCACATCCCGGGCCTGGGCGACGCGCTCCGGGTACGCGAGCCCGACGATCAGCCCGGCCGCCAGGTCGTCGGGAAGTCCCGAGCGCCCGGACGTCCGGTGACCGTTGCCGTTGCCGTTGCCGTTGCCGGGTTTGGGTTCGGGTTCGGGGATGGGTTCGGGTTCGGGGGTGGTGGTTCGGTCGAGGGCGGCGGTGAGGCGGCGGACCTCGGCACGCCACGCGGGGTCGCCGGCGGAGCGGGCCCGGCGCCAGGCGGCGGCCAGGTCGTCGCCGGTGCCGCGGTCCTCGTCGAGCAGGGCGACGATCTCGGCGGCCCGGCGGGCGCCGACCAGGGGCGCGCCGTCGAGCAGGGCCCGGGCCAGCCGAGGGTGCAGGCCGGCGCCGGCAAAGTCCCGGCCGCGGGCGGTGATCCGGCCGTCGTGGTCGGTGGCGCCCAGGTCGCGCAGGGTGGCGAGCGCCGTCTGCAGCGGGCCGGGCGGTGGCGGGTCGGGCAGCGCCAGGCCGGTTCCGTCGGGATGACCCCACAGCGCCAGGTCGAGGGCGAAGCCGGTCAGGTCGGCGGCGGCGATCTCCGCTTCGGGCTGGGCCGGCAGGCGGTCGTGCTGCGCCTGCGACCAGCAACGTTAGACGCGGCCGGGGGCTTCGCGGCCGGCCCGGCCGGCGCGCTGCAGGGCCGACGCCCGGGAGACCGGTACGGTGACCAGGGCGCCGAGCCCGCGGGCGTAGTCCATCCGGGGCACCCGGCTCAGTCCGGCGTCCACGACCGCCCGGACGCCGGGGACGGTCAGGCTGCTCTCGGCCACGGCCGTGGCGAGCACGACCCGCTGCCGGGGTCCCGGTCGCAGGGCCGCGTCCTGGGCGGCCCCGGACAGCCGGCCGTGCAGGCTGACCACGTCGGCGTCGAGACCGCGCAGCCGGCCGGCGACAGTCTCGATCTCGTGGGCGCCGGGCAGGAAGGTCAGCACGTCGCCGGCGCCGTCGGCCAGGGCCTGCCGGACGACGGTGGCGACGTGGTCGAGCAGTTTCGGGTCGACGCGCAGGCCGTGCGGTGGCGCGATCGGCTGGGTTGGTGGTCGCCACAGCACATCGACGGGGAAGAGCCGGGCGGCGGCGGAGATGATCGGGGCGCCGCCGAGGATCTCGGCGAAGCGGGCCGACTCGGCGGTGGCGGAGGTGGCGAGCAGTTTCAGGTCGGGGCGCAGGGCAGCGCGAACCTCGATCAGGAAGGCCAGCGCCAGGTCGGAGTCGAGGTGGCGTTCGTGGCATTCGTCGAGGACGACCACGGCGGTGCCGGCCAGTTCCGGGTCGCGTTGCAGCCGGCGGACCAACACGCCGGTGGTGACGACGTCGACGACCGTGTGCCGGGAGACCTGGCGGTCGCCGCGGACGGTGTAGCCGATCCGGCCGCCGACCTGTTCGCCGATCAGCTGGGCCATCCGGCGGGCGGCCGCCCGGGCGGCGACCCGGCGCGGCTCGGCCACGATGACCCGACCGGCCGGATCGGGGGCGAGGGCCAGCGGGACCAGGGTGGTCTTGCCCGTTCCGGGCGGGGCGACCAGTACGGCCGCGCCGCCGCGGGCCAGGGCTTCGAGCACGTCCGGGAGGACGGCGCGGATCGGGAGGTCGGGCAGCGCGTCCTCGGCGATCAGCATCGGCCAAGTCTGTCCCATCGAGACTTCCGGCCGGTGGGTGGATGCCCGGGTGGGGATTCGGCGGGAGATGCCTGGCGTGTTAATTCGCGTTGCGGGGTCGTGCGTGCGGCAGGGTTGACTGGTTGACTGGCTCGGGCGAGTGGAGGTGGCGGTGGATCAGGTCGAGGCGTTCAACTCGCTACCCACCGGGCCGGTCATGGCGGATCTGTTGGCGTGTTGCGCCGCGCCGGACTGGGGTGCGGCGATTCTCGCGGGCCGGCCGTACTCGTCGCGCGGTGAGCTTCTGCAGGCCGCTGAGGCCGCGGTGCGGGGGCTGAACTGGGCGCAGGTGCTGGCCGGGTTGTCGGCACATCCGCGCATCGGGGAACGCGCGGCCGGTGACAGCCGAGAAGCCGCCTGGTCGCGTCGGGAGCAGGCGGTGGCCGCGCAGGACCCTGATGACGAGACCACGGCCGCGCTGGTGCGGGCGAATCGGGCGTACGAACAGAGGTTTGGGTATGTGTTCCTGATCTTTGCCAGTGGGCGGTCGAGCGGGGAGATTCTCGCGGCGGCGGTGCAACGGGTGCACAACGACGAGGCCACCGAGCGGGTTGTGGTGGCCGGTGAGCTGGGCCGGATCGCGGCCCTACGGCTGGGAAAGGTGCTGGATGCCCTCGGATGACGGTACGGAGGCCGGGTTCCAGGCTCGGATCTCGACCCACATTCTGGACACGACGACGGGCGAGCCGGCCCGTGGCGTGTATGTGCGGCTGGAGCGGCGCGATCCGGACGGCTGGCGCATGGTGGCCGAGGGCGCCTCCGACGCCGACGGCCGGCTCACGCACCGGATCGCGCTACCCGACTTGCAGGCGGGCAGTTACCGGCTGTTCTTCGATGTGGAGCCCTATCTGGGCGACGGCGCGTTCTTCCCCGAGGTCACGGTCGCATTCCACGTGCATGACCCGGAGCGGAAGTATCACGTTCCGTTGTTGCTGAGCCGGTACGGCTACACCACCTATCGAGGGAGCTGAGGCGGGTGGCGATCGTGCTCGGGGCCAACCGGTACGGCAAGGCGGAGACGCGGCTGGTGCGCGTCGTCAGGGACGGCGAGACGCACAGCCTGGCGGATCTCACCGTGAGTGTGGCCCTCGCCGGTGACCTGGCGGCGACCCATCTGACCGGCGACAATGCGAACGTCCTGCCGACGGACACGATGAAGAACACGGTGTACGCCGCCGCGAAGGAACACGGCGTCGGCGAGCCGGAGGCGTTCGGGCTGGTGCTGGCGCGGCATTTCGTGGCGACGCAGCCGCAGGTGCACGAGGCGACGGTGTCGATCGAGGCGTTCTCGTGGCGGCGGCTGGGTCCGCACTCGTTCCAGCGCAGCACGGATGTCACCCGCACGGCCGTGATCCGGGTGTCCGCGACCGGGACGCAGGTGGTGTCGGGGGTCTCGGGGCTGGTCCTGCTGAATTCGACGGCGTCGGAGTTCCGCGGCTTCCCGCGCGACAGGTACACGACGCTGCCGGAGACGACGGACCGGATCCTGGCGACCGCGGTGGACGCGAAGTGGCGGCACGCGACCGACGGGTCGGACTGGGAGAAGTCGTACGCGGGGGCCACGGACGCGCTGGTCAGCGCGTTCGTCAACACCTACAGCGCGTCGTTGCAGCAGACCCTGATGAGCATGGGCTCGCGGGTGCTCGAGACCCGGCCGGAGATCGCCGAGATCCGGCTGGCCCTGCCGAACAGGCATCACTACCTGGTCGACCTGAGCCCGTTCGACCTGACCAACGACAACGAGGTGTTCATCGCCGGCGACCGCCCGTACGGGCTGATCGAGGGCACGGTGACCCGCGACGACGCGCCGCCCGCGAGCGTGCCGTGGTACCTGTGATCGTCATCGAGAACGTCGCCGTGCACACGGTCGACGCGGCCGGTTCGGAGTGGACCGACGGTCATGTGGTGGTCTCCGACGACGGCCGGATCGGCGCCGTCGGGCCGGGCCACGCGGGCCCGCACCCCGGCCCGGTGTGGCGGGTCGACGGCGCTGGGTGCCTGGTCACGCCGGGGCTGGTCAACACCCACCACCACCTGTACCAGTGGGTGACCCGGGGGCTGTCCGCCGACGACAACCTCTTCGGCTGGCTGACCACGCTGTACCCGATCTGGGCCCGGCTGGACGCGGAGGCGGTCGGGGCGGCGGCCGGGGCGGGCCTGGGCTGGCTGGCGCTGTCGGGCTGCACGACGAGCATGGACCACCACTACGTCTTCCCGCGGGACGGCGGCGACGTACTGGCCGCCGAGATCGAGGCGGCCCGGCAGATCGGGCTGCGTTTCCACCCCACCCGCGGCTCGATGGATCTCGGGCAGAGCCAGGGCGGCCTGCCACCGGACAACCTCGTGGAGGACACCGACGCGGCCCTGGCGGCGACGGAGGAGGCGATCGACCGGTACCACGACCCGTCCGGCGGCGCGATGCTGCAGATCGGTGTCGCGCCCTGCTCGCCCTTCTCGGTGACCTCGACACTGATGACCGAGGCGGCCGCGCTGGCCCGGCGCAAGGGCGTGCGCCTGCACACCCACCTGGCCGAGACGGACGACGAAGAGGCGTTCTGCCAGCAGAGGTTCGGCTGCACCCCGGTCGAGTACGCGGAGCGGCTGGGCTGGCTGGGCGAGGACGTCTGGCTGGCGCACGGCGTGCACCTGGACGACGCGGCCGTGGCGAAGCTGGGCGCCACGGGCACCGGCGTCGCGCACTGCCCGAGCTCGAACGCGCGCCTCGGTGCCGGCATCGCCCGGGTGCGCGATCTGCTGGACGCGGGTGCGCCGGTCGGGCTGGGCGTGGACGGCGCCGCGTCGCAGGAGGCCTCGCATCTGGGTGAGGAGTTGCGGATGGCACTGTACGTCGCGCGGCTGCGCGGCGGCCCGGCGGCGATGTCGGCGCGCGGGTCGCTGCGGCTCGGCACGATGGGCGGCGCGCGGCTGCTCGGCCGCCAGGACGACCTCGGCTCGCTGGAAGTGGGCAAGCTGGCCGATCTGGTGTTGTGGCGTCTGGACGATCTGGGCCACGACGGCATCGACGACTTGGTCACCGCCTTGGTCTTCGGCCCGCCGGCGACGGTCGAGCTGGCCCTGGTGGGCGGCCGCCCGGTCGTGGAGCGCGGAGAGCTGGTGCACGCCGACGCCGATGCGCTCACCCGGCGTGCCCGGCGAGCACACCGACGGTTACTGAATCCGCTGTGAAAGATGCGCGGACAAGGCCCGTCGCGTGCGACTCGGCTCCGCCGGCGAGCGGGCAGGCCGCGTTCGGTGACGATACGGTGAAGGCAGATCCGTGCTGGTGAGGGGAGCCGTCGACCGTGACCGAGATTCTGTCCGACGAGGCCGTGGCGTTCGTCGCCGATCTGAACCGGCGGTTCCGCCCGCGCCGCGACGAGCTGCTCGCGGCCCGCGCGGTCCGGCGTGCCGAGATCGCCGGGGGCGCGACGCTGGGCTTCCTGCCGGAGACCGCCGACATCCGTGCGGGAGACTGGACCGTGCCGACCGCCCCGGCGGACCTGACCGACCGGC
>JAVHVY010000073.1:0-3615 GCA_032160305.1 Actinoplanes sp.
GTCCGTGAGGGCCTGCTGAATCTGGGTCGCGGCGATCGCCGCCTGGGCGTCACGCACGACCTGCTCGTCTCCGCGGTCCGTACTCACCGGCTTGCCTCCCAGCGCTGCAGTTCGGTCTCTTCGCCGGCGGCCAGCTCGCGGGCGCCGGTGATGTAGTTGTCCAGAGAGCCCCGCTCCGGCCAGAGGACCACCAGCAGCGCCCGACCGGCGAGGGTC
Organism: Actinoplanes sp.; assembly: GCA_032160305.1. Lineage (GTDB taxonomy): Bacteria > Actinomycetota > Actinomycetes > Mycobacteriales > Micromonosporaceae > Actinoplanes. Next base: position 217 of record JAVHVY010000073.1, read on the forward strand.
CGGCCCCAGATCGTCAGGACTGCTCCCTGTGCGGTGGCCCCTGGCGGGGCCACCGCTTGCCGTACTGGAGGATCTGCTGCACCTCGTACGGCTCGATGCCCCGTTCGGCGAGCCAATCCAGCACGCCGCTTGCCCACCAACGCCACCTCACCAGTGTAATGCAAATGCACTACACCAGCGTCCCGCCGGGCGAGGGCGGTTGAACTCCCGGCCCGGGTGGAGGGTTACGGGCCTGCTCGGATTCACGGTGTTCCAGCCCATGCTGCGGGGCCTGGGTGGTGTGTCAGCCCAGGTTGGCGACGGCTTGATCGACGACCGACAGTAGGGGCGTTAAGCGAACCCCGCAGCCCTGCGTGGCGCGGTCGTCCTCACCCAGCGTGGCGGCTAACAGGGAGGTCGACATGGGCATCGAGTCTGACGGAGCGGCGACGGCCGATCGGTCCTTCCCGCCGCTGGTCTACGTGCCCTGCGCGCCAGAGCGACCGGGCGACACCGAGCTCAGCGTCGATCTGCGCATGACCCGTGACGGACGGATGGCCATGCTCGTCTATTCGGCGCTCGACCGGTTGGTAGACAACGCAGGACCGAGCCAGCCGTGGACCGTCTTGTTGACCCGCGATCTCGAGGACGTTCGCCTACGGACCGGCTTCGATCTTGTCCTCCTCGACATCGACATCCCCGAGGAGTTCCGGCGTGCAGGGGCAGGCGGTCAGTGATGGCGGACGCCACTGAGACAGACCTCGCGGTGATGCAGTCGCTTGCCAATCAGCTGAGGGCCGCCGGCGACGACCTCGACGCGGCTGGCCGGACCGCGCCCGGTGTCCCCCAAGCGGGTGATGTCGCTTCCCTGATGGGCGCGGTTATCGCGCATCTGTCCGAGAGCGCCGGGAACGCTGTTGTCGGGTTGAAAACGGCGGGTGACAGCGTGGACCAGGCCTTCATGGACTATCTCGCGACGGACTCGATCGCGGCGGACAAGTTCAGGCAGGCGGGCTGATGCCGATCGAAACGCTGATTGACGGCGACCCGGCTAGCATCCGCGGCGCCGCCGACTGGCTCGGCAAGACTCTGGCAGGTGGACTCGACCGCTCGGTGACTGACATGTTCACCGCGCGCGACCACGCAGACAGCGGATGGGTCGGAGACGCCGGCCCAGCATTCAGCCACAAGATCGACACCGCTGCGCGCAGCACCGACGGCGTACGCGCCCACGCTGAAAGCGCCGCGCAATCCTTCCACCGGTACGCCGATGACCTGACCACGGCGCAGAGCGGGATGGAACGCGCCCGCAGCATCGCCCGTAACGCTGGGCTCGATCTCTCCGGCACCACCATCCACGAGCCCACTGCCATGCCGGCGGTCCCGGCCCTGCCGGTCGATCGGGTGCCCACCGCCGACATGGTTGCCGCGCACAACGAGTCCGTCACTGCCTACAACGGGTTCCAGACGAAACTCGCGGCCTATACCGAAGCGCAGGCCGAGGCCAACCGCGCCAACAGCGTCCTCGACGCCGCCAAGAAGGTCGCCCAGAACATGTGGGGCGACATCACCAGCAAGCCGGTACTGCTCGCCGGGGACTTCGTCAACGAGGGTGTCATCGGCGGGTTGACCGCCAAACACGCGAGCATCCTGAAAGCGCAGTCCAAAGCCTTGCTCGATGAGTCCAAGGTCGCCGCCGAGCGTTATCTGACCAAACCGGGCGGATCAGCCGCGTCCAAACGCCTGATCAGCGAATCGTTCGAGAAGTTCATGGAGAGCGACGGCTATGCACTGCGCGCCGCGAAGGTCGGCTCGCTGGTCGAGAGCAAGATCCCGGTCATCGGGCTGGTCGTCACGGCGGCCGATATCGGCTACGACATTCACACTGGCAAGCCGGTCGGTAAGGCGGTCATCAGCGGTGTCGGCGGCGCGCTGGCCGCGGCCGGGACCGGGGCGCTGGTCGGCACGATGATCGCCGGGCCGGTCGGTACGGTGGTCGGTGCTGGCGTCGGCATCGTCGCCGGACTGGTCGTCAGCGGCGGACTCGACTGGGGCTACGACGAGCTTCCCGACGGTGCGAAACAGGCCATCGAGGGTGGCTTCGATGCCGTGGGCCACGGCATCGGCGATGCCGGCTCGGCTATCGAGGACGGCGCCAAGAAGGCCTGGAGCGAGATCTTCTGAATGGGCGGATGATGCAGCCGAACGAGAGCCCCGCCAACGACAGCAGCCTGCCACAGGGCTGGCCGCGCAACCGACCCACTGCCAAGATCATCGCCTCGACCGGACTGATGGGCCTGTTCACCGTCAGCGCGCTCGTCGGCGCGGGCCTAGCGGCCGCGTCCGGTCAACCGGGCCCGGCGATACTGTTCGTTCTGGCTGCCGTCTATCTGGGGCATTTTGTCGGCCTCGGCATCAGCCTGTCCCGCCGCCCCGCCCAAGTACGACCACTCCGAGTCTTGGGGCGAACCGACCTCGGCGATCCCGGCCTGGAGATTCCTTACGCCCACGGCCCGTACTACTGGTCGATATCGGTGACTCTGCTGAGCGCGCTCACGCTCGCGGGCATCACCGTGATCTTCGCGCTGTCGGGATCGGCGGGCGCCCTGGTCGTCGCGGTGATTAGCGCGATCTTCTCGTTCGTGCTCGGCTGGATCGGGGTGGTGTTTCTCCGGCTGGCACCCGGTCGTCTCGTCCTGACTCCGGACGGCATCTACCATCGATCGCTGACCTTCGAACACTACGTACCGTGGTTCGCTATCTACGCTGTCAGCGCTGAGGCGGGCGCCACCCCGATGCTCGCGATCAAGGCCCACCCGTTCGACGGCACCCGCCTGCATGGCTACACCGGCCGACTTGGGGCCTTCGAAGCCACCTTCTTCCCGTTCATTGTCGCCCGCACCTACTGGCTAGGCGGACACGCCGCCTACGCCTACCAGATCGCGGATCACTACTTCCGGCATCCCGACCTCCGGTCCGAGCTGGCGACGTCACCACCCACCTTCGGCTGAGGGACGTGGCTACAGGCTCCCGTGCTGGCTCACACCGCTCGCCCCCTGATTACTCAACTCGGCTGCTTGTCGCCGGATTGCGTCGGAATAGTTCCTTGATGGACTCGCGCAGGGCGATGAAGACGGCTGTTGCGGGCAGGACTCCGATGGTCCAGAGGCCGATGCCGATCGCCGTTACCCAGCCTCGGTCCGGCAGTTCGGGCCGGGAGTATCCGACGCTCAGGTGTGACCTCGGTCGATGGGTGCGGGAAACCGGGACAGCGATGTCCGTCATTGGTTGCTAACCTGGCCACGGTGGCGGGGCAAAGTGTCGCTCCGGGAACGGTCGGTGAGGGTCGTGGCAGTTATGGTTTGCCCCTACGTGGGTACGTCCATCTCCTCGGGCGACGGCAACCCGGCCAGGATCTCG
>JAVHVY010000083.1:0-8119 GCA_032160305.1 Actinoplanes sp.
TGGAGGCCGAGGCGCTGGCTGTGGAGCAGGCCGTCCGGTACGGGGCGGCGCTGCCGGATCTGACCCATCCGCGGCGGGCCGAGCGGAGCGGGGCTGGGCCGGATCCGGGGGGCGTGGTCCGCGCGGCCGCTGGCCCGCGACGTTCGCCGGCTCGGGGGGAGGGCGGTCCCGGCTCGGATCCGGGTCGGCCGATGGCTGCGTTTGGGCAGGCTGTGGGCGTACCGGAAAACGGGGGGGCCGTGCGTGGGCGGGTGCAGCGGCGGGCGACGGCGCCCATCCATCCGCACGCGCCGGCCTCGGCTTCGGTTTCGGCTTCGCCTGCCGCGACGCCGCCGACGTCCGCCACGTCCGCGACGCCGGCTGCCACGACCGCTCCGGCGGCTGCCACGACCGCTCCGGCGGCTGCCGCGGTTGCTCCGGCGGCGCAGCCGACCGGGTGGGCGGGCTTCGAGACGGCGCTCGGCAACGACGCGCGCTCGATGGTGCTGGAGGCCTGGAGTCTCGAAGAGCCGGGCAGTTCCTCGTCGTCCGCCGGGGGCGGCACTCAGCAGGAGCAGTTCAACCAGATCGCCGGGGCGGCGCTGATTCGGCTCAACGACGAGCGCGGCGCCCGCGGTGAGGCGCCGTTGTCGCAGCTCCCACACGACGAGGAGATGCGCATCATGGCGCAGATCCAGGGCGGGACCGCGGCCACCGGCGGGCTCGGGCACGGCGGGAACCAGCCGGCGCCGATCCGCAACTGGGACGACTTCGGCAGCGCGGTCACCAACGACCTCGCCGACCAGTACGGCAGCTTCTTCGGCATCGAGGGCTCGACGCTGACCGGAGCGGCGGCCACCGACACCGCGGCGGCGACCGGTACGACGCCGGCAGCGCCCGCCGCCGCCGCGGGCCCGACGGCCAGCACTTCCGCGACCGGCACTCCCGCGACCGGCACGTCCGCGGCGGCGGCGCACGCCGAGGAGCCGGACGAGCCGGACCTCGAATTGTTGACCACCCAGCTGTACGACCGGATCCGTAGCCGGCTGCGCCGCGAGCTGCTGCTCGACCGCGAGCGGGCCGGCCTGCTCAGTGACTTCAGGTAGGGAGAGCTCTCATGGCGATCGGCGACGCCACCATGCTCGGCATGGCGAACCGGTTCACAGTCAAGATCCACAACGGCGAGTACGACCTGGGTAGTTGGTCACAGGTCGACGGCCTGGACGTGAAGTGGGACATGGCCGAATACCGCGCGGGCGATGCCGGCAACGAGCGCTGGTATTTCCCGGCGAACACCCATTACTCGTTGGTCCGGCTGACCCGGGCCGCTTCGGCCGAGTCGAAGCTCGTCCGGAAATGGCTGAGCTCGACGTCGTTCAAATACGCGCCGCAGGCCGCCACGGTCGCGCTGCACGATTCGGCGGGTGACCTGGTCGTGGACTGGGAACTCAAGCAGGTCATGCCGGTGCGCTGGTCGGTCACCGGGTTCGAGGCCGGGGCCAGCCGGGTCGCCACCGAGACGCTGGAGCTGAACCACCGGGGCTTCCTCGACGATGAGAAGAAGCTCTAGATGCAGCAGCTCTCCGACGCCGCCCGGCTGGGCATGGCGATGCGTTTCCGGGTCAGCGTCGACGGGATCAACCTCGGCAGCTGGGCCAGTTGCGCAGGCCTGTCGGTCGAGTTCAAGAACAAGCGGATCGCCGAGGGCGGCAACTACGACTACAGCGTGATCCTGCCCGACCGGATCGAGTACAAGGCGGTCACGCTGCGCCGGGCGATGTCGCAGCAGGAGTCGGCGATCGTGCAGGGCTGGCTGACCGCGGTCGTCAGCGGCTGGTACCAGGCCGCCTCGCCGCGGGACTTCGGCCCCCGGACCGCGCAGATCGAACTCTTCGACGCCTCCGGCTCGGCGGTCGTCGCGTCCTGGACGCTGCGCAACGTCTACCCGTCGCGGTGGACCGGTCCCGACCTCGACGCCACCGGCAGCCGGATCGCCATCGAGCAGCTCGAACTCGTCCACGAAGGGTTCCTCTGATGTCGCGGGCCTCCCTGCAGTCCACGATGCCGCCCGCCTACGTCGGCTTCGACCTCAACCCGGACCAGATCATGATGTCCCGGCAGGCGTCGATGGGCTCGTACGGCAGTGGCAGCTCGAACAGCGGCAGCCCGGCCGGTTCGTCGCCGAGCATCTTCCGCAAGTCGACCCCGCCGGTGCTGACCCTGAACCGGGTCACCTTCTACGGCAACGACACCAAGTCCCGGTGTGACCAGCTGATGGACTGGATGAGCCCGGGCGGCGGCATGCTCGGCGCGCTGGCCGGGGCGGCCCTGTCGGCGCTCACCGGGGTCAACCTGGTGACCCGCCCGCCGAAGGTGATCTTCCAGTGGGGGCCGCCGTCGGCCTTCCTGATCGAGGCGAACATCACCGCGGTCAACGTCACCTACAATCGCTTCGCCGCGGACGGGACGCCGATCCGGGCCGAGGTGACCATCCGCATGCAGCAGCAGCCCAGCCTGCTCGCGCTGCTGGCCACCAACCCGACCTCGGCCGGTCTGCCCGGTCGCAGCGCGCACACGGTCACCGCCGGCGATTCGCTGGCCCGGATCGCCACCGACCGGTACGGCAGCCCCGGCCGCTGGCGCCAGCTCGCCGAGAAGAACGGCATCGAGGACCCGCTGCGGGTACGCCCCGGCGACCAGGTCTACCTGCCGAACCCGGAGGAGCTGTCGTGAACCCGCTGTCCAGCGCCGGGGGGACGGTCCGGGCCACGGTGAAGGTCGGCGCGCTCGGGATGGCGCTGAGCCCGACCGTGGAGCCGTTCCTGGTCCGGGCCGTCGTGGACACCCACCTGCACCTGCCGGACATGTTCGAGCTGACCTTCTTCGACGAGGCCGGCGACCTGGTCGAGCAGGCCGGACTGTCCATCGGCACGCCGGTCGAAGTGCACGGCGGCGCGGCCGGCAGCACCGACACCACCAAGCTGATCGCCGGTGAGGTCACCTCGATCGAGGCGGTCTGCGCGGACCTGAACATCTACACGGTCATCCGCGGCTACGAGCAGGCGCACCGGCTGCAGCGGGCCAAGCGCACCCGGACCTTCGTCAACACCTCCGACTCCGAGGCGGTGCGGCGGGTCGCCCAGGACGCGCACGTCCAGATCGGTACGGTCGACGCCACCGCCAGCACCCACGACCACCTGGCCCAGGTCGCGCAGACCGACTGGGACTTCATCAAGCAGCGCGCCCGCGAGGTCGGCTACGAGACCGGCGTGGTGGATGGCAAGTTCTTCTTCAAGAGGCCGCCCGGGATGCCGTCCGCGGGTGGCCTCGGCGCGCTGGCCGACATGGCCGCATCGGCGCTCGGCCTGGGCGGGCCGACCTTGACCTTCAAGGACAATCTGCTCACGTTCCTGCCCCGGGTCACCGGCGCGAACATCACCACCGACGTCGAGGTGCGCTTCTGGGACCCGGACGAGGCCAAGGTGGTCACCAAGACCGCGGCGGTGCGCTCCGGGACGGCAAAGCTGTCGCAGGACCCGGCCGGGCTGGCCGGATCGTTCGGGCTGGCCAACCCGCTCGGTGTCGCGCTGCCGGCGATCCCGGGGCTGCCTGATCTGGGGGTCGCGCCGAGCGCTTCGGCGTACGCGGTGGTGGACCGGCCGATCGCGATCGGGTCGGGCGGCGACCGGGCCGCCGAGGAGATGGCGAACGGGCTCGCCGAGCACGTCGGCAGTTCCTTCGCCGAAGCCGAGGGCTATGCGCTGGGCGACCCCAAGCTGCAGGCCGGGGCGCAGGTCACGGTCGCCGCGGTGCCGGCCGCCTTCGCCGGGACGTGGACGATCAGCAACGCGCGGCACATCTTCGACGAGGCCGAGGACGGCTACCGGACCCGCTTCTGGGTCAGCGGCCGGCAGGAGCGCTCGCTGCTCGGGTTGGCGTCGATGGGCGCCACCCAGGGCGAGCCGACCCGGATCCCGGGGCTGGTCTGCGGCATCGTCACCAACAACAACGACCCGAAGACGCGGGGCCGGGTCAAGGTCGCACTTCCCTGGCTGTCGCCGGCGTACGAGTCGGACTGGGCCCGGGTGGCGCAGTTCGGGGCGGGGAAGAAGTCCGGGGCCGTGTTCACGCCCGAGGTGGGCGACGAGGTGCTGATCGGCTTCGAGTTCGGCGACCCGCGCCGCCCGTACGTCCTGGGTGGACTGTTCAACGCGAACACCGAGTACGACCTCGGTGGCAGCGCCGTGAAGAGCTCCGGGATGAGCGCCTCGGTGGTCAAGCGGGGCTTCGTCAGCGGGGCCGGCAACCGGCTGCTCTTCGAGGACGAGCTGCCGCCGCCGCTGAGCCCGGGCCCGCCGATCAAGTCCGCCTTCGCGTTGCAGACCGGGGACGGGTCGATGGGCGTGGCGGTGGATCAGACCGGTGGCAGCGTCAAGATCACTTGCGCGCCGACCACCGCGACGCCGGCCGTCGAGATCACCTGCGGCCCGGGCGGCTCGATCTCGATCAAGGCCGGCGCGGGCGGCACGGTGACCATCGACGGCGGCCAGAGCCTCGAACTGAAGGGCCAGTCGATCAAGATCTCGGCGGACCTGACGGTCGAGGTCAAGGGCCAGCAGATCAAGCTGAACTGAGGACCGCATGACCGACTGCACCGAGCCACGCTCACCGCACGTTGCCCGCTGCCGCGACGGCGAGGGCCAGGAGGGCATGCGAAAGGTAGGCACCGCCTCATGAGTGACTTCATCGGAACTGGGTGGGCCTTTCCGACCGGGGTCGCCGCGACCGGCGGCATCGCCCTGGTACGCGGCGACACCGAGCTGGTCCAGGCGATGCGGCTGATCCTCTCCACCTATCCGGGGGAGCGGCCGATGCGGCCGGACTTCGGCTGCCGGCTGCGCGACTTCGTCTTCCGGGCCGGAACGCTCGACACGATCGCCGAGCTGACCGCCGAAGTGCGCCGCTCGCTGCTGCGTTGGGAACCGCGGGTGGTGATCGAGGACGTGCTCGTGCATCCCGACACGGACGACCCGTCGGTGCTCTTCATCGAGATCGCCTACCGGCCCAAGGACACCAACGACCACCGCAACCTGGTCTTCCCGTTCTACACGATCCCCGACGACCCGGAAAGCGACTACTGATGGCGCTGCCCACCCCCGATCTCGACGACCGCCGCTTCCAGGATCTGGTCAACGACGCCAAGCGGATGGTCATGCGGCGCTGTCCGGAGTGGACCGACCACAACGTCTCCGACCCGGGCGTGACGCTGATCGAGACGTTCGCCTTCATGACCGACCAGCTGATGTTCCGGCTGAACCGGGTGCCGGACCGGCTGTACCTGAAATTCCTCGACCTGATCGGGCTCGACCTGATCCCGCCCGTGCCGGCCGAGGCGCCGGTGACCTTCTGGCTGTCCTCGCCGGCCTCGGCGCCGCTGACCATCGCGGCCGGCACCCAGGCCGGTACGCCGCGCACCGAGACCAGCGAGTCGATCACCTTCGCCACGGTCGAGGATCTGGCCGTGGTACCGGTCGCGTTGCGGCACGTGCTGACCCTGGAGACCGGCGGGGAGGCCTTCACCGACTGCGGCGACGAGCTGGCCCAGGGGCGGTCGTTCCCGGTCTTCGGGCGTAAACCCGCCCCCGGCGACGCCGTCTACCTGGGGCTCAGCGAGGCGGCCCCGCGCTGCGCCGTCCGGCTGGACTTCCACGGGCGGCTCGACGGGGTCGGTGTCGACCCGACCTGGCCGCCGCTGATCTGGGAGGCCTACGACGGCGGGAGTTGGGTCGCGTGCCCGCTGAGCACCGACGAGACCGGCGGGCTGAACCGCTCCGGCGCGATCACCTTGCACCTGCCGGCCGGGCACGCGGCGTCCGTGGTGGGCGGCCTGCGCGGCGGCTGGCTGCGGGCGCGGATCACCGAGCCTGAGGACGGGCAACCGGCGTACACGATGACACCCGTCGTGGAAGCGCTCAGCGCGGCCACCGTCGGCGGGACGATGACCGCGGTGCACGCCGACATCATCCAGAACGAGACCCTGGGCCCGGCCGAGGGCGTCGCCGGCCAGCGGTTCACCCTGTCGCGTACGCCGGTGCTGCGCGCCGGGGTGCCGGTCGAGTTGGAGGTCAGCTCCGAACAGGGCTGGCAGAGCTGGACCCGGGTCGACTCCTTCGCCGACAGCGGCCCGGACGACCGGCACTTCACCCTGGACGGGGCCTTCGGCACGGTCGCCTTCGGGCCGGCGGTGCGCACCGAGGACGGCACGATCCGGGGTTACGGCGCGGTTCCGGCGGCCGGCAGCGTGATCCGGGTGCGGCGCTACTGCGTCGGCGGGGGCGCACGCGGCAACGTCGGGCCGGGCGCCATCCGTACGCTGAAGTCGTCCATCCCGTTCGTCGGCGGGGTGGAGAATCTGCACCGCGCGCAGTACGGCGCGGACGGCGAGTCGATTGACGAGGCCAAGGCACGCGGGCCGATCCTGCTGCGCTCCCGCAGCCGCGCGGTGACGGTCGAGGACTTCGAGACGATCAGCGCCGAGGCGGCACCCGAGATCGCCCGGGTGCGCTGCCTGCCCGCCGGTACCGAGGGTGTCGAGCCCGGCTCGGTGAAGGTCCTGATCGTGCCGACCGCCGGTGCGGTCGACGGCCGCCTGCGCCTCGGCGATCTGGTGCCCTCCGACGACACGCTGCGCCGGGTGGTGGACCGGCTCGACGAGGTGCGGCTGATCGGCACCCGGGTGGTCGTCGAGCCGCCGATGTACCGCGGCATCACCGTGGTCGCGCAACTGGTCGCGAAGTCCCGGGCCCGCCCCGACAAGGTGCAGGCCGCGGCGGCCGAAGCGATCTACGCCTTCCTCAACCCGCTGACCGGCGGCCCGGACGGCAAGGGCTGGCCGTTCGGCCGGGCGGTGCACTCGGCCGAGGTCTTCGGCGTCCTGCAGAAGGTCGACGGAGTGGACACTGTGGACGACGTACGGCTCTTCGGCGCGAATCCGGTCACCGGCGAACGCGGCCAGCCGGCGAGCAAGGTCGACCTGCCGCCGGACAGCCTGGTCTTCTCGTACGAGCACCAGATCCGGGTGACGTCGAAGTGAGGGGCACCGTGCCCGGGCTGGCCAGCCCGTACCCGCTGATCACCCTGCTGCCGGCCGTCTACCAGGAGGAGGACCCGTTCGTCGGGCGCTTCACGGCCGGCCTCGACGACGTGCTCGCCCCGGTCATCGCCACCCTGGACAGCCTCGAGGCGTACGTCGATCCGCTGCTCGCCCCCGAGGACTTCCTGGAGTGGCTGGCCGGCTGGGTCGGCGTGGCCGTCAACGCCAACGCCCCGATCGGCCAGCACCGCGCCACCGTCGCCCGGGCCGCCGAACTGCACCGCCTGCGCGGCACCGTCGCCGGGCTGCGGACCACGCTCGAGCTGCTGACCGGCGGGGACGTCGAAGTCACCGACAGCGGGGGCGTGGCCGGGGCGAACCAGCCCGGCACGCACGCCCCCGGTGACCCGCGGCCGTGGGTGCGGGTCTCGGTCCGCGTGCCGGCCGATATCGGCTGGGCGCCCGACGCTCTGCGGGCCGCCGTCGAAGCGGCCGTGGTGGCCGCCAAACCCGCCCATGTTCAGCACCTCGTGGAGGTAGGCACTCGATGATCGTCTGTAAGACCTGCGGGTACAAGAACACCGGATCGGACTCATTCTGCGGGTCCTGCGGCGGTTTCCTGGAGTGGATCGGCGAACGGGTCGAGCCGCCCAAGCCGGCGCCGGTCGCCGAGCCGGAGCCCGAACCGGCCGCGAAACCAGGGCTGCTCGCCCGGGTACAGGGGCTGCTCTACGCCGACGTCGGCGACCGGGATCCGATTCCGCGCACCTCAAACAGCTCGATGTCCGGGATGCGCGCGCCGGGGTCCAGTTTCGGCGGCTCGGGTCTGAAACCGATGGGCGCCCCGAAGCCGGTAGCCCCGCCGCCGCCGCCGGGCGGTGCGGCCCGGCCCGGTCCGCCGCCACCGCCCGGTGGTGCGGCCCGGCCCGGTCCGCCGCCTCCGCCGCCGGGTGGTGCGGCCCGGCCCGGTCCGCCGCCTCCGCCCGGTGGTGCGGCCCGGCCTGGCCCCCCGCCGCCTCCGCCCGGTGGTGCGGCCCGGCCTGGCCC
>JAVHVY010000144.1:0-8825 GCA_032160305.1 Actinoplanes sp.
CGCGTGTAGGTGTCTGTAGCGGCCGGTGGTCACGGTGAGTGTCGGCATGCTCGATCTGGACGTAAAGCCATTAGAGCATCGCCCCAACTGCAAGTCCCTGAAATGCGGAAAAAGCCCCGATTGCGACAGTGATCATTATCCTGCGGCCGGATCGCCACTACCGGGCGTGAGGTGCGCGGACCACCCGTTTAGGGTCTGAACCCCTGGACTCCATCGACCTGCGCCTCATCGACCGGCTGACGGGCGCCCGGCGGGTCGCTGAGCAGGGGAATCGATCGCGGCCGGACAGTTCGGCAGGATCTGGGGGCAGCGCGAAACTCGTTCACCTGCTTAGATTTCGCTCGTGCGCGACGAAAAACCGGCTGCCCCGACGCCGCTGGATCCCTCGGACCTGCCGGTTTCCGCCGCGTCCACCCCGGCCCCGCCGGTCTCCACGATCCCGGCCCAGCCCGGCCCGCCGACCTCCGGCATCCCGGCCCAGCCCGGGCCGCCGACCTCCGGCATCCCGGCGCAGCCGTATCCGGGTCAGCCATATCCGGGTCAGCCATATCCGGGCCAGACGTTTCCTGGGCAGCCGCATCCTGGCATTCCCGCTCAGCGGTCGCCGTACTGGCCGCAGGGTGGCGCTGCCGGCTACCCGCCGCAATTCCACCCCGGCATGGCCGCGGCGATGGCCACCGAACGGTCCAGCACCCGGCGCACCCTGATCGTCGGCGGGGTGATCCTCCTCGTGCTGATGCTGCTGGGCACGGTCGGCATCGTCATCACGGCCGCCCGGCGCGCTGCGGGCTCCAGCGCCGCCAAGGCGATCCCGACCACCGTGGCTACCCCTGCGAGACCCTTCGACGTCGCGTCCGCGGCTCTCGACGGCCAGGCCGCCGCGCTGCTCAAGGACGACGAGGCCGGCTGGCTGGCCGCGGTCGACCCGGGTCAGCCCAAACTGCAGAGCCGCTACCGTACGATGTTCCACTCGCTGCGGGGTCTCGGCGTCAGTCAGTTCGCCTACCAGCCGTACGTCCGCGACTCAAAGGACCCGTCCCCGGCCGCGGTCGCCCTGGGCGTCGACGTGTCCTACTGCTTCAGCATGGACACCTGCCCGCCGATGACCGGTTCCGAATGGGGCGGCCCCCCGCGGATCGCCCAGTCGCTGACTCTGAAGCCGGTCGGCGGGCACTACGTGATCACCGAGGTCGACGAGGCCCACGAGCCCAACCACCTGCAACCGACCCCATGGGAGAACGGCGAACTCGTCTTCGCCCACGGCAAGCGGGTCACCGTGGCGGCGCCCCACAGCGAGGCCGCGCACCTCAACCAGATCGTCACCATCGCCGACCGGGCCGCCCTGGTCAACGACCGGTTCGCGGGCTTCGTCGGCAACCCGCAGAAGCGCTACCGGATCTACCTGGCCGACGCGAAGACCTGGCGCACCTGGTACGGCGGCGAGACCAACAAGTGGGTGGTCGGTTTCACCATGCCGCTGAACGAGGCGGAGAGCGACGTGGTGCTGCAGACCAGCCGACTGCTGACCGACCCGGAACTGATGTCCACCACGATCCAGCACGAGCTCGGCCACGTGGTGACGCTCGGCGGCGCGCACAACTCCAACCGGACCGACGACGCGAGGAACCTCTGGCTGATCGAGGGCATCGCGGAATACATCGGCTGGTCACCGCGGCCCGCCACGGCGAGCTGGCGGCGGCAGAGCGTACGGGCGGCCATGCACGGCTCGCACCCGGCGACCAGCATCGCCGCCAAGCCGCTGGCCAACAACGCGGGCGCGCAAGCCGGCGACGCCTTCTACGGCCTCGGCCATTTCGCGGCCGACTGCATGGCGACCAAGTACGGCCAGCACGCGCTCTTCGACTTCGTGAAGTTCACCCTGCGGGAGGGCTACGGCTACGAGCAGGCGTCGCAGGAGGCCTACGGCCAGCCGTTCAACAAGGTCGACAAGGACTGCGTGCGCTGGATCAGGTCGAAGGCCTAAGCCCGCCGGGCCAGCCCCGGATAGTCGCGGACGAATCCGTCGTCGTCGATGACCAGGTCGGTGCTGAAAGTCTCATTGGCGAAACGCACCCGGCCGTCGCCGAGAGCCGTGTAGATCTGATCCGCCTGGACGACCTCCAGGCTCGGCAACAGCACCCAGGCGACACTGATCCGATGCGCCACACCCGGTTCGGCCTTGAGCAGTCCGAGCCGGCGAATGGGCAGGACATTGGTCAGCGGCGAACCGGTCAGATCGACGTCGAATGCCCCGTACAGCAGGTCAGGGTCCTCGGTTCCGGGCAGCCCGGCCCGCGCATGCCCGGCGGCGGTCAATGCGGCGTCGAGATTTCCCTGCTCAGAGGTGGTGGCTCGCCACCGCTTGGCGGCCAGTTCGAGCCGCAGCCCGCGCGCCCACCCGGCGCCTTCCGCGTTCACCTCCAACCACGAGGTGACCCAGGAAGGATCGGTCTGCAATTCATAACGACAGGTGTAGGCAACCGGATCGACGGCGATCGCCGTCCCCCGCGCATAGAGCCCGTCGCGGGTATCCACCAGCGCGTGCTCAGCGCCCGCGGTGTCCCGGCGCTCCCACAGCAAAGACCCCGCCAGCGTCGCCATGCCCCCGAACCTACCCGGCCCCCAACGCCCTGAATACGAACCACGACCTTTGCGTACGCGCAAACCGCGGCCCCGACCATGGCGGAGCCCCCGACACGATCACGTGTCGGGGGCTCCGTCAGTACTTCAGCTGCATCCGACCTCGCGGTCGGGGTGGATCAGTAGCTGCGGGCTGGGCGGGGCGAGCCGAAGCGACGGTCGCCGCCCCCGGTGCCGCCCTCGCGGCGGTCGTTGCGCTGGCCCTCGTGGCGGAAGCCACCCGGACGCTCGCCGTTGCGCGGCGCCGCGAAGGTGCGCTCCCCGGTGCGCGCGCCGCCGCGGTCGGCCGCGGGCCGGTCACTGTAGCCGCGGTCGCCGGCGGGCCGGTCGCCGTACGGACGCTCGCCGGTCGGGCGGCCGGCGCCATAGCTGCGGTCGCCCGACCCGCCGGTCGGGCGGCCGGTGCCATAGCCGCGGTCGCCGCTCGGGCGGGCACTGCTGTGACCGCCACGGTCGCCACCCCGGTACCCGCCGCCGCTGCCACCGCGCTGCGGGCGGTCGCCGAACCGCTTCGGCCGGTCGCCACGCTCGCGGGGCTCCGCTTGGACCGGGACCGGCACACCGCTCGGCTCGCGGGCGCCGGTGATCTCGGCCAGCTGCTCGTCGCCGAGGCGGACGCGGGTCTCGGCCGGGAATACACCGGCCTTGCCCATCATCGTCTGGGTGGTGCGGCGCTGCTTGGGCAGCACCAGGGTCACGACCGCGCCGGACTCGCCCGCGCGGGCCGTGCGACCGGCCCGGTGCAGGTAGTCCTTCGGGTCCTTCGGCGGGTCCACGTGCACGACGAGCGAGATGCCGTCGACGTGGATGCCACGGGCGGCCACGTCGGTGGCCACCAGGACGTTCGTCCGGCCTTCCTTGAACTCGGCGAGTGTGCGGGTGCGGACCCGCTGGGTCTTGCCGCCGTGCAGGGCGCCGGCCCGGACCCCGACCGCGGCGAGTTGCTCGGCCAGCCGGTCGACGCCCATCTGCGTACGGGCGAAGACGATGGTCTTGCCCTCCCGGTTGGCGATCGACGCGGTGATCGGGAACTTGTCGTGCGGCGGGATCAGCAGGAGGTGGTGGTCCATCGTGGAGACACTCGCCTCCGACGGGTCGGTGGAGTGTGTGACCGGGTCGGTCATGAAGCGCCTGACCAGCTGGTCGACATCGCCGTCCAGGGTGGCCGAGAAGAGTAGCCGCTGGGTGCCCGCCGGAGTCTTGGCGAGCAACTCGGTGACCTCGGGCAGGAAGCCCATGTCGGCCATCTGGTCGGCCTCGTCGAGCACGGTGACCTCGACGCTGTCCAGGCTGCAGGCACCGCGCTCGATCAGGTCGCCGAGGCGCCCAGGGGTGGCCACGATGACCTCGACGCCCCGCCGCAGCGCATCCATCTGCCGGTCATACGGAACGCCGCCGACAGCGGTCTTGAGGAAGACGCCGACCGAGCGGCCAAGCGGCATCAGCGCGTCCGCCACCTGCATGGCGAGCTCACGTGTCGGTACCAGGATCAGGGCCTTGGGGTGGTGCGGCAGGGCGCGACCGCCCTGGGCGACACGGGTCAGCACCGGCAGGCCGAAGGCCAGGGTCTTGCCCGAGCCGGTCTGGCCGCGGCCGAGGACGTCCTTGCCGGCGAGCGCGTCCGGGATCGTCGCCGACTGGATTTCGAACGGGGTGGTCAGGCCCTCCCGGGCGAGCACGCGGACGAGCTCCGCCGGCACTCCCAGGTCGGCGAACGTGGTGGTGGGAGCGGCTGCCGGAGCGTCAGGGGTCTCCTGAGCGGCGTCGGCACCCTCCTTGAGGGTCGGCTCTGCGGTGCGGAGCTCGGCCTCAGTGTTTTCCACAGCTTCTGAAACGGGGGTTTCGAAGACGGACGGAACTGTGCTGGGATCAGCGAAAGTGGTCAAGAGAACCTCTCTACGGGGGCGCATGCTCGCGAATGCCCCGCCGCGGCCTGGAAGCCGGCCGCTGAAATGCCCGCAAGAACGCCCGTGGCGATGCCCCAAGAGGACATGCCAGGTCAATTACTGCCATCAGTGTACGGGTCAACGCCATAAGGCCTGCCCGCATTCCGCACCGGTAGTGGGCAGACTCACCCTCGGCGCAACCGCGCCAGCCTAGGCGCTGCGAGCGCAAATCGCCAACTAGCTAGTGGTGGAAGACTCCGTTGATCATGTCGGTGAACGCTGTCCCGGCCGTCAACAGGAACAGCAGGCTGACCCCGATCAGGGCCAGGAACACCACCAGCATCGCGACGTTGACCTTGGTGTTGCTGCGCTGGCGGGTGTCCGGCGGTTCGGCCCAGCCCTGGGACAGGATGTGCCCGGTCAGCGAGCCGGAATTCTCCAGCGAGCTCGCCGGTACCGGCATCGTCATGTCAATCGGTGAGTCACTGCCCAGCCCGCCGTAGACGGTGCCCTGCCCACGCTGCTGTGGCACTACGCCACCCGGCCCGGGCGGGGTGTCGACCGGGGCCGGCGACCCACCGAACGGCTGCCGCGATGAGCCTGAAATCCCGACCCCGAACGGGGCGGTCGGCGCCGCGGCCTCGGGCGGGTAAGCCTGCCCCGGCCGGGCGTAGGGGTCCGGCCGGTCGTCGCGTGGTGCGTTGTGGACGGTCGCCGGCAGCGCGCCGAACGGCTCCCGCCGCCCCGCGCCGGGCCGCCCGCCGACGGGCGGCCGGTCGGATGCTGGCGGGGCGGAACTCGGTCGGTGCGGCGGCTGGGGTTGCGGGCGGGCACCGTACGGCGGCGGGGCGTGCTGGGGTGTCGCCGGGGGCAGCGTGTAGGCCGGCAGCCCACCCGCGGCGTCCATCGTCGGCGGCGGGAAGACCGGGGTCGGCGGTCCGGGAACCGGCGACGGACCGGGACCGGGCGGAACCGGCGAAGGGTCTGGTCCGGGCGGTACCGGGCTGGGCGACGGCGGCTCGGGCACGGGCGACGGACCGGGGCCCGGCGGAACGGGAGAAGGGCCTGGTCCGGGCGGTACCGGGCTGGGCGACGGTGGCCCGGGCACGGGCGACGGGCCGGGGCCCGGGGGAACGGGGCTCGGGTCGGGCTCCGGCGGGACCGGGCTGGGCGGCACCGGGCTGGGCGGTACCGGCTTGGGTGGTACCGGGCTCGGGTCGGGGCCGGGCGGGCTCGGGGCCGGCGTCGGCACCGGACCGGGTCTCGGCGGACCCGGAATCGGTGGTGTCGGGGCGGGGCGCGGGGCTGGTGACGGCTCGGGGAACGGGCCGGGTGGAACCGGTGTCGGGAGCGGTCCGGGCGGCGGCGCGAGCGGCTTCTCCGGCTCTACCGGCCGCGACGGTGCGGGCTTCGCCGGGGTGGGGCGAGACGGCTGGTCCGGGGTCGAGGGCTCGGGAAGCGTGGGCTCAGCGGGATCAGCCGGCTCGATGTCCGGGCTGTCCGAAGCCTGATCACTTCCGGACTTTTCCACGGCCTCGGCGAATCGCGTTCCATAGACCTTCGCCGGAGCGAGTCGCCGCGTCCCGCCGCCCTCCGCGGGGTCGACGTGCATCGCGCCCGGAACCGAGGCCCGCGCCGCATTGGCGCTCGGCATCGCCGAAACGGGCCGAGCCGATCCGCCCGGGATACCCGGCGCGGACGACGTGGGTCGTGCGGGGCTGCTGGTACTGCCAGGCAGCGGCGACCCGGGTTGTTCGTGGCCGGCGGCGCTGGTGGGTGCGGCGCTGGTGGGTGCGGCGCTGGTGGGTGCCGGATGCTGGGCCGGGTCGGCTGACCAGAGTGCCCCTGGCGCTGGTGCCGGTGGCAGTTCGTACGCATCATCGGCGGCCTCGGGAGTGCTGGTGCCCTCCGGCGTCCACGCAGTGTGCGGCTTGTCGCCGACGCTGTCAGCTGTCGCCTGCCGCTTGTCCATCTGGCTCCTCCCGAACGCCGGCATCCCGCGCCGCCGATGGTCGCCGGTGGCCGGGTGCAGACCCTTACCGTGCCATATCCGCGCTCATCAGCGCACCCGGCGTCCGGCCGCAGCGGTCCAGGGGTGCCTCCCCGGGCTACCCGGAAGCGGACATCGCCGCCGAGGTGGTGGCTTGCGCCTGGGCGGTCGATCCGGTCGGGGACGAGCCGTTGCCTTGGGTGGAGCCGGCGCCCGATGACGAGCCCGAGGTTGGTGTGGTCGCCGTCGCCGTCGCCGTCGCCGTCGGTGTGGTCGGTGTGGTCGGTTTGGTTGGTTTGGTCGGCGGCTTCGTCGGCGGCTTCGTGGTCGGTTTGATCGGGGGTTTCGTAGTCGGATCCGGGTCGGGCGATCCGAGAACCGGGCCCTTTACCGGGCCGTCGACCGAGCCGTAGACCCGGGTGGCCTGGAAGAGCCGCGACCAGCGTACGGGGGTGAGCCGCACGTTCAGGCCGGTGCGCGGAGCTTCGACCATCATGCCGTGGCCCGCGTACATCGCCACGTGGTGGATGTCCGTCCAGCTGCTGCTGGAACTGAAGAAGAGCATGTCGCCGGGGAGCAGCGAATACCGGTCGACGGCCTTCTCGTGGGTCTGCCAGTACTGGTCGCGGGAGACCCGGGTGAGGGGATAGTTGCCGGCTGCCTTGGAGTGGTAGGCCGCATACATCAGGCCGGAGCAGTCGTACTGGTTGGGGCCCTCCTCGGACCAGACGTACGGGTCGCCGCGCTGGGCGAGGGCGAACCTGAGCGCCGCGAGGGCCCGGGCGTCGGCGCCCCGGCCCTCGTTCGCACCGGCCAGATACTGCGCGCCGAGGGTTGCGTCCTGGGCTGTCTCGGCAGCGTCGGCGGCGTTCAGCGCGTCGGCGTTCTGCTGTTCCAGTTTCTGCAGCTCGGACTGCTTCTTGCCGATGTCCGCGTTCAGCGTCTCGTACCGCCCGGACACGTCGGTCGCGTTCGCGGTCGCGGTCGACTGCTCGACGAGGGCGGCCTGCTGGGCGGCCTGGGCCAGGGCGACCTGCCGGGCGGCGGCCTCCTCGCCCGGCGAGTCGCCCTGCTGGATGGCGGCCAGCGAGCCGAGTTCGTCCAGGCCGGAGCCGATCGTGCCGGGCGGCAGGGCGGCGGCGTCGCGCAGGGTGGCCACGGCGGTCGCGGCGGCGTCCTGCTGAGCGCGGGTCAGGGCGGCCTGGGCTGTGGCAGCCATCTGGTCGGCGGTCGCCAGCTGACGGCGGGCCAGGTCACGGTCCTCACCCAGCTTGATCAGCTGGTCGCCGAGGGCCGCGACGTCGGCGCGCTTCTTCTCGATCTTCGCGAGCAGCGGGCTGGTGGCGACACCGGTAGGAGTCACGGAGACCGGGACGGTTGCGCCGGTGGTGGTCAGTCCGGGGGCCGTCGCCGTCTGGCCGGGCATGGTCAGCGTGCCGAGCGGGAAGGGTCGGGAGCCGGGGTCGGGCACCGCTGGAGCGATCGGCGCGGCCGGCACGTTCGGCGCGGCCAGGGCGGGGACCGGGCTGAACAGGGCGGCGATGGTGGCGGCGGCCACGGCGGAACAGGCGAGCGGACGCCACCACGGGCGAGCTCGCCGAGTGTCCCGATACTGTTGTTTTGTCGCCATCTGCTCCCCGTCCGCGCCGGTCGCCACTTCGACGCTGTCGTTGCTCCCCCCATAAAGGTATTACCCCACGACGACTATCGCTGTCGATTGATCAGACATGAAAGGAAGCTGGGAATTGGAAGTCGGTCAGAATGAGCCGCGCCGCCCCCAGGCCCGCGGAGGCGGCAGGTTGTCGGACCCAGGACGTAGGCTCAGCTGCGGAGTCAAGGAGAGGGGCGCACATGGATGCCGGTCTGAAGCGTGAGCTGGAGGCCAAGGTCTACGCTGCCGAGCGGCTGACCCGCCAGGACGGCGAGGCCCTTTACGACTCCGATGACCTGGCCTGGCTCGGCCGGCTGGCGCACCACCGGCGCACGGAACTGAACGGTGACCGGGTGATGTTCAACGTCAACCGGCACCTCAATCTCACCAACGTCTGCTCGGCGAGCTGTGCGTACTGCTCGTTCCAGCGCAAGCCGGGTGAGAAGTCGGCCTACACGATGCGCATCGACGAGGCCGTCCGTAAGGCCAAGGAGATGGAGAACGAGCAGCTCACCGAGTTGCACATCGTCAACGGCCTGCACCCGACGCTGCCCTGGCGCTACTACCCCACGGTGCTGCGCGAGCTGAAGGCCGCACTACCCGACGTGAAGCTGAAATGCTTCACCGCCACCGAGGTCCAGTGGTTCGAGAAGATCAG
>JAVHVY010000164.1:0-3183 GCA_032160305.1 Actinoplanes sp.
CCGCTCACTCTAACGAGGGCCGGGCTTCCAGGCGTACGCGAAACCGGTCCTCGCCGAGCGTCGATCCCGGGGCGGTAACACCGGGCCCGGGGCGTCCCTGACACAATGTGGGGTGCGCCCTTTGACCCGTGTGAGGAGATCGTTCCGTGATCCGTACCCATGACGCCGGCATTCTGCGCGCGAGCGACGCCGGCACGACGGTGACGCTCGCCGGGTGGGTGGCCCGGCGGCGCGACCACGGCGGCGTCATCTTCGTCGACCTGCGCGATGCCTCGGGCGTCGTCCAGGTGGTCTTCCGCGAAGAGGACGCGCACGCGCTGCGCAACGAGTTCTGCGTTGCCGTGACCGGCGCCGTCGCCGCGCGCCCGGCCGGAAACGAGAACCCGGACCTGGCCACCGGCGCGGTCGAGGTCGTCGCCTCGTCGCTGACCGTGCTCTCCGAGGCCGCGCCGCTGCCGCTGCCGGTTGACGACACGATCACCGCCTCCGACGATCTGCGCCTCAGGTACCGCTACCTCGACCTGCGGCGCAGCGGCCCGGCGAAGGCGCTGAAACTGCGCAGCCGGGCCAACCAGATCGCCCGTGAGGTGCTGCACGCGCGCGACTTCAACGAGATCGAGACGCCGACGCTGACCCGCTCGACGCCCGAGGGTGCCCGCGACTTCCTGGTCCCGGTCCGCCTGCAGCCCGGCACGTGGTACGCGCTGCCGCAGTCGCCGCAGCTGTTCAAGCAGTTGCTGATGGTCGCCGGCATGGAGCGCTATTACCAGATCGCCCGCTGCTACCGCGACGAGGACTTCCGGGCCGATCGGCAGCCCGAGTTCACCCAGCTCGACATCGAGATGTCCTTCGTGACCCAGGACGACATCATCGCGCTCGGCGAGGAGATCGTCGGCAAGCTGTGGGGCGAACTCGCCGGGTACGAGGTGCAGACGCCGATCCCGCGGATCACCTGGACCGACGCGATGAACCGCTACGGCTCGGACAAACCCGACCTTCGCTACGGCCTCGAGTTGGTCGAGCTGACGTCCTACCTTTTGGGTACGGAGTTCCGCGTCTTCGCCGGGGCGATCGCCGCCGGTGGTTACGTCGGCGCGGTCGTCATGCCGGGCGGGGCGTCGCAGACCCGCAAGGAGTTGGACGGCTGGCAGGACTGGGCCAAGGCCCGCGGCGCCCGTGGCCTGGCGTATGTGCTGCTGGACGACTCCACCGGAGAACCGCGCGGTCCCGTCGCCAAGAACCTTTCCTCGTCCCACCTGTCCGGTCTGGCCGACACCGTCGGTGCCAAGCCCGGCGACGCCGTCTTCTTCGCGGCTTCCGACGAGCGCCGTGCCGCGCAGGAACTGCTCGGAGCGGCCCGGATCGAGATCGCCAAGCGGTCCGGGCTGATCGACGAGTCCGCCTGGGCGTTCTGCTGGGTCGTCGACGCGCCGATGTTCGAGAAGACGGACGAAGGCGGCTGGACGGCCGTGCACCACCCGTTCACCTCGCCGAACGCGGAGTGGATGGACCGCTTCGAGCAGGCGCCCGACCAGGCCCTGGCGTATGCCTACGACATTGTGGTCAACGGCAACGAGATCGGCGGGGGTTCGGTCCGGATCCACCGCGCCGACGTGCAGAGCCGGGTCTTCGACCTGCTCGGCATCACACCCGAGGAGGCGCAGGACAAGTTCGGCTTTCTGCTCGAGGCGTTCAAGTACGGCCCGCCACCGCACGCCGGCATCGCGCTGGGCTGGGACCGCACGTGCATGCTGCTCTCCGGCAACGAGTCGATCCGCGAGGTCATCGCCTTCCCGAAGACGCGCGGCGGCTACGACCCGCTGACTACGGCGCCGACCCCGATCACCGCCCAGCAGCGCCTCGAAGCGGGCATCGACGCCAAGCCGAAGCCCACCGCCGTTCTGGCCGGCACGGACGGCGTGGCCGCGCCGGTGGAGCACTCCAACTGAACCTGCTCGTCGTCGGCGCCAGCGGCTATCTCGGCACAGCCCTGGCGCCGGCGACCTCACCTGAAAGCTCCTGGGAAGCCCCCGGCTTCAGCTGTGGGGAGGAAAGGGAGTGCCTTAGGCGTTGCGCTGGTTCTCGACATGGCGTTTGACGAGCCTCCTAAATAGGCTTTGGCCTGCGGATACGGTAGAATTCCTTGGTGGAGGAGACGGTGCGGTACAACTACCGGTTGCGCCCTGGCGCGACCGCGGTTGCCGCACTGAACGCCGACTGGGGACGCTGCCGTTGGCTGTGGAACGAAGCCGTCCACCAGCAGCGCACCGGCAAGAAACCGACATTCGCGGGACTGTGCAAGCTGCTGACCGAGGCCCGTGCCGCGACTGCCTGGCTGCGGGCCGGCTCCCAGGTAGCTCAGCAGCAGGTGTTGCGCAGCTACGGCCTGGCTCTGACCCACTCGTTCACCGTCAAGGGCCGCGGCCGACCGTCGCTGAAGAAACGCGCCCGGACGCTGCCGTCCCTCGACTACACCACCCGCGGATTCACCATCAAGGACGGGCGTCTGCGCCTGCCCGGCGGAGTCGTCATCCCTATCGTGTGGTCGCGGGACCTGCCGTGCGAGCCGACCAGTGTGCGGGTGTTCCAGGACTCCATGGGCCACTGGTACGCCTCGTTCGTCGTGCGCCGCGAGGCTGCTCAGGCGCCCGAGGCGACCGCGGGTATCGGCATCGACTGGGGTGTCACCACGACCGCGACCACCACCGACCCGGCTTACGACCTGCCGTACCTGGGCCACCGCAAACGCTGCTCCGCCGAGCTGGCTAAAGCGCAACGCAGGATGGCCCGCCGCCGGCCCCCGCGCGGGCACGCCAGCTCGAAGGGCTACCAGCGCGCCAAGCGGCAGGCCGCGCGCCTGCACAAGAAGGCGGCCCGGCAGAACCAGCACGATGCCCGCCAATGGGCCAGGCGGGTGGTCGACAACCACGCGGTGATCGCCGTCGAGGATTTCAAACCGGCGTTCCTGGCGAGGTCGACGATGGCGCGTAAGGCTGCTGACGCGGCGATCGGCGCGGCGAAGCGGGAACTGATCGAACGTGGTACGCGGGCGGGCCGGAGGGTGGTGCTGGTTCCGCCCGCCTACACGACCATGACCTGTTGCGGGTGTTTCGCGAGAGCCAAGCAGAGACTCGGGCTGGGTGTCAGGATTTTCGTCTGCGAGGCCTGCGGTTATATCGCCGG
>JAVHVY010000182.1:0-5014 GCA_032160305.1 Actinoplanes sp.
GTTACCGGGTGCCCGCCCCCAACGAGGCTCTGCTGATCAGTGGCAGGAAGCAGCGGGGCGCGGACGCGTTGCCGTTCAAGATCGTCACCGGACACGGCGTCTTCGTCGCGCCCGTCATTTCCAGAGCCAGCCGGCTCACCCTGGCCATGCAGGAGGCCGAGGTCATCGAGGACTGCTACACCAAGCAGGGGCTGACCCTGTCGGTGCAGGCGGTCATCGCGTTCAAGGTCGGCGACGACCACGAGTCGATCGCCGCGGCGGCCCGCCGCTTCCAGGGTGACCAGACCCAGATGCCGACCCTGGTCGGGCGGATCTTCAGCGGGCACCTGCGCAGCATCATCGGGAGCATGACGGTCGAGGCGATCATCCGCGAGCAGCAGACCCTGGCCGACGCGATCGTCGACGCCAGCAAGACCGAGATGGCCCGGATCGGCCTGATCGTCGACTCGCTGCAGATCAGCAGCATCGACGACAAGGGCGTCGGCTATATCGCCGCGCTGGCCGCCCCGCACCAGGCCAGGGTCCGGCAGGACGCCAAGGTCGCCCAGGCCGCCGCCGACCAGGCCGCCGCGATGGCCGAGCAGGAGAGCAACCGGCACCAGGCCGAGTACGCCCGCCAGACTGCGATCGCCCGGGCCAAGTACCAGGCCGAGATCGACCAGGCCCAGCAGACCGCCGCCCAGTCCGGCCCGCTGGCCTTCGCCCGCGCCCAGCAGCAGGTGCTGGTCGAGCGTTCGGTGGTGGCGCAGAAGAACGCCGAACTGCGTCAGGCCGAACTGATCGCCGAGGTGGTCCGCCCGGCCGAGGCGGAGGCGGAGCGCATCCGGACCCTGGCCAGGGCCGAGGCCGACGCGACGAAGCTCTCCGCGGAGGCGGCGGCGGCCCAGGACCGGATCGCGCTCGACCAGATGATCATCCAGCAGCTGCCGGAGATGCTGAAGGCGGCCGCGGCCGGCCTGCAGGGGGCGAACGTGACCGTCCTGGACGGCGCCGAGGGCCTGAACAGCGTGGTGGCATCGCTGGCCGCGCAGGGCATGACGCTGCTTGAGGCGGTCCGCTCGGGCGTCAAGACCAACGAGATCAAGGCACCGGTGAACCGCCGCCTCAGCGCCTGAATCGTCGCGGTGCGGGCGTGCCCGCCGGTTCGTCGAGCCGGTGGCGGTGCTGGCCGGTTCGCCGAACCGGTGGCCGTGCCGGCCGGCTCGCCGAGCCGCTGGCGGTGTTGGCCGCAGGGCACGCCCGCTGACCCCCGCCACTGGCAACGCCGCGCCCTCACCGAGGGATGGCGACCACCCCGCTAACAACACAACCCGAAACCGGGTTGCAGTGCTAGGCCGCGGCGGCGACCTTGCGCATCGCGGCGAGGGTGGCCGCGACGGCCTTCAGGTAGTCGGCGGTCATCGATTCGGCGTACTTCGTCTCGTGCTCCAAGCCGCCTTCGACGCCGGGCACGACCAGGGCGAAACTGAAGCGCAGAAACAGCTGGCCGTCGACCTCCTCGATCTCGTTGGCGATCGTGCCCAACACCGGTCCGGTCAGCCGGGTGAAGATCACCCGGTGCGGCTCCTCAAGGGTGATCCGCTCGGTCATCCGCTCGCCGCGGAAGTCGATGTCGCGG
This sequence comes from Actinoplanes sp., assembly GCA_032160305.1. GTDB lineage: Bacteria > Actinomycetota > Actinomycetes > Mycobacteriales > Micromonosporaceae > Actinoplanes. The sequence goes on from JAVHVY010000182.1 coordinate 1,619, forward strand.
TCGAAGACGGTTTCCGAGATCCGTTCGGTGACCTCGCAGTAGGTCATCGCGGGCACGAACGGCAGCGCGTTGTTGGCCTTCAGAACGAGGCCGTCCCAGACGGCGGCGCGGTCGAGGGCCGGCTGGCCCGGCTCGTTCACGGGCAGCTGGTGGGTCACGAAGATCATGGCTGGACTCCCTGCAGAGATGCCTGGTTGCCGATGTCGCCGAGGCCCTCGTGCACTACCCTCCGGCTGTGCCGATCTCGACGATAGTCAACTCGCTCAAGGGCGGGTCGGCCCGCTACCTACGCCAGGAGTACAGCGCACACCTGCACCGGTATCTCGCGATCGGGGACCCGAGCTTCCCGCGCTGAAGGCGGCCGAGCGGGTTAGGTTGTGATCCATGGCGAGCAAGTCGCCGGGGGTGGAGCTCGAGGCCGGGCCGTTCACCGTCCGGATCTCGAACCCCGACCGGGTCTACTTCGCTGAGCTCGGGCTGACCAAGCTCGACCTCGCGCGGTACTACCTCAGCGTCGGCGACGGGATCGTCCGGGCGCTGCGGGAGCGGCCGTGCATGCTGCACCGCTTCCCGGACGGACTCGCCGGCGACAAGGTGCACCAGAAGCGGGTCCCGCACGGCGCGCCGCCCTGGTTGGAGACCGTCCGCGTCACCTTCCCGCGCTACAACCGGCACGCTGACGAGTTGTGCGTGACCAAACCGGCCGACGTGCTCTGGGCTGTGCAGATGTCAACTGTCGAGTTCCATCCGTGGAATTCGCGGCGGGCCGACACCGAGCGGCCCGACGAGTGGCGCATCGACCTCGACCCGATGCCCGACTGCGACTTCGGCACGGTCCGCCGGGTCGCCGAGGTCGCCCACGAGGTGCTCGACGAGCTGGGCATGGTCGCCTTCCCGAAGACCTCCGGCGGCCGTGGCCTGCACGTCTACGTCCGGATCGCGCCCAGTTGGGGCTTCGGCGACGTCCGGCGGGCCGCCCTGGCCTTCGCCCGCGAGGTGGAGCGGCGCGCCCCCGAGGACGTGACCACGACCTGGTGGCGCAAGGACCGGGACCCGGCGGCGCTCTTCATCGACTACAACCAGAACGCCCGCGACCACACCATCGCCAGCGCCTACTCGGTGCGCGGCAACCAGCGCGGCACCGTCTCCGCCCCGATCCGGTGGGCCGAGGTCGCGACCGTCGAGCCGGACGACTTCACGATCCGGACCATGCCGGCCCGCTTCGCCGAGCTGGGCGATCTGCACGCAACCATCGACGACGTGGCGCACTCGCTGGAGTCGCTGCTGGAGTGGGCCGAACGCGACGAGCGTTCCGGCCTCGAAGGACCTGCCGAGCTCTGACCCGACCCGCCTGATCCGACCCGCCTGATCCGGCGCTCGCCGGCTGCCGGCTCAGGCGTTTCAGCGGCTCAGCTTGGCGCCGAGGAAGAAGATTCCGGGCCGGGTCTCGAAGCCGGCGCTGGGGTTGCGGCGCAGCGTCGAGTTGCGGATCGTCACCGTGCCGGTGCGGTTGTTGCTGACGAAGAAGACCGCGCCGCCGCCCTCCTCGGCGCGGTTGTCCTCGATCAGCGTGCCGGTGATCGTCAGGGCCATGGCATCGCCGTCGTTGTAGATCGCGCCGCCGCTGCCCCCGCCGGGCGTCCCGGAGCGGGCCGGGTTGGCGCCGCGGCCGACCGCGTCGTTGTCCTTCAGCACGCTGTTGAGCACCGTCCAGGAGACGCCGAGGCTGCTCAGTGCGCCCCCGTTCGAGCAGCTGCCCTTCTCGAAGGTGCTGCCCACGACGTAGACGGGCAGGCCGTGATACTGGCTCAGGACCCGGATCGCCGCCCCGCCGAGGTCCGGCCCGGTGCGGTCGCAGCGGTTGCCCACGAAACGCGAGTTGACGACCTTGAGCCGCCCGCCCCGGACGAAGATCGCACCCCCACCGCCGCCTTCCGCGGTCTGCCCGGTGCTGTCACCCTGCGCAAACACCAGATTCTGTACGGTCAGCCGCGGCGTCGCCTGATCCTGGCAATGCGACGTGGTCCAGCCCTGCGCCTTGTCACACGTGTTCTGGTAGAGGATGCGCCGCTTTCCGGCCCCACTCAGTGTCACCGTCCCGCCGCCGTCGAGCACCAGGATCTGGTTGGCGTTGCGCACCTTCGCGGTCGCGGTCATCGTGATGGTCACCGGCGCGGGCCCGCAGTCGAAGGTGATCACCCCGCCCTCGGCAACCGCCTCGACCACCGCCGCCGACGTGCAGCCCGCCGGCGTGCCCTTGCCGATCACCTGGTCGGGCCTGCTCGTGTCGACGGCACGCGCCTCGGCCGGGACGCTCGCGTGGCCGGCCGGGTTGGCGTAACTCACCGGTTTCGCGCTCGCTGACGGGCCGGCACTTGGCGACCCCGCGGGTGCGGACGGGACCGAGCCGGCGGTCGAGGCCGGAACCGACGGTGCCGCGACGAACTCCGGCCCGGAGCCGCATCCGGTCAGGGCGACGACCATCATGGACCCGGCGAGTACAACAAGACCCGAACGCACCGCCCGATGCTAGGCCCGCCGAGCCGGCCGCGATGCCCGCCCACGCGCGGATCGTCCTGAGCTGGGAACCCTCGGTGACGACGCCATGCCGTCCACGATGCCGAGCTGTTCAACCTGCGGACGGCCGGCTGTCGGTACTGACGGCTCAGGGCGCCGGCGCCGGTATCGGGCGACGCATCGAGTAGGTGACGGCGTGCAGCCGGTGCGGCTCGTTGATCACGTGGATCGCCGCCCGGTTGTACGACTGCCAGCCCGCCGCGCCGGCCCGGTTCAGGTGCCGCAGGTCGTCGAAGCGCTCGTCGGTGCCCCAGCGCAGCACGCCGCCGGGGTGGTGGAAAGTCGCCGTCCAGTCCATGAACTTGTCCGCGCCGAAGGTGCCTGCCGAGCGGTACTCGAGGCGCGCGTATTCCCAGTTGGTCACGAAACGATTATGCCGAGAGGGCAGCCGTGGCGCCTGGCGGCGGGCCAGCAGCCTCCGCCGGCGTACGGTGGCCTTGCCTGACAGTCCGCCTAGAAGGCGAGGCGCGCCGTGGTGGTGGTGCGGCGGCCTCCTGCGGCCGCCATCTAGGCAAGCGTTGTGGCGGCTATCTGCCCGGTTCGAGGCCGGGGTCTGCGACCGAGTGGTGCGACAGGGCGGCGAAGGCCTCGATCCGGTCCAGATCCTGTGGGCTCAGGCCGCGGTTCGGCCGGGGTGCGATCAGCAGGGCCAGGCCGTTCGCGGTCAGCTCGTCGCGGTCCGGGCCGGGTTTCGGCTGGGCGTCGTCGTCGGTCCAGATCAACCTCCGGCCGTCGGCCAGTACCGCGCGGGCGGCGGCCAGTTTCAGCGGCCAGCAGGCCACTCCGCGGGGCATCGGGTCGGCGGTCAGGGCGCGTTCG
>JAVHVY010000204.1:0-21016 GCA_032160305.1 Actinoplanes sp.
CGAACGCGACGAGGCCCGCCAGGCGATGCAGGTGTCCCGGCGCTCCGCGCAGGCCGCCGCCGACGAGGCCCGCGGCTCGGCCGAGCGTCGCGACCAGGCGCAGCAGGCCGCCGCGGCCGCGGACGCCCTGCGAACGCAGGCCGAAGCCGACCGGGACGCCGCCCGCGTCGAGACCGCCCGGCTGCGCCAGGAGCTCGACGACGCACGGGACGCACTGCAACAGGTCCGAGCCGGTGCCGAGCTGGCCGGCCGGGACCGCGACAGCGCCCGCGATCAGGCCCAGCGGGCCGAACAGGCGGCACAGGACGCCCGGCAGGCGGCGGCTGTCGCGCAGGACCGGGCGGCGGACTTCCAGCGGGCGCGCGAGGCCGCCGAGGAACGCGCCGAAGGGTTTCGTGGGGAGGTGGCCGACGCCGCGCGCCGGGCGGCGACTGCGGAGGAACACGCCGGCGAATTGCAGCGGCACCTGGCCACGGCGACCAACCGAGCCGACGGGCTCCAGCGGGACCTGAACGAGGCCGCCGGGCTGCGCGGCGACCTGGCCCAGGCGCAGGACCGGGCGGCCGGCGCGCAGGACCGGCTGCAGGCGCTCGCCACCGAGGCCGAAGGTCTGCGGGAGCGGCTCGTTCAGGCGGCCGGTGAGGTGGAGTCGGCCCGGGCCGCCGAGGCGCGGGCCGCTGCGGAACGCGACGACGCCGCGCGTACGATGCAGGCGTTGTCGGCCGACGCGGACGCCGCGCACGCACGGACTACCCAGCTTTCCGCTCAGGTCAGCGATCTCGCCTCGGCCCTGGCAGCGCTGGGGGCGGGCAGACCGGCGGTCCCGACGGCGCGGTGACCGACATCGCACCAAGCGTAGAACTCCCAAACGGTCGTAAAGTGGATCAAGATCGCCGTCGCGGGCCTGCCGAGATGCCCGGTAAGGCCCAAAGACGGCTACGCTCGTAAGCGTTTAACACCGACGACACATGGCCGTGTCCTCGGCAAAGTGTGTCTTGCGCGCGCGGCGGCGCCGGAAGGTCCGCACAGGGGACGCGGACGAGACCGGAATCTCCCGGCCGGCCATGTCGTTACATGTTTTGTGAGAGCAGCACCACGACCGAGGGGATAGCCGATCATGGGCGAACGCATGCTACGCGGCAGCCGTCTAGGCGCAGTCAGCTACGAGTCCGACCGCAACACCGAGCTGGCGCCCCGGCAGACCCGCGAATACCTGTGCGTCAAGGGCCACCAGTTCGAGGTGCCGTTCGCCGTCGACGCCGAGGTGCCGATCACCTGGGAGTGCAAGTTCGACGGCAGCGTCGCCCGCCTGGTCGACGGCAACGAGCCGGAGCAGAAGAAGGCGAAACCGCCGCGCACCCACTGGGACATGCTGCTGGAGCGCCGGTCCATCTCGGAGCTCGAGGACATCCTCAACGAACGGCTCCAGGAAGTCCGCACCCGCCGCGGCCGCTGACCGACCCCGGCCCGCCACCCCACAACGAAGAACGCCGCCCCTGCTCGTCGGAGCAGGAGCGGCGTTCTCGTGTGTCACCCACCTCAGCGGACAATCTCGCCGTCGACGACCTCGCCCTCGACCTGCGCGATCGGCTCGGCCGTACGCGGCTCAGGACCGTCATCGACATACGCCCCGCGGCGCACCCGGACCCAGCGCGGGCCGAACAGGTCACCGGCCACCGCCGACGACACGCGCCGCTCCGTGGCCCGCTCCACCGCCCGGCGGGCCATCCCCCGTACCGGCGGCAGAACCAGCAGCAGACCCACGGCCGCCGATACGAAACCCGGCACCGCCAGCAGCAACGCCCCGAGCAGACCGACCAGCGAATTGCTCACCTGCGCACCCGCCGGCCGGCCCGACTCGGCCGCCGCCCGGAACGCCCGCCAGCCGCGCACACCCTCCCGGCGCAGCAACGCCAGACCGGCCACGCTGGCCACCACCAGCGCCAGCAACGCCCAGCCCACACCGACCGCGTGCACGACGGCGGCGAACAGCACGATCTCGATGACCGCCAACCCCACCAACAGCAGGGGCAGCAGTGCCACCCTTCGGCGCATCATCGCTCCAGCATGACACGCCCGGGCCTGGTCACGGCCACGTCGACGGCGACTTCGAACCCTTGCCAAACCGCGACAAAAGCGCCTCCCGGCGCGACTGCACACCCCACCGGGTCACCCTGAGCAGCTGTTCCTTGAAAATGTTGCCGCTCATCTTCGACTCGCCGCGTTCGCGTTCGGTGAACGTGATCGGCACCTCAGCGACCCGGAACCCCCGCCTATACGTCCGCCACGCCAACTCCACCTGGAACGAATAGCCGGTCGACGCCACTGTCGACACGTCGATCACATCCAGCACCGGCATCCGGTACGCCCGATAACCGCCGGTCGCGTCCTTGAATGGCATCCCCAAAGCCATCCTGATGTAGATGTTCCCGCCGCGGGACAACAGCAGCCGGTGCAACGGCCAGTTGTGCACGCTGCCGCCCGGAATGTACCGCGCGCCCAGCACCGCATCGGCGTCGCGCAACGCATCCAGCAGCTTCGACAGCTCCTCCGGGGCGTGCGAGCCGTCCGCGTCCATCTCCACGACCGCGTCATAGCCCTTGTTCTTCGCCCAGCCGAAACCAGCCACATACGCCGCGCCGAGACCTTCCTTGCCGGCCCGGTGCAACACGAAGACGTGATCATCGGCGGTCGCCAGCTCGTCGGCGATCCCACCCGTGCCGTCCGGCGAACTGTCGTCGGCGATCAGGATGTCCACCGACGGCACGGCCCGGCGCACCCGCTCGGTGATCAGCCGAATGTTGTCCGCCTCGTTGTAGGTCGGGATGACCACGAGGACCCGGCCCACACCCGGATACCCTTCCGCCTCGCTCACCGTGCCTCCGAATTCACGTCGCTGCTGATCACGGGCCGACGGCGCAACGGCACCACCCCGGCCAAGGCGAACAGGGTCAGCACGACCCCCGCCGTCTCCGGCCACCGACCCGAACGAGTCGCCAGCGTATCGGGTCCACCTATGTGCATCACACGCACCTCGACCGCCGGCACATCGAAGCCCGACTCCTGATGCACCGCACCGTCGGTACCCACGAACCCGGAAACACCCACCGTCGACACCATCAGCGCCTCCCGCCCATGCTCCACCGCCCGCAATCGCACCATATCCATCTGCTGGCGAGCTTCCGTCGCATTGAACGTCGCATTGTTCGTCTGCACCGTCAGGATCTGCGCCCCGCCGGTCACCGTGTCCCGCACGATCCCGTCGTACGCCACCTCGAAACAGATCACGTCACCGACCGTCACCGCACCCGCGCGCACCACCCCCGCACGGGTGCCCGCCAGCATGTTCTGCACCAGGTCGACCTTGTCGCTGACCAGCCGCGCCACCGGCCGCAACGGCATGTACTCGGCGAACGGCACCGGATGGCGCTTCACGTACGTCTGCGCCAGATCCGGGCCCCGGCCCGGCACCCATAACAGGCCCGCGTTCTTGATCTCCCCCGGAATGTCGGTGCGCAGCACCGCACCCAGCAGAATCGGCGCCCCGATCGCATCCGCCGCCGCCGTGATCTGCTGCGCCGCGTCATAGTTGCGCAACGGGTCGATGTCACTGGAATTCTCCGGCCACAGCACCAGATCCGGCCTCGGCTGCCGGCCCGCGACGACCTCACGGGCCAACTGCTCGGTCGCCCGGACATGGTTGTCCAGCACCACCCGGCGCTGCGCGTTGAACTCCAGCCCCAGCCGCGGCACATTGCCCTGCACGATCGCCACCACCGCGGACCCCGCACCCGGCCGCGCCACCGGCACCGCCAGCGGACCGGCCACCAGCACCCCGGCGACCACCGCGAACCCGGGCCCCGCCGCCGCCGAACGCACCGACCAGCGCCGCCACACCAACGCCACCAACGCCCCACCGGCCGCCGCGACCACGAACGTCACCAGCGGCGCCCCACCGGCCACCGCCACCCGCAACGCCGGCGCGTCACCCTGACTGAACGCCAGCCGCCCCCACGGAAACCCGCCGAACGGCGCCCGGTCCCGCACCGCCTCCTGCGCCACCCACAGCAGGCCCACCAGCAGCGGCCACACCCCGCGCACCCGGTCGACCAGCGGCGACAGCCACGCTGATGCCAACCCGAGCAGCGCCAGAAAACCGGCCTGCGCCACCGACAGCAACACCCACGGCAACCAGCCGGTGTTCAGATTCGTCCACGCCAGTAACGGCAGGAACAGCACCAGACCGGCGAGCATCCCCACCCCAGCGCCCCCGCGCGGCCGCCGCCGGTGCACCGAACCCGCCAGCAACGCCACCCCGACCGGAGCCAGGAACCACCACCCGAACGGCGGAAACGACACCAGCAACGCCAGCCCGGCCAGCACCGCCAGCCCGACCGACACGATCAGCCGCGGCGCCGCCGGCCGGACCCGCACCGCGGACACCACAGCCGCCGCGACCGGCGGCGGACCAAGAGTCATCTCCACCGTCGGAACGCTACCCGCCGACGATCACGGAACAATCCCGGGAACCGGCGAAACGGAACCGGGGCGCAGCCCGCAGGCCACACCCCGATTGCTCCCATGGCCCACCACAGCCGAAGCCGCAGAACAACCTCGCGACCACCTTCGGACCGGCACACCGCAGAGCTGGCTGCCCCCGCCGTGCCGTTGTCTACTGGCCCCGCTCGATCCCCTGCCCTGCCCCGGAACGCGCCCGGTCCGCGCCGCCCCGCCGACCCCCACCCCCTGGACCTGGTACGCGCGACCCCTGGGAGGACCAATCCCCTGAGAGAACTGCGGCCAGTGGGCGAAGGAACGAAGCAAATGAACGCACCCCATGAATGGACCACAAGACGGTACGTCCGACCCCCGGCCGCCTGTCAACCACTGTCCCCATAGGTGGGCGTGTCGCGTTCACCGGCGTGTCACGTCCCAGCCAGCCAACCCGTCACACCGCGTCACCCCCAGCCGGTCACGCCCACGCGCGGTCACGCCCACGCGCGGTCACACCTCGAAGATCGGCTGACCGTGCAGCACCGTCATCCGGCACACCGGGCGCGCCGGCACCGACCCGTCCACATCCGGCAACAACGCCGGCAGGCCACCCGACACCCCGCCCGGCGTCTCCCACACCGCGAACGTCGCCGAAGCCCCCGGCGCCAGCACCCCGACACCGTCCACCCCCGCCGCCCGCCAGCCACCCCGGCTCGCCGCCGCGAACGCCGCCCGCACACTCATCCGGAACGCCGGATTACGCGGCGCCGCCGCCGCGACCACCACCGACCACGGATCCAGCGCCGTCACCGGCGAATCAGACCCGAACGCCAACGACACCCCCGTAGCATGCATCGCCCCGATCGGATTCGACGCCAACGCCCGCGACACCCCCAGCCGCTGCGCGTACATCCGCCCCGGACCACCCCACAGCGCGTCGAAGACCGGCTGCACACTCGCCACCACCCCGAACTCCACGAACCGGGCGATCATCGCCTTGTCCGCCAGCTCCACATGCTCCAGCCGGTGCCGGCCCTCCCGCAGCACATCCACCCCGACCGCCTTCGCCGCGATCGCGAACCCGTCCAGCACCGTGGCGATCGCCGCGTCCCCGATCGCATGGAAACCACCCTGCACACCGACCGCCACACAATCCAGCAGGTGCTGACCCGCCTGCTCCGCCGACACGAACGCCTCGCCACACCCCGGACCGTCCGCGTACGGCTCCCGCAGCGCCGCCGTGCGCGAACCCAGCGCCCCGTCCGCGTACAGATCCCCCGCCGCGCCCGCTGCGCCCAGCTCCCGGGCCCGGGCCGCACCACCCAGTTCACCCCAGTACCCGAACACCTGCGGTAGACCCCGCTGCGACAACCCCAGCACCGAGCGGAAATCGTCCTCCGACGACGTGCCCGGACCACCGCACTCGTGCACCGCCGCGATCCCCATCGCCGCCGCCCGCCGCAACGCCGTGCGCTGCGCCGCCGTGCGCTGCGCCACCGTCAACGACTCCAGCGCCACCGCCCGCACCGCGTGATGCGCCTGCTCACGCACCCAGCCCGACCCGTCGTACCCGGCCACCCCGCGCGCCGAGACCAGCAACGCCGACGAGCACAACGCCGAATGCACCGAAGCCTGCGACAGATACACCCGCCGGCCCCCGCCCGCGGAGTCCAACGCCGCCGCGTCCGGCGGCGACTGATCGGCCCACGTCGACTCGTCCCAGCCGTGCCCGTGCACCAGCACGCCCGCCGGCCGCGCCGCCGCGAACGCCGACACCGCCGCCAGCAACTCCCCCGCCGAACGCACCCCCGACAGATCCAGGCCGTCCACCGCCAGACCCGTGTCCGTCGCGTGCAGATGCGCGTCCACGAACGCCGGCGTCACCAGCGCGCCCGCCAGATCCACCCGGCGGTCCGCCGCCGGAGCGTCGGCGTCCTGCCCCAGCCACGCCACCTTCCCGTCGCGCACCAGCATCGCCGTCGCCCGGGGATCCGCCGCCGAATAGAAACGGCCACCTGCCAGCACCACCGAGGGGAATCCAGTCATGCCAGCAGTCTTCCGTACACCCCACACAAGAAACAAAGGTGTTACCTACGGCTTAACTGCCGTAAATCCTGCGGCCTATGTGTTTCATCGCCGCAGAATCTCCGGTATCGTCGACACAGACCGCCCGCCGATCCCCAGGAGGCACCCGTGACCGCGCTCCCCAACGGGCAGCCCTACGAATACCAGCGCCGCCTGCTCGCCGAACCCGACTGGACCCGCTTCCCCGGCTGGCGCGACGTCACCACCACCCAATGGGAATCAGCCCAGTGGCAGCGGGTCAACTGCGTCAAGAACATCCGCCAGCTCCGCAAGGTCATGGGCGACCTGCTCGACGACAGCTTCTACGCCGACCTCGAGACCGACCAGCAGCGCCTCGCCACCATGTCGATGCTGCTGCCCCCGCAGATGCTCAACACGATGGTCCCCACCGCGACCCCGGACACCGAGTCGTTCCACGCCGACCCGATCCGCCGCTACATGCTGCCCGTCGCCACCGACCGCCTGCTCGACTGGCCGTCGCACCCGCACGCCACCCGCGACTCCCTGCACGAACACGACATGTGGGTCGCCGAAGGACTCACCCACCGCTACCCCACCAAAGTCCTCGCCGAGCTGCTCTCCACCTGCCCCCAATACTGCGGGCACTGCACCCGGATGGACCTTGTCGGCAACTCCACACCCACGATCGACAAGCTGAAGCTCACCCTCAAGCCCGTCGACCGCTACGACGCCCACCTGGCCTACCTCAAGGCCCACCCCGGCGTCCGCGACGTGGTCGTCTCCGGCGGCGACGTCGCCAACGTCAGTTGGAAACAACTCGAGGCGTACCTGATGGGCCTGCTGTCGGTGCCCACCGTCCGCGACATCCGCCTCGCCACCAAAGCCCTCGCCGGCCTGCCCCAGCACTGGCTGCAGGACGACGTCGTCGAAGGCCTCGCCCGCGTCGCCATCACCGCCGAACGCCGCGGCGTCAACCTCGCGGTGCACACCCACGTCAACCACGTGAACTCGCTGACCCCGCTGGTCGCCCGCGCCGCCCGGATGCTGCTCGAAGTCGGCGTCCGCGACGTCCGGAACCAGGGCGTGCTCATGCGCGGCGTCAACGCGACCACACCGGACCTGCTCGACCTGTGCTTCGGCCTGCAGGGCGAGGCGGGCATCCTGCCGTACTACTTCTACATGTGCGACATGATCCCCAACGCCGAGCACTGGCGCGTCCCGGTCTGGCTCGCCCAGCAGCTGCAGCACGACATGATGGGCTACCTGCCCGGCTACGCCACCCCCCGGATCGTCTGCGACGTCCCGTTCGTCGGCAAGCGCTGGGTGCACATGCTCACCGACTACGACCGCGAGCACGGCATCTCGTACTGGACGAAGAACTACCGCACCTCGCTGGAACACCTCGACGCCGAGGCCTTGACGAAGCAGTTCGCCTATTACGACCCGATCGACACCCTGCCCGAATCAGGCCGGCAATGGTGGCGCAAGCAAGCAGCGACCGAGTAACGAGAAAGGGGCCCCCGATCGGGGGCCCCTTTCTCGTCGGCTCTATCAGCTGAACGCGTCCCGCACGTCCTTGCCGGCATCCTTGACGTTCTCACCGGCCTGCTTCGCCTTCGCGGCGGCTTCCTCGCGCGCGCCGTCGGCGACCATGCTCTCGTTGTCCGTCGCGTCACCGATGGTCTGCTTCGCCTTACCGGTCATCTCTTCGGCCTTGTTCTTGGCCTTGTCAGTGAAGCTCATCGTCAACCCTCCTGTCGGTTCTCGCTTCTCGGTGAAGAGGTGCCCGAAGGGCTCAGTCCTGAAACAACCGCGCTTGTAGCAATCGTGTCGGTTGATGCACGTCCTGTAGGGCATCCTAGGATGGACGGTTGCCTGGTCAGGCAACCGTCCCTGCTCGGCCGCGCTCGAACTCACCGTCAACACGGTGGGTCCCGCCCCGGCCGCCACCCGATCCCGCCCGCCGTGCTGCACAATCAGCAGGTGGCGGGACCAGGACGCACGGTCGCCGGGGGCGCAGCGGCAGCCGGGGCGCTCGCCCTCGGCACCGCCCTGCTCGTACCGCTGCGCGACCACCTCGCCCTGCCCAGCGTCGTCCTGCTCTACCTCGTGCCCGTCCTGCTCGCCGCCGCCACCGGCGGCCTGCGCCCCGCGATCGGCGCCGCCGTCGCCGCCGACCTGCTCGTCAACTGGTTCTTCGTCCCGCCCTACCGCACCCTCGCCGTCGACACCGACGGCAACCTCGTCGCCCTCGTCGTCTACCTGCTCGTCGCCGCCGCGGCCGGCCTCGCCGTCGACGCCACCGCCGCCCGGGCCCTGCAGAACAGGCGCCTCGCCGTCGAAGCCCGCGAACTCGCCGAGATCGACAGACTCCGCGCCGCGTTGCTCGGCGCCGTCGGCCACGACCTGCGCACCCCGATCGCCGGCATCAAAATCGCGATCAGCAGCCTGCGCGCCGACGACGTCGACTTCAGCCCCGCCGACCGGGCCGAACTACTCGCCACCGTCGAGGAGTCGACCGACCGGCTCACCGCGGTCGTCGACAACCTGCTCGCCGTCAGCCGTCTGCAGGCCGGCGTCCTCTCCGTCGAGCTGCGACCCACCGCCCTCGACGCCGTCGCCGCCCAGGCCGCCCTGCACAGCGGCATCGCCGTCGACGTCCCCGACGACCTGCCCCTCGCCACCGCCGACCCCGGACTACTCGAACGGGTCCTGGCCAATCTGATCGCCAACGCCCGCACCGCCGGCGGACCTGGCGCCGCCATCGAGATCCGCGGCGCCGCCGACGGCGACCAGATCCACCTCGCCGTCGTCGACCACGGACCCGGGCTGCCCGCCGACGCCCTGGAACGGGTCTTCGCCCCGTTCCAGCGGCTCAACGACCACACTGGCGGCGGCCTCGGCCTCGGCCTGGCCATCGCCCGCGGATTCACCGAAGCCCAGGGTGGCACCCTCGTCCCCGCACAGACCCCCGGTGGAGGACTCACCATGACCATCACCCTGTCCGCGGCGCACCGCGACCGGCCCCCGCGATGAGCCGCATCCTCGTTGTCGACGACGACGACCAGCTGCGCCGCGCCCTGCGGATCAACCTCGCCGCCCGCCACTACGAAGTACACACCGCCGCCGACGCGACCACCGCCCTGACGATGGCCGCCCACACCCCACCCGACCTGGCCGTCGTCGACCTCGGCCTGCCTGACCTGGACGGCGTCGAGGTCGTCCGCGGGTTGCGCGGCTGGACCAGCATCCCGATCATCGTGCTCTCCGCCCGCGACGCCCAGGCCACCAAGGTCGAAGCCCTCGACGCCGGCGCCGACGACTACGTGACCAAACCGTTCGGCATGGACGAACTGCTGGCCCGCATCCGCGCCGCGCTGCGCCGGGCCGCCCCGGAACCGGGCGCGGCCGTCATCGCCACCGCCGACTTCACCATCGACCTGGCCGCGAAACGCCTCACCACCGCCGCCGGCGACGTGCGGCTCACCCCCACCGAATGGCACATGCTCGAAGTCCTCGCCCGGCACCCCGACAAACTCGTCGCCCAGCGCCAGCTCCTGCGCGAAGTCTGGGGGCCCGCGTACGAGAACGAGACGAACTACCTGCGCGTCCACCTCGCCAACCTGCGCCGCAAGATCGAACCCGACGCGGCCCGCCCCCGCTACCTGATCACCGAACCCGGCATCGGCTACCGCTTCACACCCTGACCACCGCGCTCGACGCGCAGTCCTGCCGGGTGGCTGCCGTCGATTCCTTCTTGCTTTGACCTTGCTGGCATGCGCCGCAGCGAGCGGGCGCACACCGCGTAGGGCGTCCTAGGATGATGGTGGTCCGGCACCCCCAGTCCAACCCGCTTCGTGAACACCTTGTCGAGTTGCGGTCCTGGTTGGCCCGAGGACGAGGACGAGGCTGTGTGCTAGCTGCCCGACGAGCACCGCGGCGCGCACGGGTGTTTTCGGTCCCGTGCTCCGTGTCCACGGATAGGTGTCAGTGGATCAAGGTGACGCGTAGGGAGTGGGATCCGCCGATGACCGGCCGGCCGCTGAGTGCCGGGAGCTGTTGGGGGGTGCTCCGGTTGGTGTTGTCGCCGAGGCCGAGCGCGCCGTCGCTGTTGTCTCCCCAGCACCACACGGTCTGATAGGTCTGGGTGCCACAGGTGAAGAGCTGCCCGGCAGAGATGGTGCGCCAGGTAGCGCTGCCGGCCTGGACCGGGGAGTTGTGCTGGGCGGTGGCGCCATTGCCGAGTTGACCCTCGGTGCCCCGGCCCCAGCACCACAACACGCCGACGAGGGTGCGGGCGCAGGTGTGGAGGCCGCCCTGCACGACCGTGGACCAGGTGCCGGTGACCGCGACCGGGGAGTTCTTCTGGGCGGTGCCGCCGTTGCCGAGTTGACCGTCGGTACCCACGCCCCAGCACCACACGGTCGCATTGGAGCGCAGGGCGCAGCCGCCGTAGTCGCCAGCGCTGACCTGCGTCCACGACGCCGACCGGCACCCTCGGCCAGTACGTGAACCTCGTCATCGACGAAGGCACCAGCGCCACCGGCGGGGTCGGCCTGAGCTGCACCGGCTGGTCACTGACCAGCAATCTGTTCACCAACACCCTGGACATCTTCGACACCACCAAAACGAACTTCGCGACCGGCCTCAGCACCTGGGCACCATCCGGCGCCGCCAGCCGCTCCCTACCGGGTTAGCTGGACCATCGCCGACGACAGCAACGCACCGGGACTTTCCGGCGGTCTGATCTTTACCTGGGAAGCACGGAACTCGTAGTCCGGCCGGGCAGCCAGTGGGCGACCGGGTCGTCGAGGTCCAGCCGGCGCTCGGCGGCGAGCTGCAGCGCGATGACCGCGACGAAGGTCTTGGTGACGCTGCCGATGCGGACATGGTCGCCGGTACGCATGCGTCGGCCGGTGCCGTAGTCGGCGGCACCGACCGCCGCGCGGTGCGTGCGGCGGCCGTCCCCGACGAGAGCGATGGCGCTCGGGGCGCCGCCGGCGACGACCAGCCGGACCGCGTCGTGCAGGCCGACCGGCGAGTGCCGGCGCCGCCGGCCGTGCGAGGGCGGGCCGGGTCGTACCCAAGGCGAGCACCGCCGCAGACAGCACGAGGGTGAGCAGGAGGCGCTTCATCGGGGACGCTCCGTGGGCTCAGCGGTCGAGGTGATGGCGTGGTGGCGGCGACCCCGGGGTAGCAGGCGCCACAGTCGCGCGCCGGCGGTGAAAGCGGCGAGCATGCCCAGGTAGATCAGGGGTGTGAAGGCGCCGCCGAGGGAGGTGTGCGTGGCGCCGGTGAAGGTGACCGTGGCGTCGGCGCTCCAGTAGGGGATCCCGGGCCAGTGGTACGTGCCCTGCGGGTGCGGGTCGGCGGCGAGGACACCGGCGGTGAACGCCGACCGGCCGGCCTCGATCAGCGCGTAGCTGCCGAACTGGACGACGAGCATGCACACCGTCCCGGTCGTCCAGGTGGGTCGGCGGCCCCAGTCGTCATACTCGGCCGCCAGGTATTCGGTGGCCAGCCGCCGTATCCCGCCCAGCCGGCGTAGGGCCTCGGTGGTACCGATGTCGGCCGCGGCGGCGTGCAGGTTGGCACGCGCCTCGCGGCGCTTGGCCACGCGGGACCGCCAGCGCAGGTCGTAGAGGAGGCCGTCGAGGCGCCACACCGTGTACTCGATGCGGAGCCGGTCGATCGTGGTCAGGGTGTGCGTCATGTCATTCCTCCTCGGTCGGTGCTGCAGGCGTGGGCGGGACTGGGCGCGACAGCAGGCCGTTGACCGTGGCGGCCAGCGCCAGCCAGTCGGCGGTTGCCTCGGCCAGGGTGGCGTAGCCGCTGTCGGTGGGTTGGTAGTACTTGCGCGCCGGGCCGGAGTGCGATGCGACCAGCCGGGAGCGGATGCGCCCCTCCCGCTCCAGCCGCGACAACGCGGGATAGACCGTGCCCTCGGAGATGCCCGACAGCCCGACCGTGCGTAGCCGCTGCACCAGCTCGTAGCCGTAGGACTCGCGTTCGGCGAGCAGCCACAGCAGCAGCGGCGACAGCACCCCTTTGAGCAGTTGGGGATCGTGTGTCGTACCCATGCTGTTAGGTTATGGCAGCTACCTTGTTTAATCAAGTAGCGGGTTAGGTCGACCCGGCTCGACTGTGAGCGCGCCCAGCCCGACCGGCTCCACCGAGATGGACGGGTTTCCGCCCTCGATGCGGGCGATGTCGAGCACGTCGTTGAGCAGGGCGAGCAGGCAGCACGTACTCGGTGACGTCTTCGACCTGGTGGATGATGGAGGCCACTCGTCCGTCCGGGCCGAGCACGGGGGTGTTACGCG
Source organism: Actinoplanes sp. (assembly GCA_032160305.1). Classification (GTDB taxonomy): domain Bacteria; phylum Actinomycetota; class Actinomycetes; order Mycobacteriales; family Micromonosporaceae; genus Actinoplanes. The sequence goes on from JAVHVY010000204.1 coordinate 12,864, forward strand.
GGCTCCAGTACCGCTTTTCAAACCCGCCACCGGCGGCGGCCGGACGCTCAACGTCGTACTTCTGCACTGCCATCGTGTCGGGCTTGCGGCTCTGCAGCACCCGCTGCAGTGAGGCGCGCAGGTTCGTGGCCCCGGTCGCGGCCGGGTCGTCGGGGTGTCCGGGAAGACCTCGAAGATGCCGCGATCGAGAATTTCCTCGCGGACCGTCATGGTGGCGTGCAGGTAGGCGTCGCTGGCTGCCACGATCCGCAGTCCCGGATCCAGCACCAGGTAGAAGCCCGGCGCTGACTCGAACAACGCCCGGCAGAAAACGCTATTCCCGGAGCGTGGTGGCGGCAGTCACCCGGTTGACGGCGACGAGTGCGACAGCCAGCGCCGCCGCCGAGGTCCCCACGGTGAGGAGCAGGAACAGTCCGAGTCGGCCGTCTGCGAGGGCGAGCAGCGGGGGTGGCAGGACGAAGAAGAGGCCCAGCACGCGTACGGAGACGAGCGCGATCCCGAGTCCTATCGGGACGCCCAGGATGACGCTGCCGAACACCGAGATCGCGCCCTCCTGTGCCGCGCCGGTCAGTACCTGTCGCCGGTCGGCGCCGAGCGTGCGCAGGATCGCGAACTCGCGCCGCCGTTCCAGTGCGACGAAGGCGCCGAGCACCGCGACACCGACCGCCGCGATCAGCCCGGCCGCGAGCGACTCCAGGGTGCTGAGGCCGGCGAGGTTGAGCGTGGTGAGGCTGCGCTGGCCGGCCAGTTCCTGGTCGGCGATCGTGGTGACGCGGAAGTCGTGCCCGACCGGACCCTGGCGTAGCGCCGCAGCCACGCTCGCAGGTGCGTGCCCGGGCGCGACTCGCACGAGGTAGGTCTCGGGCGACGGCAGGAGGAACGGCGGGACACCGGTGGTCGCCATCACGAGCTCGGCCGGCGGGTCGGTGGGCGGGAACGATCGGAACACTCCGATCACCCGGTAGGTGAAGTTCCGGCTGTGGTCGCCGTCGTCCGGAAAGACAGTGACCGGCAGCGGGTCACCCGGGCCGACGGCGAAGCCCTCGGCGATTTCCGGCGCGATCAGAACGCCGTCGGGATGTTGCGCAAGCGCGTCGAATCCCGCTCCGGTCAGCATCCGGGCGCCGACGGTCGAGGTCTTGCCGTACGAGGAAAGGTCGAGGGTGAGGATCGTCTTGCGGTCGCTGCCGATTCGGGCCGGCACGAACCGGATCGGCGTCGTGGCGGCGACGCCGGCGGCCGCCGGCGGATCGGCCGGCGTCTCGGTGGCGGGGGTCAGGCGCAGGTCGGCGCCGAACCCGGCGCGGGCGTCCGCGTGCCGGGCAGCGGAGTACGTGGCGGCGAACGTGACCACCTCGGTGCCGAAGGCGACCGCCAGCGTGCCGAGGACGAGCGCGACGGCGGCCCGGGCCGGTCGGCGGCCGAGCCAGCGCAGGCAGGCCCCGTGCCACGACGAGAGCGGGCGCGCGCGGTCCGGCCGGGCCCAGCGCGCCAACGCCACGAGCAGACCGCGCACCGCGAGCAGGCTGACGCCGATCCAGAGGGCGACAGGCGCGAGCAGCACATAGAAGGAGAGCGCTAGTGGTGGCCCCTCGACGGGCGTCGCCCTCAGCCCACCTGCGAGCAGGTTGATGCCGAGAATCAAGACGCCCACGCCGATCGCCACCAGGTCGAGCCGAGCGCGGCGCCAGGTCGGTGCCCAGCCCCGTTTGAGGAGGCGCCGGTCGAGGGTGACCTGCGCGCGGCGACCGGAATGGACCAGGCGTACGAGGCGGACGGCCACGATTGCCGCGCCCACCCCGACGGCGAGCCCGAGCGACCCGGCGAGCCTGCCGGGCGGGATGTCGCTCCAGACCGCGCTGCCGTTCACCACGCTGACCGTGGCGGCCGCCACGAGGATTCCGGCGGCGGCACCGAGTAGGCCGGCGCCCGCTGCCTGGGCGCCGGCGAGCCGCGCCAGCTGTGCGTCGGTGGCGCCGCGCAGGCGCAGCAACGCCTCCTCGCGGCGATGCGCCTCCGCCAGAGCCGACTCGGTGGCGAGCCCGAGCGCAGCCGCCACGAGGACCCCGGGAATCCCGAGCAGGAAGAAGAGGATCTTGGCGTTAGTGGCGTCGACCTGAGCCATCAGCAGAGCCTCGGCCGCGTCGTCGGCGACGACCACCGCTCCGGGTGCGCGCCGCTCCAGCACGTGCCGCAGCTCCGCCGACCAGGCGACCGCGCGCGCCGGGTCGGCCGGGTAGGCGGCATGATCGACGATCACGTGCGCCTCCACGTCGACCGGCGGAAGGTCGGTGAGACCGGCGTTGAGCACCGGCGTCTTGGCGCCGAGGGTGGCGATGAGCGCCGGCTTGAGGACGCGGTCGAAGATCGCGTAGTCGATCACGATGGCCCGCGGCACCGCGGCGAGGTCGCCCTGCACCTCACCGGTCGGGATCGCGAACCAAGTGGACGCCGTGCGGAGGTCGACGACGCCGCCGACGGGCAGCGTGAGCAGCGGCCGCGGCGCGCCGGGCAGCGCGATCGTCACATCCGGCGCCGAGGCGAGCCCATGCAGCGGCTCGTTCACCATCGCGCCCCGGTCGAAGGCGCCGCTGACGGTACGGACCCACGGATGGCGCCGCAGGTACTCCGGGTCGACCGCGAACAGGCGCACGCTGCTCCGCTCGGTGCCGCCCGGTACGCCCACCACGACGTCGGCGGCGGCGAACCGCTCGACCCTGCGGACGCCGTGGACACCGGCCAACTGCCGGTCGACAGCACCCATGTCGACGTCGAGCGACGTGGCCAGCGCCCGCATCTCGACCTGGACCGGAGCCAACGCGACCGGCGTCATGGCGTGCACGGCGACGTCGACATAGAACAGGGTGCCGCTGACCAGTGCCACCGGGAAAGCGACGGCGACCGCGGCCAGGGCCAGCCGGCGCGGCGCCCGTCGCACCGCGTTGAGGAACAGCCAGAGGATCATCTGCGCCGCCCCTCAACCGGCCGTGTCGACACGGCCGGAGTGCAGCCGGACGACGCGGTGACCGTGGGAGGCCACCGTCGGATCGTGGGTGGCCAGGACGACCGCGGCTCCCCGCCGGGTGGCGAGGTCGACCAGCAGGCGGGTGACTGTCTGGGCGGTGGCCGAATCGAGGCTGGCGGTGGGCTCGTCGGCGAGGACCACCGCCGGCCCGATGACGAGCGCCCGGGCGATCGCCACCCGCTGCTGCTGGCCTCCGGAGAGCTGATCGGGCAGCTTGGCCGCCTCGCCGTCCAGTTCCACCTGCCGCAGCGCGTCGGCCACCCGTCGGCGCCGCTCGCCCGGCTCGACGCCGTCGAGCAGGAGCGGCACCTCGACATTCTCGGCTGCGGTTGCCTGCGGAAGTAGCGCGGCCCCTTGCACGATGACGCCGCACGCGCGCCGACGGAACCGGGATCGCTCGCCGCCGCGCAACGTCCGCCAGTCGGTGCCGGTGATCCGGACCTCACCCCCGTCGGGCACATCCAGACCGGCGAGCAGGAAGAGCAGCGTGCTTTTGCCCGACCCGCTCGGACCTGTCACGGCGACGACCTCGCCGGCCTGAACGGTGAGCGACACCCCGTCGAGGCTGCGGACGGCTCCGCCGGCCGCGGGGTAGCTGCGGCTCAGGTTCAGCGCGTCGATGGCGCCCGATATCTCACTCATCGCTGCTCACCACACCGTCGCGCATGATCAGGCGCCGGTCGGCCCGCTCGGCGACTTGCGGGTTGTGGGTCACGGTCAGGATCGCCGCGCCATCCTCGCGGACCTCGGCGAGCAGGGCCAGCACGTCGCCGGCGGTGGCCTCGTCGAGTTCGCCGGTCGGCTCGTCGGCGAGCACGACCCGCGGCCGGGACGCGAGAGCCACCGCGAGCGCCGCACGCTGCGCCTCGCCACCGGAGAGCTGGCCGGGCCGGTGGCCGCGCCGGTCCGCCATTCCCAACTGGGCAAGCAGTTCATCGCTACGGGCCCGCGCCTGCTGAGCGGACCGCCCGTCGATGCGCAGCGTCAGCGCCACGTTGCCGGCGACGTCCAGGAGCGGATGGAGGTTGTCACGCTGGAGGACCACGCCGATGCGGCTGCGGCGCCAGCGCGCCCGCTCCTGCGCCGGCAGGCGAGTGAGGTCCTGGCCGTCCATCGTCACCGAGCCGCCGTTCGGTTCGAGGAGCCCGGCCAGCACCTGGAGCAAGGTGCTCTTGCCGCTGCCGGACGGCCCCATCACGCACGTCCACGTCCCCGCCGCGAGAGCGACATCGGCGCCGCGAAGGGCCACGGTCTCGACCTCGGGCTCACGGAAGATGTGGTAGAGCCCGCTGGCGTCGAGCACCGTCGGGTGCCGGTCGGTTGTCATCCCGCGACGGTCTTCGTCAGCTGCAGGAGCTCGTGGTGGTTGTTGCCGAGCCGCTCGGTTTTGATCATCCCGATGCCCGGTGCGTAGGACTTGTGCTGGATGAGGTCCGGGTTGAGCGGATCCCGGTCCTCGGTCACCAGAACTTCGGTATAGGTGCGGGCCGGCAACCGCAGGGTCGCGTACAAGTGGATGATCTTGGCGATGTCCTCGGCCACCTTGGGCCGGTACTCCTGCCGGTAGAAGTCGCCCGGCCGCGGGTCGGCCTGCATGATGATGCCGGGCTTGGCGTTGTCGACGCCGGCCTCCCAGGTGCCGTGCGTGCTGGTGACCACGCCGTTCGTGTAGTCCTTGGAGTCCTCGCCGAAATACCAGACGCTGCCCTGGGCATCCTGGGCATACCAGTCCGTCGTCTTTTCAGCCAACGCCTTCTTGCTGGTGACGACGTCGCTCACCACGACACACCGGACACCGAGGATGGTCCGGGTCGTCGGCAGCACCGACACCTCGACGTGCTGGGGTACGCCGTCCTTCGTACCGTCGTAGATCGCCTTCGTTCCGGGTTTGAGCGGGAAGTACGGGTTGGTGATGGTGGTGGTGAACGTCGCCGGGTCGATCTTGGGGTCATAAGCCGTGGCGCTGGGCGTCGTGGACGAACTGGGGCCGGCCGCCAAGGCGGACGGCTTGGCTGCGGTCGTGCCGGTCGACTGGCAGGCCGCGAGAAGCGGCAGAACCGCGGCCGCAGCGGCGAGCGTTATCGGGATCTTGCGCATGTCAACGCCTTCCCTTCAGGTCGGCCCGACGCTAGGGACCTGACATGAGGGCTCTATGAAGAGCGCGGCGCTCATCCGGGGCTCATTTTCCGGGGTCAGAATGAGGGCGTGCGGATCCTCGTCGTCGAAGACGAACCGAAGATGGCCGCCCTCCTGCACCGCGGCCTGCGCGAGGAGGGGCTGGTCGCGGACGTCGCGACGACGGGCGAGGACGCCCTCGTACAGGTGGGCGCCACGAGCTACGACGTGCTCGTGCTGGACGTGATGCTGCCGGACGTCGACGGGCTCGAGGTCTGCCGCCGGCTGCGCGCGGACGGCGTCTGGACCCCGGTCATCCTGCTCACCGCCCGCGACGCGATCGACGCACGCGTGCGGGGCCTGGACTCGGGCGCCGACGACTACCTGATCAAGCCGTTCTCCTTCGCCGAGTTGCTCGCCCGGTTGCGCGCGCTCGCCCGCCGCGGCGACGTCGAGCGCCCGATCGTGCTGTCCGTCGGCGAGCTGAGGCTGGATCCGGGCACTCACCAGGTCTGGCGCGCGGACGCATCGATCGCCCTCACGGCCAAGGAGTTCGCGCTCCTCTACGCGTTCATGCGCCGACCCGGCCAGGTGCTCACCCGCGACCAACTGCTCGACTACGCGTGGGACTTCGCGTACGAGCGGGGCTCGAACGTGGTGGACGTCTGCGTGCGCTGCCTCCGCGACAAGGTGGACCGGCCGTTCGGGCGCAATTCGCTGGAGACCGTGCGCGGGATCGGTTACCGGCTGCGGGCGAATGTCATGAACGTCCCGTCATGAACCGCGTCCCGATCAGGCTCCGGCTCACGATGGCGTTCACCCTCGCGATGGCCGTGCTGCTTGCCGCGGCTGGACTCTTCCTCTACCTGCGATTGCAGTCTGATCTGTCCCGGTCGCTCGACCAGAGCCTGCGCCAGCGCGCCGAGGACCTGGCGACCGTGGTCCGCGAGCCGCACATGCCGCTGAGCGACGCCAGTCCCGGATTGGTCGAGCGCGGGGAGAGCTTCGCGCAGGTGCTGGACACCCGCGGTGCGCTGCTCGAATCCACCCCCACGGTCGGCGATCGACCCCTGCTGGACCAGGGCGAATTGGCGCGGGCCCGCCGGGGTGCGGTCTTCGCGAACCGGCAGTCCGTAGCCGGACTCGACGAACCGGCCCGGCTGCTGGCCACGCCGGTGAGCAGAGAGCGGGACACGGTCGTTCTGGTGGTCGGCGCCACCCGGCAGAACGGCATCGAGACCCTCACGAGCCTGCGCACCGAGCTGTTCATCGGCGGCCCGCTCACGCTGCTGGCCACGGCGCTGGGCGGCTATCTCCTCGCGGGTGCGGCGTTCCGGCCGATCGAGGCGATGCGCCGGCGAGCCGACGAGATCACCGCGACCGAGCCGGGGCAGCGGCTGCCGCTCGGCAACGGCCGGGACGAGCTCGCCCGGCTCGGCGCCACCCTGAACGACATGCTGGGGCGGTTGGAAGCGGCACTGGAACGCGAGCGCAACTTCGTGGCTGACGCCGGCCATGAGCTGCGTACGCCGCTCGCCCTGCTGAAGACCGAGTTGGAGCTGGCCCTGCGGCGTCCACGGCCGGCGGCGGAACTCCGGAGCGCGATCGAGTCGGCCGCCCAGGAGGCCGACCGCCTCACCCACCTCGCCGAGAATCTCCTCGTCATCGCGAGCGCGGACCAGCGCCGGCTCTCGGTACGACGGGAGCCCACCGACGCCGGCACGCTGCTCCGGCAGAGCACCACGCACTTCGCGGCCCAGGCGGCCGACGGGCGGATCATCCATGCCGATTCCGACGCCGGCGTCGTCCTGCTCGCCGATCGGGTACGGCTGGAGCAGGCGCTGCGTAACCTGCTCGACAACGCGCTCCGGCACGGATCCGGCGAGGTCCGCGTATTCGCGCGGCGGCGCGGGGACCAGCTCGAACTGCACGTCACCGACGAAGGCCCAGGCTTCCAGGCCGACTACCTCCCGCGCGCCTTCGAGCGGTTCAGCCGACCGGACACCGGGCGAACCGGCGGCGGTACCGGTCTCGGGCTCTCGATCGTGCGCGCGACAGCCCACGCCCACGGCGGAACCGCGCACGCAACGAACAGGCCGGAAGGCGGAGCAGACGTGTGGCTGGCGCTGCCGATCGCGTGAAGCGTCGCCAGGTTCACTCCCCCACCCGCAGCACGGAGATCGTGTTGTCGGCGCCGTTGGACACGTAGGCCACGCGGCCGTCGGCCGACACCGCCACCGTACCCGGGCTGCGGCCCACACCGACCGTCGCGGTCACCTTACCGGTGTGTCCATCCAGGACGGACACGGAGTTGTCGCCCTCATTGACCACGTACGCGTGCCTGCCGTCGGCGGCGAAGGCAACGCTCTGCGGTTTGCTACCGACCCCCCGGAACGGCCCAGTACGGCGCAGCGTCGCCGTGTCGATCAGGTCGGCCGCGTTCGCGTCGTAGCCCGCGACCAGCACTGTTCTTCCGTCCGGCGAGACGGCGATGCTGTGCGGCGCCCGGCTCACCGGAACGGATTTGGGGCGTTTCTAACGGATGCGCGACCAGGGGCCAAAAGTTGATCAGCGAAGTTCTCCGGAAGGCGCGACACAGATCGACATCATTTCGTCGCGCTCACCTCAGGGCCATCCCAGCAGCATTGATCAACTTTTTGATCCCTGGTCGCACGTTCGTTAGCAACGCCCCGGCTGGGCCACACGTCGTTGTTCGTCCTAGGACGCTAGGTTGTCGGGGTGACCGTGGCGATTCGGGGTGGGCGGTTCTCGTACGGGGTGGACAGGACCACCGTGGTGCGGGTGGTCACGTTCGCCGCCGTGCGGATCTCCTGCAGCAGCCGTTCGAGATCCGCCGGGCCGGCGACCCGCACCAGCAGCAGATAGAAGTCCTCCCCCGCCACCGAGTAGCAGGAGTCGATCTCGGACAGGTGAGCCAGCCGGTCGGGCGCGTCGTCGGGCTGCGACGGGTCGAACGGCCGGATCGCCACAAAGGCGGTCAACGGCAACTCCA
>JAVHVY010000242.1:0-34681 GCA_032160305.1 Actinoplanes sp.
GCACGCCCACGATGACGATGATGACCGACGCGAACAGGATGCCGAGCACGGCGTTGGGGGTGCCGTGGTCGATGCCGATGCTCGCGCCGATCGAGAAATCGGCGAGGAACGCGATGGACCCGAGGGCGGTCGCGCCGACGGAGGCCGCGCTCCAGCGCCGGAAGGTGCGCGGCACATATCGGAAGGCGTAGTCCTCGATGCTGTCCTCCGCGGCCGCTCGCGCGTTGTCTGTCCTGCTCACAGTGGCATCCCCTCACGCACCTCGCGTGGGGCATCCTCCGGGTCCGGTGTTACGACAGTATTGCCCGGGCCAGAAAATCGGTCATGTCGGCTCAGATCGCCATGGCGGCTCGCACGGTGGAGGTGGCTGCCGAGCCCCCCTCGTCGGTCTGTGTGACGAAGCCCGAAGCCAGCACGACGTAGCGCTCGGCGACCTCGAGGGCGAAGCCGATGTGCTGCTCGACGAGTAGCACATTGATTCCCTCGTCGGCCAGCTGCACGATGGTGTGCTCGATCTCGGCGACGATCGTGGGCTGGATGCCCTCGGTCGGCTCGTCCAGGATGAGCAGCTTCGGCTCGGCGATGAGGGCGCGGGCGATCGCGAGCTGCTGGCGCTGCCCGCCCGAGAGCAGGCCTGCCCTTCGGGCTGCGAACGTCTCCAGCGCGGGGAAGCGGGCCATCTGCGCCTCGATGAGGGCCTTGCCGCGCCGTCGCCCGTCGGCGACGAGCTGCAGATTCTCAAGCGTCGTGAGCTGGCCGAACGCCTGCTGACCCTGTGGCACGTACGCCATGCCGCGAGCGACGCGCTTGTTGGGGGCGAGCGACGCGATGTCCTCGCCGTCGAACAACACGCGGCCCTTCGACGGCTTGATAAGCCCGATCGCGACCCGCAGCAGCGTCGTCTTACCGGCGCCGTTGTGGCCGAGCACGGCCACGACCTTCCCGGCCGGCACCGTCACGCCGTGCAGCACCCGCGTGCGCCCATAGCCGGCCTCGATGTCGGTGAGTTCGAGCATGTCAGTCCTCCTTCCGTTTCTGCGTCCCGGCCGCCACTTCCGGCGAGCTTGCGAGCCGGCCGGCTGCCACGTCGGGCACGACCGACATGGCGGCCGTGGTCGCGGCTCCCGCGGTGCCGAGGTAGACCTCCTGCACCTTGGGGTCGGCCTGCACCTCGGCCACCGTGCCGTGCGAGAGCGCCCTGCCCTGGTGCAGCACCGTCACGCGCGTGGCGAAGCGGCGCATGAAGTCCATGTCGTGCTCAACCACGAGCACAATGCGCTTCGCCGCGACGCGCTGCAGGAGCTCGCCGGTCGCGGAGCGCTCGTCCTGGCTCATGCCGGCGACGGGCTCGTCGAGCAGCAGCACCCTCGCGTCCTGCACGAGCAGCATCGCGATCTCCAGCCACTGCTTCTGGCCGTGCGACAGGATGCCGGCCGGCGTGGCGAGTTCGCCGGCGAGTCCTGTCTCCTCTAGCGCCTGCACGATCGACGGGTCGACGCCACGCCGGGTCCGCAGCAGCGAGGCCGAGGGGCGGTGGCGTCCGGCGGCGATGTCGAGGTTCTGCAGCACCGATAGCTCGTCGAAGACACTCGCGGTCTGGAACGTGCGACCGACCCCGAGCCGGACGATCTTGTGCACCGGCCTGCCGAGCAACTCCTGCTCGCCGAGCCTCGCCGACCCGGTGGCCTTGGAGAGCCCCGTGATGGCGTCGATGCAGGTCGTCTTGCCGGCGCCGTTCGGGCCGATGAGGAACCGGACCTCGCCGGGGTGCGCGTCGAAGGAGACGCCGCCGACCGCGGCGAAGCCCGAGAACTCGACGTGGAGGTCCGTGACGACGAGCGAGGCGTCGGTCACGACTTCACCCCCTCGAGCTCCGGGGCGGCGGTCGCCGCGGCGGGCTGTTCACCAGGGCTCCGGCGCGCCGCCGTGAACCTGGTGAGCACCGACGACAGCCCTTTCGGCAGGAAGAGGATGACGACGATGAACAGCAGGCCGATGATGTAGGTCCAGCCGTCGGGCCAGGTCGAGCCGAGGCTCGACTGCCCCCATCCGACCGCCATCGCGCCGAGCGCGGGGCCGAAGAGCGAGGCGCGGCCGCCGAAGGCAACGCCCGCGATCATGAGGATCGAGGCGGCGGCGCCGATCTCGGCCGGAGTGATGATGCCGACGATGGGCACGAACATCGCTCCGCCGATGCTTGCCATCAGCGCGGAGCCGACGAAGGCGACGAGCTTGATGTTGGCCGGGTCGTAGCCGAGGAAGCGCACGCGCTCCTCCGCGTCCCGGGTGGCGACGAGGAGCTCACCGAAGCGGCTGCGGTAGAGCTGCCACACCACGAGTAGGCACACGATGAGCAGCCCGGCCGCGATGAGGTACACCATGTCCCTGTTCGCCGAGTCCTTCAGCACGAAACCGAAGAAGTACTTGAAGTCGCTGAGCCCGGTGTCGCCGCCGGTCTCGCGGATTGTGGAGCTGATCAGGGTGGCGAGCGCGACGGCGAGCGCCTGCGTCAGAATCGCGAGGTACGCGCCCTTCACGCGGCGCTTGAACAGCGCGTAGCCGAGGATGCCGGCCACGATCACCGGGAGCAGCACGATCGCCAGCAGGGTGAACGCCGCGCTGCGGAACGGCTCCCAGAACGCCGGGAGCGGCGCGAGCGGGTCGTAGAGCACCATGAACCCCGGGACCCCGTCACCGGCGGTCTCCAGCGTGAGGTGCATGGCCATCGAGTAGGCGCCGAGGCCGAAGAACACCCCCTGCCCCATCACGAGCATCCCGCCTCGGCCCCACGCCAGGCCGATGCCGACGGCGGCGATCGCCCAGCAGCAGTACTTGCCGAGGTTGCTGAGCCAGTGATCGGTGAGCACGAGGGGAGCGACCGCGAGGAGCAGGACGGCGAACACCCCGATGCCGATGAGGGATAGCCGTGGCTTCAGCTTCGTCATACCAGACTCCTGGTTCGCACCGTGAACATGCCCTGCGGGCGCAGCTGCAGGAAGACGATCACAAGGATGAGGGCGAGCACCTGCGCGAGGCTGCCGGTCGTCCAGTAGGCGAAGCACGAGAGGACGACGCCCACCGCCCACGCGGCGATAACGGTGCCCTTGAGCTGGCCGATGCCGCCGGCAGCGACGACGAGAAAGGCCGGGATGATGTACTGCGCGCCCATCTGGGAGTTCGTGCCACCGATGAGGGACGCGGCCACCCCGGCGACCCCGGCCAGACCCGACCCGACGAAGAAGGTCAGGCGGTCGACGGTGCGGGTGGAGATCCCCGCGGTCTCGGCGAGGTCCCGGTTCTGCACGGTCGCCCGGATGCGGCGGCCGAACGAGGTGTACTTGAGCCAAGCCGCCAGTATGGCGACGCAGGCGGTCGCGAGCAGGATGGTAAACACCTGCCGGAGCGGCCAGTTGTAGCCGAGGATGGTCAACTGCCCGTCGAGCCAGTCGGGCTTCTCCACCGGGACGCCCTGGGACGGGAAGGTCTGCAGTGCCGCCTGCCGCAGGATCAGGCTGACACCGACCGTGGCCAGCAGGGTGTCGAGGGGCCTGCGGTACATCCATTGGATGATGCTGACCTCCAGCAGGAGGCCGAGCAGGCCGGCGACGACGAACGCGACCGGCAGCGCGACCGGGATCGACAGGTCGCTGGAGTCGATGACCTGCTGGACGAGGTAGGCGGTGAAGGCGCCGATCATGAGGAACTCGCCGTGGGCCATGTTGATCACGCCCATCTGGCCGAAGGTGAGCGAGAGGCCGAGCGCGGCGAGTAGGAGCAGCGCACCCTGTGCGGTGCCGTTCAGCAACGGCGGGACCAGAGCGTCCACGTGCTCTCGCTCTCTGTGCGGGGGCGGGCGGTGAGGGAGATTCGGATCCGGGTACGCGGGGTTGCCTGCCGCAGGCGACACGCAACCCCGCGCCCCCGGTTGGGGGTGGGGCGATCAGCCCGCGGATTTCACAAGTTGGTCGCGGATATTCGCCGGGAACCAGTCGTAGCCCTTGAGGAACGGGTCGGGGGCGATGAACTTGTCGGAGGACCAGACGATGTCGAACTGGTTGTTGGCGTTGATCCGGCCGATGTGGCCCGGCTTTGAGATGTGGTGGTTTTCGCCGTCGAGCGTGACGGTGCCCTCCGGTGCGGCGAACGTGATGGTGTTCTTCTTCGCTGCGGCGTTCACCGCGTCGACGTCGAACGAGCCGGCTGCCTCAACGAGGGCCTTGTACAGGTACAGCGAGATGTAGGCGGCCTCCATCGGGTCGGAGGTGACGCCGCTGCTGTTGGGGTAGGCCTTCCAGCTCTTGATGAACTTCGGGTTGGTGTCGGTCTTGAGCGACTGGAAGTAGTTCCAGGACGCGTAGTGTCCGGTGACCGCGTGGCCCATGGCCGGCGCCTCCTCCTCGGCGATCGACACCGAGATGATCGGCGTCGTCGCCGCGGTGAGGCCGGCGTCGTAGTAGGCCTTGATGAAGCCGACGTTCGACGAGCCGTTGATGGTGTTGAAGATGAAGTCGGGGTGGGCCGCCACGATTTTCGCCACCTGGGTGGTCCAGTCGTCCTTGTCGAGGGGCACGTACTCCTCGCCGACGATCTGGATGCCAAGCTTGGCCGCGTAGAGCTTGATGATCGCATTCGCGGTGCGCGGGAAGACGTAGTCGCTGCCGGCGAGGAACAGCCTCTTCACTCCCTTGGAGGCAAGGAAGTCCATCGCCGGGATGATCTGCTGGTTGGTGGTCGCACCGGTGTAGTAGATGTTCGGCGAAGCCTCCAGGCCCTCGTACTGCACCGGGTAGAAGAACAGGCCGTTATGGCCCTCGACGACCGGCTTGACGGCCTTGCGGGAGGACGAGGTCCAGCCGCCGAAGATCGCGGCGACGCAGTCCTGGGTGAGCAGCTTCTCGGTCTTCTCCGCGAAGGTGGGCCAGTCGGTGGCGCCGTCTTCCTGGACGTACTTGATCTGCTTTCCGAGGATGCCGCCGCCGGCGTTGATCTCGTCGGCGGCCATGTGCAGCACGTTGGAGACGGTCTTCTCAGAGATCGCCATGCCGCCGGTGAGGGAGTTGAGGAAGCCGAGCTTGATGGTATTGCCGGAGGTGTCGACGCAGCTGGGTGCGGCCGACTTGCCGCCGGACGCGTCGTCGCCGGCGCGGGCGCCACAGCCGGTGAGCACGAGGGCGACGGTCGTCGCGATGGCGCCCGTGGCCACAAGCGTGCGCAGCCGCTTGCTGGGGGTGGACATATGTGGGAACTCCGTTCCTGGTAAAGGAGCTGGGGTCGCGGCACAGCGGATGGTGCGGATGTGCATGTCCCATGCCGAGCCGCCGGCGTCCCGAGCGCCTCGCCAGGTGTCGCCAGCAAGGTGCAGCCGGCTGCTGCAGGTGAGAGCAGATTGATCCAGCGTCATTACTCTGACATTGCTCGACTGTTCCAACTCTGTAACCGCCGCCCGGTCGAGGTGCACGGATCCCCGGAAATGCATGGAAGTTGGCGTGAATGGCAATGTCAGAGTTATGTCACCCCTCGAGAGGGCGCGACGAATACGGCACACTTCTGACAGCCGGGAGGAGGACTCGATGCGCTCCCGCCGAGACCGAGAAGCCGGCGAGGCGGGTGAGTAGCTGGGCGGAGGTGAGCAGCTCGACAGGGCGCGCCGCCATCCAGTGGCGGGCGTTGTCGGTGAGCAGGATGTCCGCGTCGGCGGACAGTGCCGCGGCGAGCACGTGGCAGTCCTGGGCGTCCATGTCGACCTGGTCGACGGTGGCGAGGTTCTGCGGGGTGACCTCGACGAGGGCGTGCTCGGTGTAGGTCGTCGGTCCGCGCCGACGGTTCTGACAGTGACTTGGTCGATGTCGTTTGAGCGCGCGTCGACAACGCCGATGATGATGATGACGGCGTCCCGACGGTTCGGACGGTTCCGTGTGGACAGACGCTGAGGGGAAATTGCTCCCTCACCCGACCGAGATTCCTGCTACGGGCTCTCGTCGCATCCGCGCGACGATAGCCATGGGACCCGCGGCGGTCGCGCACAGTCATCGGCGCCTCGTGCTCGGGGCATGGGGCTGCGGCGTCTTCCGCAACGACCCGGCGACGGTGGCCGAGGCGTTCGCAGGCGCGCTGGCCAAGCAGAGCGCGCACCTGTCTTCCCGTCGCTATCAGCGTCTGATCGAACACGCCCAGGAACATCATCCAGATTGACTATGTGATGTATGTTGCCTTCCGTGGCGCGGCTGGACTCGACTGGACCCATCATCCTCGCGAAGGGCACCGGGTGAGCGTTGACGGCTCTGCGAACGGCACGCGAGCGAAGACCTCATCCGCCGACGGCGGCCCACCCCCGGCTCGCCCGACACCGCTGGTCGGCCGGGGCCGGGAGCGTGCCCTGCTGGTGAAGGTGCTCGACCAGGTGTCGGGCGGCGTGACGCGACTGGTCACCGTGCTCGGAGAGCCCGGCATTGGCAAGACGCGACTCCTGCACGAGCTGACCGCGCTGGCCGCCGACACCGGGTGGACGGTGCTGTGGGGCGGCGCCACCGAGTTCGAACACGAGGTCCCGTTCGGAGTCTTCGCCGGCGCGCTCGACGACCATCTCGCCACGATGGAGCCCGACCGCCTGGCCGCGCTCGATGCCGACAGCGCCGCCCTGCTGCCGAAGGCGTTCCGATCGATGCCGGTCCGCGCCTCGACCGCGATCGCGCCGGACATGATGGACGTCGAGCGTTACCGCCTGCACCGCGCCGTTCGTGACCTGCTGGAGGTGATGGCGGAGCCGGCCGGACTGGTGCTCGTCCTGGACGACGTTCACTGGGCCGACGAGGCATCCGTCGAATTGCTCGGCCACCTGCTGCGCCATCCGCCGCGCGGGCCGTTGCTGCTGGCGATCGCATATCGGCCGCGGCAGGCGTCCGCCCATCTGTGCCGGACTCTGGCGCCGGCCTCGCAGCACGGCGTCGCCGCGGTCGTCGAACTGGCGGCGCTCAGCCGGCAGGAGGCCGACGATCTGATGCCGACTGCGCTGAACGACGTGCAGCGCGGCCAGCTTTACACCGCCAGCGGCGGCAACCCGTTCTACCTGCAAGCGCTGGGCCGCGCCGGGATCAGACCGGGACGTGTGGAGGACGCCGGCACGCAGCACGAGTCTGGCATTCCGGCCGCCGTCCGCGCCGCGCTGCTAGCCGAGCTCGCCACCTTGACTGCCGGGCAGCTGCTGGCGGCGCGGGCCGGTGCCGTCGCCGGTGGCGAGTTTGACGTGCACCTGATGGCCGAGATCGCCGAGATGACGCACGACGACGCACTCGCCGCCGTGGACCGGCTGGTAGCCGTGGACCTCGTCCGCGCCGACGGCGTCGCCGGCCGGCTGCGCTACCGCCACCCGCTGGTGCGCGCCATCGCCTACGAGTCGGCGGGCGCCGGCTGGCGCCTGGCCGCGCACGGTCGCGCCGCCGCGGCACTACGCGACCAGGGCGCCTCGGTGGTGGAGCGGGCACACCATGTCGAACGGTCGGCGTCGCGCGGCGACCTGGAGGCCGCGAACCTGTTGACTGAGGCTGCGGCGGCGACGACACACACCGCGCCGGCGCCGGCTGCCCGCCTGGCCGCCGCGGCGTTGCGACTGCTGCCGAACGACGTGTCCGCCACCCCGCAGCGGCTGGTCTTGCTCGGCCTGCGGGCCAGGGCACTCGGTGTGACCGGTCGCCTGCATGAGAGCCGCGAGGCGCTGCACGAGGTGCTCCAGCTGATACCGCCGGAGTTGGTCGAGGAACGGGCCCGGACGGCGAGTTTCTGCGCGACCATCGAGCACCTCCTCGGTCGCCATGTCGAAGGGCGTGCCCTGCTGCAGTACGAGCTGTCCACCATTGGTGAGCACGACCGCGGGGCGGCAGCGATCCTCGTGCTCGGCCTGCTGTCGGGGCAGCTGCTGCTCGGCGAGTTCACCGCCCAGCAGGAGTGGATTTCGGTCGCGCTGCAAGCGGCCCGCCGCAACCCGGATCCCGCCCTGCTGGCCCTGGCGCTGGGCGTGTGCGCGGTAATCAGTTACACGACCGGGGAGTTGAACGCCGAAACGGTCGAGTGGTTCAACGAGGCGGTCACGATCATCGACGCGTTGCCCGACGGCGGGCTGGCCCGGCGCATCGAGGCGGCGGTGTGGGTGGGCATGGCCGACATCTTTCTCGGCCACCTCGACGATGCGGTCCGGCACCTCGACCGAGCCCTGCGACTCTCCCGCAGCACCGGCCAGAATCACATGGTCAGTCAGATGCATGTCGGCCGGGGATCGGCGCACATGCTCGTCGGTGACCTGAGCACGGCCGGCGCCTGCTTCGACGACGCGTTGGAGGCCGCGGTGCTCAACGACAGCGCCGAGATGCAGAGCACGGCCCTCGCCTACCAGTCCTGGGTGACGGCGCTGACCGGCGACACCCCGTCGGCGGTGCGCCTCGGCAAGGAGGCCGTCGCGCTCGCCGGATCCGAGACCGCCTGGCGTGCGGGCATGGCCCATGGAATGTACGCCCAGGCGCTCTTCTTCGCCGGCGACCCGACCAGCTGCGTGGACGTGTTGACACGGGGCGGCGGCGGTCCGGAGCTGCCGCGGATGGATCACGTCTCCCGGCCGAGCTGGTACTACCTGCTGGCCGCCGCCGAGTCCGCGGCCGGGCGAATCGAGCAGGCGGCGCAATGGGCCGACCGGGCCGAGGCGACCGCCGCGCCGCTCGGGCTGCCCCTGCGCACCGGCTGCGCGAGACTCGCCCGGGCGCACGCCCTGTTGCCCGTCCAGCCAGCGGCGGCGTTGGCGGCGGCGGATTCGGCGGCCGAGTCCTTCGAGCTGGCCGGCACCCGCATCGAGATCGGGCGATGCCATCTGCTCGCCGGCCAGGCGCTGGGCGCGATCGACGAGGTCGACCGGGCCCGCGACCGCTTCGCGCAGGCGCGGGCGCTGTTCGCCGACTGCGGGGCGCAGCTCTTCCTCGAGGTGACCGTGCGTGAAGAGCGGCGGATGAACGCGCGGATGCCGCGCCGGTCCCGGCAGAGCGGCGCGCGGGGCACCGACCCCACCGGCGACCCGGTGCGGCGGCACCTCACCGCGCGGGAGTACGACGTCGCCGGGCAGGCGGCGCAGGGCCTGTCCAACCGGCAGATCGCCGAGAAGCTGCACCTGAGCACCAGGACGGTCGAGCTCCACCTCAGCCGGGTCTTCGCCAAGCTCGGTGTCTCCTCGCGCGCTGCCGTTGCCGCGCAGTGGGCGGCGCGACCCACCACCGATCCCGAGGCCTGATCCGCAGCGGGTCACCGGTCAGCTCCGTCCATCGTGGGCGCCGCGAGACGGGGCCGTGCCGAGAATCGGCTCCGGCCGGGGCGCCGGCAGCCGAGCGCGATCAGTTCGGCTTGGCCCTCCGCGACGCGGTCGGGCATCAACAGCAACGTGCAGGCCCGTTCGAACCGCGCGTCGAGCGACTCCCAGCCGGTTACCGACTCGCGCAGCGCGTCCTGATCGCCGTTCCTTCGTCCGCTGGCGCGGGCCAGGCATGCCGCCGCCCACGCGCACTGCGCCGCGGCGGGAGCGGCGACCGCGAGCCGCTCGTCTGCGTCGGGCAACCCCGCTGCCACGGCGACCTCGGCCGCGACTGCCCACGAGTAGGCGTCGAAGGACAAATGCCGGGCCGTGGACCACGGCGACACGCCCGCCAGGTCGACCGCGGTGGCGAGGGCGTCGTCCAGCGCCCCGGCGTGCAGTGCCGCGCGCGGCTCGGCGTACGCCGCGAAGCTGTCCGAGATGTGGCCCTGGCCGCGCGGTGCGGCCAGCCGATCAGCGCGGTCGCGCCACTCCCGATGGCTCTCCCGCTCGCCGCGAACGCTGTGCACCAGCGCGGCGGCGTGCACGGCGGGGGCCATCCAACGGGCCGCAGGGCTGCCGACCCGCTGCCACTGCTCCCACATGGTCGCCGCGAAGCGCAGCGCCTCGTCGAAGCGACCGCTGAGCGCCAGCGGAACGACCTGCTTGCTGGCGCGCATGTACAGCCCGCTGAACGGGTCGGCCCACGCCCGGCGCGCGGCCGCCACCGCACCTGGAAGATCGCCGGCGGCCACCGCCACCAGCGGTGCCACGTGCAACGTATCGATGACCTCCACCCCGGCGCGCGGGTCGCTGCGGCGCAGGCGATCGAACTGCCGGATCCGTTCGGGGCTGAGCCGGTGCGCGGCGCGGAACCGCCCGGCGCCGCCGTCGGCGCTGCTCACCGCGTCGATGGCGGCGATGATCAGCACTGGGTCGTCGGCCTGCCGGGCGCGGTCCAGCGCGACGCGGGCCAGGTCGGGGTCCGGGATCGTCTTCTGGCCGGTCGCGTTCCAAGCGTCGGCCGCCGCCAGGTACGCGGCGACGAGCGGGTGGCCGGCCGGTGCGACCCGCCGCGCGTCGGTGAGCAGCTCACTCAGCACCGCGTGCGGGATCTCGTCGGTGAACGTCGCGGGAAACCGATTTCCGACACAGACGGCGCTGGCCAGGGCGACCGCCTGCCCAGCGGCGTCGCTGGCGCCGCCTGCCCGCCGGGCCGCCTCGGCGAGCAGCCGGAACGCCGGCTCGCCGAGATGCCGCGCCATCGAGACGTCCGCGGCGGCCCGCAGGTCCGCAGCGGCCGCAGATCCGTCGACGGCGTAGGCGGCCGCCTGCTCGAAGTGCTGCCGCGCCTCGAGCAGGAACTGCCGGGCATAGCAGAGCCGGCCCAGGCTGCGGGCCAGCTCGTGAGCCGGGCGCCCCGAGCCCGCCGCGCCGTCCAGCGCGGCCCGCAGATCGTCGGCCACCAGGTCGAAGCTAGACCGCCACGGCAGGCCCTCGTCCGCCATGCGTCGCAGCCCGGCGGCCGCCGACACCGCCCACTCCAGATGGCGGTCGCGACACTCGGGCTGCTCACCCGCGGCGGAGAGCTGATCCAAGGCGTACCTGCGGACACTGCCGGGCATCCACCATCGGTCGGCCGGTGGCCCAGCTGCCAGCAAGCCTGCACCGGCCAGATCGGCGACCGATACGGCGAGCTCGGTGACCAGCCCGATGTCGCCACCGGCGCCGACGTGGCTGACCGCCGCCAGGTCGAAGCCGCCGACGAATACGCCGAGCCGCCGGAACAGTCGGCGTGCCTCGTCGTCGAGCAGGTGGTAGCTCCAATCGATCACCGCGTGCAGGGTGCGGTCGCCCTCGGCGGCGTCCCGCCCGGCGGCGGGCGGGCGGTCAGCGAGTTGGGCGACCAGGGCAGGCCACCCCGGCCCACCAGCGCGGGCGGCGGCCAGCTCGACGGCCAGCGGCAACCGGCCCAGCTCAGCGCAGAGGTCGGCGACGCGCCCGGGATCGGGCTCGGGCTCGAACCCGGCGCCTCGACCGGGCGCGCGGTCGACGAAGAGTGTGACAGCCTCCGACTCGGCCAGCGGCCCCACCGGCACCGCCCGTTCCCCGGCGACGCCGAGCCGGTCCCGGCTGGTGGCCAGCACCACCAGCTGCGGACAACCGGCGAGCAACATCTCGAGCAGGCCCGCAAGCGGGTCGGCCAGGTGCTCGCAGCCGTCCACGACCAGCAGGCGACGGCCCTGGCCCAGCCGTTCGAGCAGGCCCTGCTCCAACGGCTGTCCCGGTCGTTCGACGACGTCCAGCGCCGCCGCGAGCGTCTGGCGCAGCGATACCGGCCGCGCCGACCCCAGCCGGGCGAACGCGCGCCCGGCCGGGAACGTGGCAGCGGCCTGCGCCGCGACGGCGACAGCCAGCCGGGTCTTGCCCACGCCGGCCGGACCGGTCAGGGTGACCATCCGCCCCTGGGCCAGGGCGCTGTCGACCGTGGCGCGCTCCGTGGCGCGCCCGACGAAGCTCGTCGGAGGATCGAGGACGGCGCAGGGGGCATCAACTTCTTCGACGGGACCGGCGCCTCCTTCGACGGGGCCGGCGCCGCGCGTGGGGGTGAGCGATGCGTCGGTGATCATGTGCAGTCCGCGGTCGTGACGGCTCCGGATGCCACCTCGCACCGGCGGACCGCCTCGGCGATGCGCTGGACGTGGGGCGGTTGTAGCAGGGTGTAATGCGAACTGGGGACGCGCATGGCCTCGACGGGTCCGTCGATGACCGCCGCCCAGTCGGGCGCCGCATCGGGCGAGCGTTCCGCGCCGGCGATCAGCGCGGAGGCCCGGACGGCGCCCTTCGGACGGTAGCCCGCGATCATCGTGATGTTGGCCTTGAACACGGTGAACCGCCGCCCGACCTCCGCCCGGACCGCCGCGAGGTCCCCGGCCCCGGCGTCAAGCCGCTCGGCCAACCAGCCGAGCTGGTCGGCGTCGGGCGCCTCGTCGGATGACCAGCCCAGCGTGCGGGCGACGTCGCGGACGAACTCGGCTACCAGGAAGGACTCGGCCGGGACGAACACGGGCGGCGAGAACGGGGTGTCGAGCATGGCGAGCAGGACGACTCTCTCGCCGAGATCCTCGAGCCGGCGGGTGATCTCGAAGGCGACCAGTCCGCCCATGGACCAGCCGGCCAGCCGGTACGGGCCGGCGGGCTGCGCGGCGCGGATCGCGTCCACATAGGCCGTGACCATGGCTTCGAGGCTGGTGGCCGCGGACGAGTTCGGGCTCAGACCGGCCGCCTCGACCCCGTACACCCGATGGGTGTCGGCGAGTTCCCTCGCCAGGTGCGTGTACCCGTAGACGGTCCCCCCGATCGCGTGGACGAGGAACAGCGGTTGCACACCCGCTCCGCTGGACAATTCAATCAGGACACAGTCCTTCGTGGACAGTCCCGGGCCGGCCGCGTCCACGTCGGCGTCGTCGAAGCCGTGCTTGTCGCGCAGCAGCGCGGCGAGCTGGCGCGGGGTGGGGGCCAGGAAGATGGCGGTGACGCCGATGTTCACCGCGAGGTCGTTGTGCAGTCGGGTGACCAGCTGCATCGCCTGCAGCGAGTTGCCGCCGAGGTCGAAGAAGCTGTTGTCGATGCCGACCCGCGGGCTGCCGAGCATGGTCGCGTAGACGTCGACGAGGAGGGTTTCGATCAGGGTGCGGGGCGCGGTGCAGTCGATGGCCGCACTGTCCGGGCTGGGCAGCGCCTTGTTGTCGATCTTCCCGTTGGGAGTGAGCGGGAACCGCTCCAGGACGAGGAGATGGGTGGGGACCATGTAGGCGGGCAGCTCGCGAGCGAGGTGCTGGCGCAGGTCGGCGGGGGTGACCGAGGCGTCCGGGTCGGTCCGCGCGTACCCGATGAGGTGTTTCTGGCCGGTGGCGTCGTCTGCGGTGATGACATGGGCCTGCGCCACCGCGGGATGTGCGGCCAGGGCCGTCTCGATCTCCCCCAGCTCGATCCGCAGCCCGCGGATCTTGACCTGGTTGTCGATCCGGCCGATGAACTGCATGTTTCCGTCGGGTTGGCGGCGCACCAGATCGCCGGTCTTGTACAGGCGCGCGGCCGGGTCGTCGTCGAAGGGGCTGCGGATGAAGCGCTGCCGGGTGAGCTCGGGTTGGTTGAGGTACTCCCGGGCGTGGCAGAGGCCGCCGATGTGCAGTTCGCCGATGGCGCCGACCGGAAGGGGGTTGAGGTGGCGGTCGAGGACATACGCCCGGTAGTTGGGCATCGGACGCCCGAGGGGCGGCGGCAGCGTGGTGGCGTCCAGCTCCATCAGGGTGACGCCGCAGGCGGTTTCGGTGGGACCGTAGCCGTTGTAGAAGCGCAGGCCGGGACGCAGCCATTGGCTCACCAGGTCGGCGGAGAGTGCTTCGCCCGCGGAGATCAGCACCCGCAGGTCGGGCAGTGGTTGTCCGGTCAGGAGCGTGAGCACCGCGGGCGGCAGGCAGGCGAAGGTGACCCGGCTCTGGCGCATCAGCTCGGCCAACCGCGGCGGTGAGTGGAGGGTCTCGCGGCTGGCGAGGACCGCGGTGCCACCCGAGCACAGGGGCACGAACATGTCCATGACCGAGACGTCGAAGCTGAGCGAGGCGAACTGCAGGTGGCGGTCGCCGGGGCCGACGGGCCAGTGGCCGATCATGCCGGTGAGGTAGTTCACTACGGGGGCGTGCTCGAGGACGACGCCCTTGGGTCGGCCGGTCGATCCCGACGTGTAGATGACGTAGGCGATGTTGTCGGGGGTGACCGGGAAATCCGGGTTGCCGGTGGGCTGTGCGGCGATGGCGGACCACTGCCGGTCGAGGTCGACGGTCTGCGCGCCGGTCGGCGGCAGCGCGAACGCGCCGGCGGTGTCGGTCACGATGAGCGGCATCCGCGCGTCGCCGATCATGTAGCGGAGACGCTCGGTGGGTAGGTCGGGGTCGAGCGGAACGTAGCCCGCGCCAGCCTTCATGATGCCCAGCAGGGCGGCCAGCCGGCGCAAGGAGGGCTGCATGCTGATCCCGACGAGGGTGTCCGGGGTGACGCCCCGCTCGTGCAGATGCCGGGCGACCTGGTTGGCCTGGGCGTTGAGCTGCAGGTAGGTCAGCGTGTCGGCGTCCATGGTCGCGGCCACGCCGTCGGGGGTGCGCTCGACCTGCTGCTCGAATAGCTCGTGCACGCACAGCACCGGGTAGCCGACCGTGGTGTCGTTCCATTCGACCAGCTCGCGGCGCAGCTCGGCGGGGGTGAGCAGGGGCAGTTGCGACAGCGGCCGGGACGGGTCGGCCACGATGCCGGTGAGCAGCACCCGCAGGTGCTCCAGCATCGAGCGCGCCGTCGACGGATCGAACAGGGCCGCGGCGTACGACAGGAGCAGGCGGAGGCCGGACTCCCGCACCTCGACGAAGAGGTTGAGGTCGACCTTGGCCGGCATGATCTCAACGTCCTCCACCGTCATCGCCAGGTCGCCCACGCGCATGTCGTCGGCGCTCTCGGCCATCGTGAAGCCGACCTGGAAGAGGGGCGACCGGCTCGGGTCGCGTTCCACCCGCAGGGCCTCGACCAGTTTGGCGAAGGGCAGATCCTGGTGGTCGTACGCCTCGACGGTGCTGCCGCGGACCCGTTGCAGCAGCTCGACGAAGCTCGGGTCGCCGCCGGTGTCGGTGCGGATGGGAAGCGTGTTGACCAGGTACCCGATGAGTGGCGCCAGTTCGGGGCGGCTGCGGTTGGCGCTCGCCGTGCCGACCGTGATGTCGTCCTGTCCGCTGTAGCGGTGCAGTAGCACCTGGAGCGCGGTCAGCAGGGTGACGAACAGGGTGGCGCCTTCCCGCCGACCGAGCGCCCTGAGCCCGTCGAGGACGTCGGCGTCGACGGACAGGCGCTCGACACCGCCGTCGAAGCTCTGCAGCAGCGGGCGGGGCCGGTCGGTCGGCAGCTGGACCGTGCCGACACCGTCCAGCGCCGTCTTCCAGTACCCGGTCAGCTTGTCGAGGTTCTCGCCCTGCAACTGCTGGCGTTCCCACAGCGCGTAGTCGGCGAACTGGATCGGAAGCTCGGGCACGTCGGCCGACGCCGCGGTGGTCCGGGCACGGTAGCCGGCCGACAGTTCGCGCAGAAAGACGCCGAACGACCACCCGTCGAACACGGTGTGGTGCACGCAGATCACCAGGACGTGTTCGCGGGCGGCGAGCCGGACCAGGCGGGTCCGGAACAACGGCCCGGCAGCCAGGTTGAACGGCTGACCTGCCTCCCGGGCAGCCAGCTCAGCCAGTCGCGCTTCGCGCGCCGCCGAGTCGTCCGCACTCAGGTCGTCGAACGGCAGCGCGGTGGCGCTGGCCGGGTCGACCACCTGGACCGGGCGACCCTCCACGTTGACCAGGCGGGTGCGCAGGGCCTCGTGCCGGGCGACCAGATCGTCGAGCGCCCGGCCCAGCGCCGCGGCGTCCAGGTCACCACGCAGCCGGATCACGCCGGCGATGTTGTAGACCGAAAGTCCGGGCGCGAACTGGTCGATGAACCACAGCTGCTCCTGCCCGAAGGACGACGGCAGCTCCGTAACCTCGGGCCCGCGGCGCGGGATCCCGTCGACCGGGCGTTCCCGACCCTGCCGCAACCGCGCGGTCAACGACGAACGCTGAGCATCCGACAACATTTCGTATCACTCCATCCTGTTGGTCATGAGGCGCGTTGCTGGGGGTACGGCCAGGCACGCGACGTGTCCGCACCGGCACCGGTTGCGGGATGAACGGGCTCGGCGTGCCGGGTCCGCACGCCCCACCAGTCGAACGGCGCGGGTTCCACCAGCCGTAGTTCCATGGTCGGTTCGCCCCACCAGGCGATGGACCCCGCCGGAGCGGTCCCCACCGCGGTGGCGTCGTCCACGACGTCCGGGCCGGTGGGCATCTCGGTGAGGCGGAACGCCGGGGAGAAGAGGATCCAGATGGCCGGGGTGGTCACCACGATCGCCGCGATCACCAGGGCGGAGCGCAGCCCGAGCGCTGACCCGAGCGCCCCGCCGGCGATCGCCCCGAGCGGTCCGGTCCCGAACAGCAGCAACCGGTAGCTGCCGTTCATCCGGGCGAGCAGGCGGTCCGGCGTCACGATCTGGCGCAGGGTCACCGTGGTGATGTTGAAGACGACCGCGGTGGCGCCGCTGACCGCCTGCGCGGCGGCAAGCACCGCCAGCGTCGCCGGCGCCGGCCCGCTCGGGATCAGCAGCAGCAGCGGCGACAGGCAGCTGCCCAGCGTGGTGACGAGCAGGGTGCGGCCGGGGCCGAGCGCGGCGGTGATCCGGCCGGCGAAGACGGCGGCGACCAGAGCGACCACCGATCCGACGCCCAGGACGAGGCCGAGCGCGGCGGCATGCAGACCGAGCTGACGGACCGCGTACACCAGAAAGATGGTGATCAACGCGTTGTAGACGAAGTTGAACGTGCAGGACTGCATCAGCAGTGAGCGCAGCAGCCGGTT
The DNA here is from genome assembly GCA_032160305.1 of Actinoplanes sp. GTDB lineage: Bacteria > Actinomycetota > Actinomycetes > Mycobacteriales > Micromonosporaceae > Actinoplanes. The sequence continues at coordinate 16,811 of JAVHVY010000242.1, forward strand.
GCCGAAGACCGCGCGCAGCCCTTCGGCGATCGACGCCGCCATCGGGGTCCGGTCTTCCCGCGCCGGCGGGTCCGGCTCGGCCCGCCGGATGCTCAGCAGCATCACCATGGAGAACAGGCACGACACGGCGTCGATGGCCAACGTGGTCGGAGCGCCCAGCAGCCCGATCAGCAGTCCCGCCAGGCTGGGCCCGGCGATCCCGGCGACCGCGTAGCTGACCTGCATCCGGCCGTTGGCCATGGCGAGGTGCCGGCGGTCCACCAGAGCGGGCAGGTACGACAGGCTGCCGATGTCGAAGAAGACCTGGGCCACCCCGACCAGGGCGGCGATGCCGCACAGCAGCCAGATGGACAGCACGCCCAGGGCGCTGGCCACCGGTATCAGAGCGATGAGGACGGCGCAGGCCAGGTCGCTCGCGACCAGGACCGGACGGCGTCGACAGCGGTCCAACCAGACGCCCGCCAGCAGCGAGAAGACCACGACCGGCGCGTGCCGCATGGCGTTGAGCAGGCCGACCTGGAACACATCGGCCCGCAGGGTGAGGATCGCGACCAGCGGCAGGGCCAGCTGGGTGATCTGCGTGCCGATCAGCGACACGGTCTCGCCGGTCCACAGCTTGACGAAGTCGCGGTTGGCCAGGACCGAGCTGGCCTCGGTCGCGTGCCGGGCCCGCGCGCGCCGCTCAGGTTCCATGCCGGTGGCCGGCGATCTGGATGGCGGCGCGAACGCTCCGCTCGAGCATGTCGAGCTCAACGGGCGTCGGGGCGTCGATGAAGAAGGTCACCGACCGGTCGTCGGAGTCGCCGAGGGGCGCCAGCACGCTGCCCCGTTCCTTGAGCACCAGCACCGCCCGCAGGGTCGGCTCGTCATCGGCCTGGCCGGGCTTGATGTCCGGCCAGGCGCCGCTGTCGCTGATCCACTCCGGCCGCACCCCTGGCCAGTCGACGATCACGTCGTCGAGCACGCCGGGCTCGTGGTCCAGGTAGACCTGCCGCGCGTATCGGTGGGGCGTCGGGTAGGCAGCGGGCTCGCCGAGGGCGATGCGCAGGATTTCCGGCTCCATCGGCTGGCCGGTGGCCAGGTGGTAGAGCACCAGCAACCCGTCGCCGGGGGTGCGCCCCGCGATCTCGATCAACACCGGCCGCCCGGCGGCGTCGACGCGCCACTCGGAATGGGCGATCCCGTTCTCGAAGGCCAGCCGCGCCAGCAACTCGCGGTTGGCTTCCAGCAGCGCGTCGCGCACACCGGCGCGGCCGGTGGGCACGCTGTGGGCCAGCTCCACGAAGGTGTGCGCATACGAGTCGGTGGTCTGCTTGCCGGTCGCCGACGCGAACACGATCTGCCCATCCTGGACAAGGCTCTCCACGGAGTACTCCGGGCCGATCACCTTCCGCTCGACCAGGACGACCTCGTGCTCGGGATAGGCCGCCAACCGACGCCGCAGCTCGGCGCGGTCGTGCACGGTCGCCACGCCGGAACTCGAGGCACGGGCGGCGGGCTTGACCACGGCCGGGAAGGCGACGCTGTCGAGGTCGGCGGTGTCCCGTTCGCCGGCCGGGATGGTCACCGACACGGGGCCGAGCTCCGGCGCGTACCATCGCTGCAGGAATTTGCTCCGGCAGGCACGGCTGGCCCGCAGGCCGGGAGAGCGCACGCCGAGCCCGTCGGCGAGGATCCCGGTCGGCTCCGCCAGGTAGTCGCCGACGGCGTAGGCGCCGACGATCGTGTAACGGTTCCGCCAGGCCGTGGTGTGCGCGACCGCACCGGCCAGGAAGGCGCCCGGCACGCTGTAGTCCCCGGTCACATACGCCATCTCGGTGATCTCCGACGCGGGGTTCGACGGGTCGGCGATCGCCGACGTCGCCCGGGCGCGGTAGGCCTCCGCCGTGATCACGAGAATCCTCAGCCCACGCCGGGTGAGCTCGGTCAGATACAGCGGATTGCGGCGGATCACCGGAAACGAGCCGGTCAGGATGAACGCTTTCGGCTTGTCCGTCCACTGTGGGGATTCGGTCATGATGCGATCTCCTCATCGGTCGGGGGTGCACTCGGATGCTGCGTGAACCGGATGGGCACTCCGGCATCGGTCAGGAACGCCAGCCACCGACGCGCGTCCCCGGCGCCCTGTGCGGCCTGGCGCAGACCCGCGGGTGCCGCGCCGGCCAGCACGTCGCTGACGCCGCACGCCAGCGGGAGCGACACGCACCGCGCCATCGCGCTCTCGCCCGCGTCGCCGACGGCGTCGAGCCGGTACTCGCCGGACCAGCTCTGCCCGGCGTCGCCGCGGACGTCGAGCGCCACGGCGAGGACCACCCGGTCGCGATCCTCGTTCGTGGTCGGGTAGAGCTCGGCCAGCCGGTCGGCGAGGGCGGCGATGCGTTCGTCGTCGCCGGTCCGCAGTTCGGCGAAGACGTCCGCCCAGGCCTGCCGCCAGCCGTCGAGTCGCAGGGTCCCCCGGACGAACGTGGTGAGCCGCCACGAGTCCGGGATGGCGTACTGGGTGATGAACGGCAGGCTGTCGCGGTTCGGGTATGCCTCGAAGGACTCGCCGTCGAGCACGAGCGGGCGGGTGGCCTCCCACGGGCGCCGCACCACCTGCTCGGCGCCGCCCTCGAGGTAGCGGGCCGGCGCGCGCAGGGCGTTGAGTACCCCGCGCGGGGCCCAGCTGAATCGATACCGGAATTCGTTCGGCGTCGCGGGCACACCGCCGCAGTACGAGGTGAACGCCGCGGTGGCCGGGGCGTCGCCGACGACCTCGCGGGCCTGGGCCACGAGCAGGTCCGCGAACAGATGGTCGATGCCCGGATCGAGGCCGGCCTCGGTCAGCACGACCGTGCCGGCCCTCAGGGCCGCAGGAGCCTCAGCCGCGATCGTCGGGCAGACGTAGCTGCTGCACGCGAAGTGTGCGCGGCGCTCGACGCACAGCCGTACTAGGGCGGGGTGCTCCACGGCCGGAAGCATGGACACGACGACGTCGCCGGCGCGCAGTTCGCCGGCGAGCGCCGCGATGTCGTACGCCCGCGCGTGCGCCCGACCGGTCAAGCCGAGCCGCGCGAGGCACCGCTCGGCCTTGTCCACGGTGCGGCCCCAGAGCAGCAAACGCGCGGCCCGGTCAGCCAGCACGCGCAGACCGCTGCCGGTGGACAGGCCGGTGCCGACCCAGTGCACGGTCCCGCTCGCGGGCAGGGCCTCAGACCTGGGCGCCGCAGACCGGGGCGCCGCAGACACGGACTGCTCAGACACGGACTGCTCAGACACGGACTGCTCAGACACGGACTGCTCAGACACGGGCTGCTCAGACACGGGCGCGCTCTGTTCGACGCCGTGGGTGTCGCATGCCGCGAGGTATACGTCCGCACACCGTCGCCACGTCGGTGCGGATGTCCCGAGCGACAGCAGGTGCGGGGTCAGGTCGGCGGAGAAGGCGACGCTCGCCTCCGTCGGCAGCAGGGACGGCAGGTTGTCGATGGCGATCACGTCCAGCGGCTGCCCGACGCCATCGAGCTGCAGCGTCGGCTCGGCCCAACTCGTGGTCCTGTCGTAGATGGGCAGCACGTTGCAGGCAGACGCGATGTCGCAGGTCACGTCGGCGACGACGCCCAGCCGACGTGGCCCCGCCCGGAGCGCCGCCGTGGTCAGCAACGGCGGGGCGGGCTCGGTGACGAGCACCGTGTTGACGAGGATGTCGTGGTCCAGCAGCGCGGGCAGGTCCAGGCGACGCGTCTCGTCGAGATCCCACCGGGTCGGCCGCACACCGGCGACCCGCGCCGCGTCGCACGCCCCCCTACCGCTGCGCCCGAGGGCCCCGATGACCAGGACGCGTGGCGCGTCCGCCCCGGCGCAGCGGCGCAGCAGGCCGTCCAGCTCCGCCTTCGACGTCGGGCACAGCGGCCGGGCCAGGTGACCGCCGTGGTGCAGGATCGCGAGCGCCGCCCCGACGTATCCGGCCCAGTAGCCGAACGCCGCGAGCCGCCGATTGTCCTCGCCCACCAGGTACTCCAGGTCGAGCAGCACTCCCCCGCCCGCGGCGAACCGGCCCAGCAACGCCCGCGCCCCCCGCTGGCCCTTGTACGCGTGCCCGAAGTACACATGCCGGTGGCGCAGGGTCGGCGGAAGCTCCGGCAACTCCTTGAGGCCGACGACGTATTCGTCCGCCGGGGCGTGCACCCAACTGCCGGTGGGCGCGATGGCGCAGCCGGCGTGCGCGTAATCCGCGATCTGGAACGCCCGCTGCGGCGACTCCTCGACGGTGAGCGCGATGCCGTGCGCGACGAGGCGAGCGGCGTCGGCCGGCACGATCGGCGCACGCCGTTCGGTCTCCCGCCCCTCGTGACGCATCCTGATCCTGCTGTGGCGCATGGGTGATCCTCCCGGATCAGATGACGAGTTCGGCGGGCGTGTCCTCGGTGGCGAGCCGCTTCAGCAGCGGCTGCTCGAGGAAATAGGCGAACGAGGCGTACCCGCGCCAGACGCGGCGCCATTCCGCCTCGACCGCCGCGTCGCCGACGGTGCGCCGGACGCTGTCCAGGTAGGACACGATGATGTCGGCGGCCTGCTTGGCGTGGCCGGCGGAGAAGTTATCGATTGTCAGGTGCGCCTGCTCATAGCAGACGTCGAAACCGTGGTGGCGCAGCTTCTGCAGCTCGTGCAGCCGCACTTCGCCGGAGCCGTACATCTCGATCGCCAAGTTGTAGCCCAGGATCTCGTTGTAGAAGCGGTCGGGGAACAGGCACATGCACAGCTGCTGGATGGCGAAGCCGTACGGCTCGTCGGGCAGCTCGACCTGGTCCACGAACGCCTCATCGCGGATGTGCGGCAGCTTGATGTCCATACTGGCCAACGCCCGGTGGGTCAACGTGATGTGGTTCTTGCGCAGGTCACCGCGGCCCATCTCGTCGGCGTAGATCGTGAACAGCATGTCGTCACTGCGTCGCGTGGTACGGCCGAGATTGCCGAGGCGGTGCAGCCACGCGCCGTCGATGAGGTAGGTGAGGTGGTAGGTGGTCTGCCGGAAGACCACTTCGTCGCGGTCGGGGATCTCCGCCAACGGCTGGTACGGGTTGACGAGTTTGTCCCAGTAGACCCGCTCGGCGCGCTCGTACAGCGCCTCGGGGCTGTAGTCGAAGTACGTCGCGTCGGTGTACCTGCCCCCGGCCCCGCAGGTGAAGAGGATCTCCGCCTCCTCGAAGCAGCGCGCGGCCCGTTCGGCGGCCATCGGCAGCGTGTTGGCGAAGTTCTCGATGTTGACCAGCCGGTGGAACAGCTCCCGATCCTCACCCGGGCGGCCCGCCTCGGCCACCACGACGTCGGTAGGCGCGCTGCGGGCGATCGCGTCGGCCCACCGCCCAGCCGGCCCGTCCCCTGCCGTGTCGGCCGAGATCTCGATCGCCGGCCGCGCGCCGGCCTGCACGGTCTCCACCCAGGTCTGCAGGATCGCGGCCTCTCGGTCGTCGAAGATCCCGAACATGGCGCCGCCGAACTTGATGGCCTGCAAGAACCGGCAGCCCTCGGCGCCGGCCGGACGCAGGTGACGGGACTCGCGCAGGTCCGTGAGGAACGCCGCGAGATCCAGGCCGGGGTCGTCGAACGTCTCCGACAGCAGCCGGCCGCCGACGCGCACGCCGCCGTGCTGCGAGCCCGCCAGCGGGGCGTGACGCGCGACTATCTCGGCCACCCTCGACTCCAGCCCCAGCCCCGCACGCCAGGAGGCGAGATCACCGAGCATCGTCACGTGCTCCCGCTCCAGCTCCAGCGTCCGAAGGACCGCCACCTGCATCCGGCGCCGCTCGGCCGGCCCGGCGAGGGTCAGGTACTCGCGCAAGACGTCGCGCAGCACCGGCTCCGGCAGCACCGGCGGCAGCCGCAGCAGCAGCAGATCGTCGACGCCCAGGGCGTGGAACGCGTAGTGCACGCCGATAACCTCGGGCAGGAAGTTGGCCGGCAGGCGGGACAGGGCGAGATAGAAACAGCCGTGCAACGCGGTGAGTGGGCGGGCCCGCGCCGCGCCGAGGAAGTCGCCCGCCGCGATGTCGGGCAGGTCCGCGCCCGCGGATTCGCACGCGCGGCGACGTAGGTGGTGCACGGCCTGCTGCGCCCTGCCGTCGCCGCGCAGCCTGACGTGCTGGGCGAACAGCCGGTTGACGATGGTCGACGGCTGGGTGGCGGGCTGCGAGACCACATCCAGCCAGCAACCGCCGAGCAGCGCCAGGGGGGCGCGCTGGCGTAGCACCACCTCGCGGACGTCCGCGTCGAGCTGCGCCAGCGCGGTCACGGACGCCGCGAGCTCGTCGCGGACGCCGGCCACCTGCGCGGCGATGCCGTCGGCGTCGGACGGCAGCGGATCCGTCTCGGCCAGCGCCGCGCCGGGCGGCCGCAGGAAGGCGTCGATAACGTGCCGGGCGACGAACAGGGTCGACTCCGACTCCTGGTCCCGCAGGAGGCGTCGGAACAGTTCGTCGGGCACGGCGCGGAGCACGGCCCTCGCCTCGGTCGACCCGGACGGGCTGAACGTGAACGGCCGCTGCGGCAACGCCGCGATCGTGTCGGGAAGTGCGAACGTGCCGTTCGGTGCGGTAGGCATTCCCGTTTCCCTTCCTGTGGCAATCGGGAGATCCTGTGGCAATCGGGAGATCCTGTGGCAATCGGGAGACCCTGTGGCAATCGGGAGACCCTGTGGCAATCGGGAGACCCTGTGGCTATCGGGAGAGCGTGCGAAGCAGGACGCCGATCCGCTGGCCGGGCACGCTCGACGCCAACAGGTAGTAGCGCTCGGGTAGCACGTGCCCCGCGGCGGCGCGGTCGACCAGGTTGATCAGGGGGTCGGCGGCGAAGCAGTGCCCGACCCTGGTGATGTTGTCGGTGTAGATCTGCTCCGCGGTGAATCCCGCCTGCCGCTCCTTCATCACGACGAGCGGGATGAAGATGTTGGTGTGCATCAGAGCGGCCACGTCGCCGAGCTTCATGCCCAGCGGCTCCAACAGGCTGTCGTTGACCCGCCGGGCAAGATCCGCGCTAATCTCGCTGGACCAGTCGAGGCTGCTGGTGTCCTGCGCCGACGCGCACGACACCAGCTCGTAGCCGCCGGGGCAGTCCGGGTCCCGCGAGACCACGCAGCTCGCCGCGCCGTCGGTGAACAGCGCATAGCTCGCCATCCGGTCCGCCTCGTCGGCGACGCGGTCGGTGGTCACCACCAGCACCCGGCGGTTGCGGCCGCTCGCGACCAACGCGCTCGCCAGGTCGAGCGCCGCCAGCAGGTTCAGGCAGCGGTTGAGGTTCATCCCGTAGAAGGCGATGTCGCCGAGCCCGATCCCGGACAGGATGGTCTGCGCGAACCGGCCGTGGTCCCGGGCATGGCCCGGCACCCAGGTAGAGCACAGTACCAGCGCATCGATGGACGACGGATCGATCCCGGCGACCCGCAGGGTCGCCGCGCCGCTGTCGACCGCCATCGCCTCCAGGCCACGCTCGGTGCGGTGCACGTTGCCCCACCCCCAGAGGCGGGGATCCGGCGCCAGGCGGAACTCCTCCGCGCGCGCGTCCAGGCCCTCGACGGTGGTGTGGTCCGCCGCGATCTCGCCGAGGACGTAGCGCGGTCCGTGCAGGAACACCGGGCGCCCGTTCATTCCCGCACCTCCCCCGACATCCACGCGTTCGCGTCGGCGTAGGCCATGGCGTCCGCGGTGAACGAGAACGTCCCCTTCTCCTTGACCTCCCGGGCGGCCGCCAGCAGCCCGCTCAGCGACGCCCGGGCGAACGCCGAGCCCAGACTGATCCGGCGGACCCCGCACGCGGCCAGGTCGGTCACGGACAGCGCCGCGTTCCCGGCGACGACCACGTTGACGGGGCGATCCACCGCGGCGCAGACGGCGCGGATCGCCTCGGCGTCGGGCAGGCAGGGCGCGTACAGCACGTCGGCGCCGGCCTCCTGGTATGCCCGGAGCCGACGGATCGTGTCCTGCAGATCGGTCACGCCGTACAGGAAGTTCTCGGCCCGTGCGGTCAGCGTGAACGGGAACGGCAGCGACCGCGCGGCCTCGACGGCGGCGGCAACCCGTGCGGCGGCTGTCTCCAGTGGCTGGATCGGCGCGGCCGGGTCCCCGGTGGCGTCCTCGATCGAGCCGCCGACCAGACCGGCGGCGGCGGCGAGCCGGATGGTCTCCGCTATACCGTCGGAAGACTCGGCGTAGCAGCTCTCCAGATCGGCGGTGACCGGAAGGCGGGTCGCCGCGACGATCGCCCGGGCGTTGCCCACCGCCTCGTCGCGGTCGACCAGATTCGCGCCGTCGGGCCGTCCGAGCGAGTAGGCCAGACCCGCACTCGTCGTGGCCAGCGCGGCGAAACCCAGCTGCGACAGCAGGCGGGCGGAGCCGGCGTCCCAGGCGTTGGCGACGACGAAGGTGTCGTCGCCGGTGTGCAGGTCGCGGAAGGTCACGCCGCGGCGGTGCTGGTCTTCATCGGTGAGCAGCATGGCAGATCCTTTCTAGATCAGCTCGACGTACTGGTCCGCCCGCACGAGGTCGCGCAGGAGGGTGACCACGGCCGACGGTTGCGGGTCGAAGTAGAAGTGATCCCCGTCCGCCCAATGGCACGCCGGGCGAGTGTGGCATTCGTCGCGCCAGGGACGCAGCTGATCGGGGCCGACGTGCGGATCGTCGCGTCCCACGATGAGCGAGACGTTCACGTCCAGCGGGGCAGCCGCGCGGTAGCAGTAGCCGACGGCCATCCGGAACTCCGCGATCAGGCCGGGCAGCAGCAGGTCGAGCACCTCCTGGTCGGCCAGGACCTCCGGCGGAATGCCGCCGAAGAACCGCAGCGCCTCGGCGAACGCCCGTCCCTGCAGCGCGGCGAGCTCGCGGATGCGCCGCGACGGCAGCAGAGCGGGCGCCGAGATGCCGGATGCGACCAGGTGCCGCAGGGCCGGCAGGCCGCGCAGCCGGCGAGCCACCTCGAAGGCGACGAGCCCGCCGAGGCTGTGGCCGAACAGGTAGATCGGCCGAGCGTCGCGGTCGGTCTCGGCGGCGATGGCGGCGGCCGCGCCGTCGATCAGTTCCTCGATGGACGAGGACCGCTCCGCGGCACGCCGCCCGCGTCCCGGCGGACACATTCCGACGATCTCGGCGTCGCCGCCCAGGTGCGGTTGCCAGCCGAGGTACACGCGCGGGTCGCCGCCCGCGTAGGGAAAGCAGAACACGCGCGCGGGCGCCGCGGAGCCGGACCCGGTGGTCAGGAACCAGTCAGACATGGGCATGCCCGTCGCGCCGCTCGCCGAGCCGGAACGACCGGGTCGCGGAAGCCGCCGGATCGCCCGGTCGCACGTGCAGCTCGCCTAGGTCGGGTCGCATGACGACCGCCGCGACCGTCCGTTCCCGCCGGATGTCGCCGGTACCCTCGACCCGGACCGGCGCCGCCGACAGGAGCGCGAAATGGTCGTCGACGCCCGCGTCCGGCGCCAGCGCCGAGACGCCGGACCGGCACGCCGTGAGCCGTTGCGCGGAGAAGTTGCGGGCGAACACGTTGAGCGCGTCGTGCGGCGTGAAGTCGGGATGCAGGAAATGGTTGGTGTGCGTGACGTCGGACGCCGTGACCATCCGCAGTTCGTCGCCAAGGATCTCGACGTACGCCACCCCGGTCGGGTCGCACAGGGTGAGACAGCGCGAGCTGGACAACCGGAGCCGGCGCAGGATCTGCACCGCCTCGTCGACGCTGCCGGCGGTGTCCAGCAGGTGACGGATCGCCAGGTAGGGCGGCAGGCCAGGGCGCCACCGGCCGCCGAGCACGAGATTCAGACCGATGGCGAGCCCGTCACTGTTCACCCCCAGGTACCCGAGGAGCCCACCGAAGGTGAGCACCAGGGCGCGTCGCGTCGAGCCGCTCGACCCGACGTCCAGGACCGTGATCTGATCGTCCAGGTCACCGTTGAGATCGATGGTCTGGGCAAGCACCGGATGGCCGTCGGCGCGGCGGGCGTACGTCGTGCAGTCGCCCATCGTCGGCACCCGCTGGTACCCCATGATCTCGCGGCGCACTTGCAGCAGCACCGCCTGCTCGACGCTGATGCCGGCGCCCGCCGCCAGACCGCGGATCTCCTCGTCCAGCAGGGGGGTCGCCGACGCGATCTCCGCCTGGTACTCGGCGATCATCGGACGTAACGCCTCCATCGACAGCGGCGTGGCCACCACCCGGTTGAGTCGGGCCAGGCCGTCGTCGAGGAACGCGTGCAGGGCGGCGGCGCGGGCCGCGCCGTGCTGGCGCCCACGGGTGAACGGATCGCCGTCGACGCGCACGAACGGAACCGCCGTGACCGCCGTCATGCGACGCCGTCCGCCACCAGTGCCCCGGGCGGGGCCATGAGCTTGTCCCGCACCGACGGCCACTCGGCGCGCAGGACGCTGTAAAAGACCGCGTCGCGGCGCCGGCCGCCCGGCATCGGGTTGAAGCTGCGCAGCGTGCCTTCCTCGGTGGCTCCGATGTTGCGCAGGCCCCGGCGCGCCTGCACGTTGAGCGCGTCGGTCTTGAACTCGACCCGCTCGACCGCCAGCCGTTCGAAGGCGTGCTCCAACATGAGGTACTTCGCCCAGCGGTTGACGCCCTGGCCCCGGAAGTCCCGGCCGAGCCACGACCAGCCGATCTCGAGCCGGCCGTCCGGCTCAGCCAGGCTGCAGAGGCTCATGCTGCCGGCTGTCCGGCCGGTGCGCTTGTCGGTGACGCGGTAGACGACACGCCGGCCGGCGGCCTGGTCGGCGATCGCCGTGTCGAAAAACGCGTCGAAGTCGGCGTCGGTCTCGATCCGCAGCACGAAGTAGCGCCAGATCTCCGAGTCCATCGCGACGGCGCGCAACGAGGCGCGGTCGCCCGCCGCGATCGGCCGGAGTTCCACGTGCTCGTCAGCCAGGGTCGCCCCGGCGTGGTCGGCCCAGGCCATCTCAGGCTCCCGTGCCGGCGTGGCGGGCCAGCGCCGCTGTCACGTCGCGCAGGGTCCGCATCCCGGCGACGTCGGGCTCGGTGAACGCCGACAGGCTGACCCGGGCGTCATCGCAGGCCGACATCAGGAACAGAACCTTGTTCATCGACGTCAGGCCGTACTCATGTGCCAGGTCGAGGTCGAGGTCGAGGTCGCCAGGCGCCACGTCGGACTCCAGGACCCGGGCGAGGTTCTCGCGCGCCGCGGTCTCGATCTCGGACCGCACTTCGATGTCAGACTGCATGGACGCCTCCCTGATTGTCGTGGATCGCCGCGCGGTAGACGTCGAGGATCTGCCGCCGCTTGGGCTTGAACTGGGATGTGAGCAGGTCGTTCTCGACGCTGAACCGGCCGCGCGCGACGACGACCCGGCGGATCTGCTCAGCATCGCCGAAGGCCGCGTTGGTGCGCTCGAGTTGAGCGGCGATGGCCGGTTCGTCGGCGCGTTCCGCCGCCGGCGACACCACGGCGACGAGGTACGTCTGCGTCGGACAGAACAGCACGCACTCCTCGATGGCCGGGCTGGCCTTCAGGTGCTCCTCGATCGGCCGGACGACGACCTTTCGCCCGTTGTCGAGCACGATCACGTCGTCGGCGCGGCCGAGGATGAACAGGAACCCGTCCTCGTCGATGTGCCCGAGGTCGCCGGTGCGCACGACGCCGTCAGCGCCGAAGACCCGTTGCGACACCCCAGGCGCCGCGTACTCGTAGCCATGGCACACCGGGTGGTCGCTGCGCACACTGATGACGCCGTCGGCGTCCAGCACGACCTCCTTACCCGGCAGCATCCGCCCGACGCTGCCCACCCGGTTCGCCCCAGGGTGATTCTTGCTGACGATGCAGGTCTCGTTGAGGCCGTAGCCCTCGAAGATCGGCAGGCCGGCGTCGGTGAAGAACCGCAGCGTCCCGGCGGCCGCGGGGGCCGAGCCGGTCCACAGGTACCGGATGCGGTCGCCGAACAGCCGGGTGGCGGCGCCCCGCACCGCCTCGTCGGGGTCGGCCGCAGGACCGGCCCGCCGCGCCTGCGCCTCGATGTGTCTGCGCGCGGTGTCGAAGAAGCCGGGCACACCCATGACGACGGTCGGACGCGCGCGACCCAGCGCCGGGAACGCGGCCTCGTAGGTGCTGACGGTGACATCGTGCCCGAAGCGCAGCGCGGAGTAGATCCAGTACCGCTGCTGGAGCACCGCCAGCGGGAGGAAGACGAACAGGTTGTCGCCCGGGCCGTGGGCGAACATCTCCTGTACGGCGTGCAGGGCGCTGTCGATGCTGCCGGCACTGGTCGTCAGCCCCTTGGGCTCCCCGGTGCTACCGGAGGTCAGCTTCACCGTCGTCACGTCGTCGGGCGCGTAGCCGATCACCGGCAGCGTCTTGTCGGGCGTCGAGGAGTCGATGAGTCGCCACACGTCGCTGGTCGGCAGCACCCCCGGTGCACCGCCCTGGCCCGCGGCGAACAGCAGCCTCAGGCCGTACCGGCCGATCAGCGCGTCGTCCACCGGGAACTTCGCGGGGTCGAAACCCACGGTCACTGCCCCCATGCGCAGCGCCGCGAGGTCGAGCAGCACCCACTCCACGCTGTTCCCGGCCAGGATGCCTACCCGGTCCCCGCGCCCGACACCCAGGCCGCGCAGTGCCAGCGCGAGCCGTCCGGCCCGCGCCCACAGGTCGGCCAGCTCCATCGACTCGGCCCCGCCCAGGCGGAAGAACTCGATGCGCGCTCCGACCGGGGGCGGGTTGGCGACGATGTGGTTGAGGATCGAGCCGGTCACGCCGTGCCTCCTTCTGCGTACCCTTCTGGCCCTTGCTTCGCTGCGGTGCAGGCGGTCACGCCGTGCCTCCTTCTGCGTGCCCTTTTGGCCCTTGCTTCGCTGCGGTGCAGGCGGTCACGCCGTCACCTGCTCGGCCCGGGCGACGCCGATGTGCGCCGCCATCGCCCGCACCGTTTCGACCTCCGGCAGCTGGTCGAGCCGGATGCTGATTCCGAACTGCCGACGCATGTCGGTGAGGATGCGCGCGGCTGCGAGCGAGTCACCGCCGAGGTCGTACAGGTTGCTGGTGGCGTCCACGTCGGGCAGCTTCAGCACCCGCGCCCAGAGCGCGGCGACGTCGCGCTCCAGCCCTGGGTCGGGCACGGCACCGCTCGCCGCCGGGTTCACCCGGGCGGCCGGGGCGCCGGCCGCTGTCAGCCGGCTCCGATCGACCTTGCCGTTGCCCGTCAACGGCAGGCTGTCGTGCCAGTGCACGGCGGCCGGGACCATGTAGTGGGGCAGGTCGCGGCGCAGCACCTCGCGGATCTCGGCCTCGGACGGACGCCGGTCGCCGGCCGGCACGAGGTGCGCGACCAGTCGGGCGCCCTGGGCGCCGTCCTGCCGGACGACCACGGCCCGCCGTACGGCGTCGAGCGCGTCCAGTCGGGTCTCCACCTCACCGGCCTCGATGCGGTAGCCGTTCACCTTGATCTGGAAGTCGCTGCGGCCGAGAATGTCGATCTCACCTGTCGGCAGCCATCGCCCCAGGTCACCGGTGCGATAGATCCGCTCGCCCCGCCGGCGATCGTGGTGGAACCGCTCGGCGGTGCGCACCTCGTCGCCCCAGTAGCCCCGGGCCAGCCCGGCGCCGGCGGCGCAGATCTCGCCGGTCACCCAGTCGGGTGCGTCGAGCCCGTCGCGATCCAGCACGTATGCCCGGTTGTTGGCGTTGGGCCGGCCGTAGGGGATGCTCTGCGCGCCGTCCTCCTCCGGGCCGACCGGGTGCAGGATGTTCCAGATCGTCGTCTCCGTCGGCCCGCCGAGCGAGACGACCCGCAGGCCGGGCTTGAGGTCCCGCAGCGCCGAGGGCAGGGTCGGCGGGATCCGGTCGCCGCTCATCATCACCAGCCGCAGCGCGGCCAGCGGCTCCGCGCCGTCGGCCGCCGCCTGGTCGTGCAGCAGCGACACGATGGCGGGCACCGAGTTCCACACGGTGACGCCCGCGCTGCCACACAGCGCCAACCAGTGCGCCGGGTCGGCGGCCCGGTCCGGGTCCGGCAGGACGATCGCCGCACCGGCGCTGAGCGCGCCGAACACGTCGTAGACCGACAGGTCGAAGTTGAATGCGCTGACGCCGAAGAACCGATCCCGCGGCCCGATGCCGAACCGCGAGTTGCAGTCGGTCACGACATTGGCCACGCTGCGGCGGCTGACCATGACCCCCTTGGGCTGCCCCGTCGTCCCCGAGGTGTACAAGACGTAGGCCAGGTCGTCGGGGCTCGCGCCGGGCAGGGCCGGCACGTCCACCGGCACGGTCCACGCCGGCCGCGTCGCGTCCAGCCCGAGGATCTCGCAGCCCAGGTCGCCCGTTGCCGGGTCGTCCACATTGGTCAGGACGCAGCGCACCTTCCCGTCCGCCAGCAGATATCCCTGCCGCTGCGCCGGCAGCGCGGCGTCGATCGGCAGGTACGCGGCGCCGGCCAGGACCGCGGCGAGGATGCCGATGATCTGCTCCGGCCCGCGCCGCATGACCAACCCCACCAGTTCGTCGCGGCCGACCTGGCGCTCGCGCAGCCACCCGGCTGCGTGCGTCGCCCGCCGGAGCAGCTCGCCGTAGGTCATCGTCGCGGCACCGGTCACGATGGCCGGCGCGTCGGCCGCCCGCTCCGCGTGCGCCGCGAAGGCATCCAGCAAGCCGCCGCCGGGCAGCACCCGTGCCGTGTCATTGGCTTCGCGGCGGCGCTGCTTCTGGTCGGCGGGCAGCAGATCCAACGTGGTCGCCGACCAGGTGCCCTCGTCGAGCAGCTGCTCCAGCAGGCTCTGGTAGCCCGCGACCATCGCCTCGACGAGCCCCTCGGGAAACAGCCCGTCGACGCTGTCGAACTGCACGACCACGCCGCCGTGCTGCTCGAACGGGGTGACGTCGAGCCAGACCTGCGGCGTCTGGCTGGAGGTGTGCACCTCGGGCCCGAACAGCTCCAGGGCGGAGCCGTCGACGTCGCTGTGCACGTACCCGAGCGCGCTGTTGAAGGTGTACGGCATCCGCGCGCTGGTGGCGCCGCCGCGCCGGCCCAGTTCACGCAGCACCTCGATGCCAGAGAAGTGCCGGTTGTCCAGGCTGCGGCGGAGCTGCGCCTGCAGTGCCCGTGCCCGATCGGTGAAACTGACGGTCCGGTCGACGCTCACCTCGACCAGCATCGTCTCGCCGAAGTTGCCGATCGCCTCGTAGATGCGCGGGTGGATCGGCGGCCGGTTGGCGACGGTGGTGTTGACGGTGAACCGCGGGCCGGCGCCCCAGCACGCCAGCGTCTCCGCGTACGCGGCGAACAGCAGCCCGGACGGGGTCAGTCCGGCGGCCGCGGCCCGGTCCTTGAGCCCCGCCCAGGACGGCGCGTCCACCCGGACGAAATGGGCTGAGAACCGGGGCTGGGTGATCGCCGCCGGGTTGGCGCGCAACGGCAGGTCGGGGTGCGGCGCCAGGTCGTCCAGCCGGTCCAGCCAGTACCGGCGGGAGCGCTGCGCCGCGGCGCGGGTGCGGGCGGCTTCCACCGCCGCGACGTATACCGCGAACGACGCCTCCGGCTCCGCCTGCCGCCCCGGGTCGCCGCCGGCGGTGTAGGCCGACCACCAGTCCCGGAAGAACAGGAACATGCTGATGGCGTCCATCACCAGCCCGTCGTGGCTGACGTGCAGCACCATGCGGTCGTCGGCCAGGATGGTGACCTCGACGGCCAGCAGCGGCGCCTCGTCGACCGGCAGGATGCGGTGCGAACGCTGTGCGCGCAGGGCGGCCCGGCGGTCCCGCTGCTCGGCCGCGCTGTGGCCCCGCAGGTCCAGCCGGTCGATCCGCAAGTCCACCGCGGCCTGCTCGACCTGCGCGCCGTCGGCGGTGAATCGGGTACGCAGCATGCCGTGGCGGGCGACGACCGACCGCAGAGCAGCCTGCAGCCGGTCGACGTCCCAGGCGCCCTCGATCTCGTGGTACACGTGGCTGGCGACGTTGCCGATCTCGAAGACCTCGCCGCGCCCCGCGAGGTAGCCGCGCTGCAGCTCAGTCAGCGGGAAGCTCCCCGCGGCCTCGAGGTACGCGATCAGCTCGGCCTTGTGCGCCTTGATCCGGCCGACCAGCTCGGCGTCCATCCGCTCCCGCGGCCCCTGCAGGCGCAGCTGGCCCCCGTCGGCGGCGACGCTGAGACCGCGGGCCTGGATGTCGCGCAGGATCTGGACGTGGCTCATGAAGTCACCTTCTCCGCCTGGGCAGCGACGACCTCGGGTGGCAGCTCGTCGGCGAGCTGGGCGGCGAGCGCGGCGACGTCGCGGCACCCCAACAGGTCTTCGATCAACAGGTCGCCGCCGACCTGCTCCGCGATCTGGTACTGCAATGCGATGGCCTGCAACGACTCCATGCCGAGGCTGACCAGCGTCTTGTCGTGCACCGGCTCGTCAGCCGGCAGCCGCAGCGCACCACGGACCAGGTTGGACAGCCACTCCAGCAGCGGCGCAGACTCCGGCTGCCCGCCGAAGAAGACCTGCCCGGCCAGGTCGACGGCGGTGCCTGGCTTCACCAGCGTCACCATGCGCGGCCATTCGGTGGTTGTGGCGCCGCCGAGAGCGGCGGCGAGGCGGGCCGCGAACCGCGGCATCACGGGCGCGCTGACGGCGGCGAGCAACTGCGCCGCGGCGAGTTCCAGCGCGACGCCGGTGCGGGCCTCGTCCGCCCAGCCGGGAACGTCCGCGAGCGGGCGTTCCCGCCGGGCGAACGCCGTGACGTCCTCGACGATGCCGGCCAGCGCCGCGGCCGCCTGGTTGAGCGAGAATCCGTCCTGGCCGAGGCTGCCGGTCAACGCCGACAGCCGGGTGTTGAGGCGAGCGAAGAAGGCCGTGTGCTCGGGCGTCCAGATGCCGGCGTCGGGAGCCCGTCCGTCGTGGCGGGCCGCGACGCGGGCGCCGAGCTCGTGGAGCCAACCCTGCCAGGTGTCGACCAGGGTGTCCTGCACGAACGCCTCGTAGGCGGCGAGTTCGAAATTGGTCTGGCGGCCCTCCGGACGCGTCAACGCCAGGTACAGCCGGACGCCGTCGACGCTCTGCGGGGTGAGGATGTCCTTGCCCCAGATGACGTGGTGGCGACTGGTCGAGAACTTGCTGCCCTCCAGCAGGTAGAACTCGTTGACGTGGTAGTCGATGTCCGGGTTCCAGTCCGGGTGGGCGAGCTTGTACAGCGCCGGGATCAGGATCGGGTGGAAGAAGCTGCCGTCCGAGCCGAGGAAGTGCACGATCTTCCAGTCCGGCCGCGGTGCGTCCGACCGCCAGTCCTGGCCGAGCCGGCCGCCCAGCGCCTCGATGCTGTGCAGGATGCTGAAGGCGTAGTCCAGCCAGGACCAGATGATCTGGCCGTCGGTACCCGGCTGCGGCGCCGGCACCGGCACGCCCCAATCGACGGGGTGGGTGAGGGCGACGTCGATCCGGTCCCGGCGGAACACCCGGTCGGCGAGCTCCTTGATCGTCGCCGGGACGCGCCCGAGACGATGGTGCTCCTCCACCTGGGTGCGAAGCTCGTGCAGCGGCACGCTGTACCGCACGACGGCGCCCTCCCGGGGAGTTGCCTCGGATCCGCAGGCGCGGGGATCGACGAGGTCTACGCAGAGGTTGGGCTCGCGGCAGGCCTCGCAGACGTTCCCGCCGGTACTGTTGCCGCAGGTGGGGCACCGACCCGTCACGTCCGCCTCGAAGAGGTACCGTCCGGTCTCGCCGTCGAACAACGCGCGCCCCTCCCGGGGCCGCACCTGCGGTGCGGCCGCCAGGCGGGCGAAGAACGCCCCAAGCGCGGCCGGGTAGGTCGGGTCGCCGTTGGTTACCGTGTACTGGTCGACCGCGATGTCCATCATGGCGAAGGTGGCGAGGATCTCGGCGCTGTAGTGAGCGGCCGTCTGCGCCGGCGACCGG